>CALFNG010000546.1 GCA_937902985.1 uncultured Myxococcales bacterium
CTAGCAACGCCCGTCTCTCTCCGGTCGATGGGGAGGGAGGCCTTCCTGTTCATTCTCTCGATCGAGCGCTCAGTGACCCGAGCTGGCCGGGGGCGGCGGCGTTGGCGCGGGGGCCATCGCCGGAGCGGGCGCGGGCTCGGAGCGGGGATAGCGGGTCTTGGCGTCGAGGAAGAAGTTTGCGAGGTCTTCGCAGCGAAGGACGTTGTCGACCGCGTCGCTGGACAGCGCGAGGACATCGAAGTCGGGCGTCATGGGCTGGCGGCTGACGCCGGAGAAGTTCGTCAGGCTGCCATCGCGAAAGCCGCAGGTCTTCGCGACGGCGTCGAAGCCCGCGCCCGCGGCGTGCGGATCCAGGCTACCGAGGAGGGTCCGGGGGCCGGCTTCGTCGTGGGCCTTGAAGGTCGCGCGGGCGACGGCCTTCACGAGCGTGCGGTCGGCCTTGCGCGGGGGCTCGCCGGTGACCGAGACTTCGACCTTGTAGTCGTAGGGGTCCGCCGCGTCCTTCACCACGTCGATGCCGTAGGCCCGGAACCGCTGGCGCACGATCCCGATCGCCGTGTTCAGGGTGTCGACCGGCACGCAGGCCGTGTTGTTCAGGTCGTCGCCCTCGTCGCTCCCTTCGAGGGGCGCGAACCCGCAGTCCGGCGAGCCATACCGATCGGCCGATTGCCCCGGCGCCGCGCGAACGAAGAGGTGAAGCTGCTGGTAGCCCCCGAGCGGCACGTTCGGCAGCGGGCGCATCTCCGACGACTGCTGCATGACCCCCACGACCCGGATGGTCGACCGCCCGCATCCCACCGACGCCACCGTAACCAAAGCTCCGAAACCAAAGGCCAACCTGCGCATCGGCCAATCATAGACGATCCGCCAAACCCCGGGCCAAGGCCCTGCTCGAGAGAAATGAACAGGAAGACGGCCGTCTTCCTGCCTTCCCGTTCAAATTCTCGCTCTCAGAGCTGGGACGCGGCGAAGGTGTCGCACTGCCGGAGGGCGCCGCTGTCGTAGCCGCGCTTGAACCAGCGCACCCGTTCTTCGGACGACCCGTGGGTCCAGGATTCAGGGCTCACCGTGCCCGTGGCCTGGCGCTGCAGGCGGTCGTCGCCCACGGCGGCAGCGGCCCCGAGGGCTGAGTTGATGTCGCCGGCCTCGAGCAGGGACCGCTCCTGCGTCGAGTGGGCCCAGATGCCGGCGAAGCAATCTGCCTGGAGCTCGAGGCGCACGGAGGCCCCCGTGGCGCCGGTCGTGTGGCGCAATGCATCGACGCGCTGGCTGATGCCGAGAATCTTTTGAACATGGTGACCGATTTCGTGCGCCACCACATACGCCTCCGCGAACTGACCTTTTGCGCCGAGCTTGCCCGCAAGCTCGTGGAAGAACCCGAGGTCGATGTACACGCGCTCGTCGACGGGGCAATAAAAGGGTCCCGTTGCGGCGTCGCCGAAGCCGCAGCCGGTCTGCGTCGAGTCGGTGTAGAGAACCAGTTTGGCGTGGCGGTACGGCACGGGCTGTCGCGCAAAAGCGTCGGTCCAGCTTTTCTGAACGTCGTCGAGAACGAAGGCGACGAAGTGCGTCTCGGGAGTTTCGCTCTGCGGGCTGCTGCCCGACGTTCCGCTGTTCAAGCGATTGCCGGCGACCCCGCCGAGGAGCGCGCGCCCCACGAAGAAGAGCGCGCCGACCAGGAGCACCACGCGGCCGATCCGGCTCCGCATGAGCCATGGCACGAGGAACAGGAGACCGCCCAGTCCGCCTCCCCCCTGCGACGGCCCGCTCTCGCCCCGGCGGTCGACGACGTCTTCGCTCTCGTGCGACGAATCCCAGCGCATCGGGTCAGCCTCCAGAGTCTTGTTAGCGCCCACGCCAGCGACCGCCAGCGCGGCCCGGCTCGTGCTAGCACGGAGAGCGAACGTGTCCGATCTATCTCTCTCTCTCCTTCAGACCATCCCGGCCAGCGAGTCGGAAGCTGGCCCCGACGGCGTGCTGAGGGTCAAGCCGGGCGCGCTCATCGGAGGCGTGTACCGCGTGATCGGACCGCTCGGCAGCGGCTCCATGGGCGTCGTGCTGCTCGCGCAAGACGATTCGCTCGATCGCCGAGTGGCGATCAAGTTCATTCGCGCGTCGCTCGACAGCGGCGACTTTCAAGAGCGCTTCATGAGCGAAGCCCGCGCGATGGCGCGCGTCAGCCACCCCAACGTGCTGCAGATTTACGCCTTCGGCGAGCACGATGGCGCGCCCTACATCGCGATGGAGTTCATCGAGGGCCAGACGCTCGAGCAGTGGCTCGCGGCGAGCGGCGGTTTCCCTGACATCGATGTCGCGGTAGGTATCCTCGACGGCGTGTGCGCAGGGCTCGAGGCGATCCACGCGGCCGACACGGTCCATCGCGATCTCAAGCCGGGCAACGTCTTGCTCGACGCGGCCTTCCGGCCCCACATCGCCGATCTCGGCCTCGCGATGCTCTGCCGCGAAGACGCCGTGACCCGCCCCGAGCTCGTGGGCACGCCGGCGTACATGGCGCCGGAGATCGTCTTCGCGAAGGAGTACGGCCCCGCGGCTCCGTCCCTCGCCGACGTCTACTCGCTCGGCTGCATGACCTACGAGATCTTGACCGGGCGCCCCCCCTACGAGGCCGACGCGCGCGGGCAGATGGGCATCATTCTGCAGCATCGAATCGGGACGGTGACGGCGCCGAGCCTCGTTCGGCCGGGCCTGCAACCGGAGCTCGACGGCGTCGTCCTCCGTGCGCTCGCGAAGGACCCTGCCGAGCGCACGCCCAGCGTCGAAGCGTTTCGCCGCGAGCTCATGGCGGCGTTCTCGGGCACGTCCGAGCCGGTGCGCATCCTCGTGGCCGACGACCACGAAGACTTTCGCGGGTCGCTCGAGCTCATTCTCGGGCTCGAGTTCCCGGGCGCGCACATCGAGTGCGTGGGCGACGGCATGGCCGCGCTCGCGGCGTTCGATCGGCAAAAGCCGTCGGTGGCGATCATCGATCTGCGAATGCCGCGCATGGACGGAATGAAGCTCACCGAGCTCCTGCGCGAACGCGACCCGGGGGCGACGATGCCGATCATCGTCTTGACCGCGTCCGGCGGCCCCAAGGAGTGGGCGCAGCTCGCGGCCCTGGGGGCCGATCGGTTCTTCGTAAAACCGGTCGTTGTCGAGGACGTCGTGGCGATGGTACGCCGCTGTTTGAAGGAGCGGACCAGTCGTCCGCCCCGCAATAGCCGCGAACCCGCATGAAGCTGACGCAACGGCCCGCACTCCCCTTCTTCACCGCCACCGGCCTCGTCGGCCTCGTCGGCCTCGTCGGCATCGTCGGCGTCGCCGCCTTGCAGGTGGCCTGTCAGAGCGGCGCGACCTCGCCGCCGGCGCAAGCCGCGCCGCCGCCGGGGTATCCGCCGGTCTACGGCCCCCCGCAGGGGTACGCGCCCCCGCCGCCGGGCTACCCGCAGCAGCAACCGGGGTACGCGCAGCCGGCTCCCGCGTACGGGCCGGCGCCGACCTACGCGCCTGCGCCGGCCCCCACGTACGCGCAGCCCCAGGCGCCCGCTGTGCCGCAGGCTGGGCCGGCGTCGTATCCTCTCGCGATGCTCGTGGGCCCCGCGGCGTGGCAGGCCGAGGTGCGCGCGGTCGTGCGCGAGCTCGTCGCGAACCTGAGCGCGGACTACCAGCCGCGCGTCGCGACCGTGCCCATCGTGATCGATCCGAACGCGAACGACGTGAACGCGTACGCGTCGTGCGACAACAACAACGCGCCGTTCGTGGCGGCCACCGAGGGCCTGCTCGACGCGGCCGATGCGATCGCCGAGACGAAGGCGACCGACGAGATCTTCGGCACGCACACCTACGATGCCTACGCGAACGCGGTGGTACCGAGGCTCGCGACGCAGGCGGGCGGCAGCGCGCTCTTGCCGGCCGGGCTCATTGCCCCGCAGTACTGGCTCGATCCGCGCCGCGTCACCCGCGCTCATCAGATCTTCGACGAGACGGTCGCGTTCACGTTCGGCCACGAGCTCTCGCACCACTATCTGGGGCACACCGGGTGCGCGATGGGCCAGGCGAACGTGTTCGCGCAGACGCTGGCGCAGATCGGGCAAGTGGTGACGTCCGGCGCCCCGCCCATGAACCAGCCGAACGAGGCCTGGGCCGACACGTACGGGTGCCGCAACACCCTCGACACGGGGCTCGCGCGATCGCGCTCGGCCTACCGGTGGACCGAAGAGGGCGGCCTCTTCTTGCTCGACTTCTTCGATCGCCTGATGCGCGCGTCCGGCGCGAGCCCGCTCGTCTCGATCCTGCTCTCGCACCCCGCCCCGCAGCTTCGCATCTCGCTCGTCCAGACCACCGCGGCCACGTGGCGCCTCCAGCACCCCTAGCCCACCCCTAGCCCCGGCAGCAACCGCCTCAATCTCCGCGCCTGTGCGCCTTTGCGGTATCTCCTGCATATCCACCGCGCCGGTATGCGGCGGGCGAGAGGCCTGTCCAGCGGCGAAAGGCGCGGCGGAAGTTCGAAGGGTCGGAGTATCCGAGCTGCTCGGCGACTTCATCGAGGGAGAGCGACGGCGACCGGAGGAGCATCATGGCGCGCTCGCGCCGCTGCTCCTCGAGGAGGTCCGAGTACGTCGCGCCCAGCGTCGCGAGGCGCCGCTTCAGCGTCCGCGTCGAGACGTGCAGCGCGCTCGCCACTTCGTCGAGCGAGTGGAAGCCGCCGCCGGCCCGCGCGACGAGCTTGCGCACGCGCGCGACGATGTCCTGATCGCCTCCGAGCTCCTCGAGCGAGCGTTCGAGCTCGGAGTAGGCGAGCTGGCGCGACACCGGATCGGCCATCGTGAGGGGCAGCTCGAGGTTGCTCGCGTCGAAGACGAGCTGGGTCGCCGGCTGCCCGAACCGCAGCTTGGGTCCGACGTTCGCGAACGTGTCGGCGTAGGCAGGCCGCGGAAACGCAAAGTCGGCCGAGCCCTGCAGGCGGGGGAGCGCTTCTTCGCGAAGGCCGTGCGGGCGCACCAGTCGTTCGTGAAAGACGAGCCGGGCGGGATGTCACCGCTCTTCCGGCTCTACCTCGAATATTTTCGCCCGAGCTTCCACCCGTCGGACATCGACTGCGCGGCGCTCCTCGAGAGTTGGCGCCGCGAGTTCGACGAGGCGCCGGTGTACGTGCGTTCGGCGGCCGCGGCGCGGACGGCGGCCCCGAGAGCTCGCTGTCGCGAGCTGACGCGTGGGCTCACGCCGGATCGTAAGCTTGCTGACGATTTGATTCGTGGGCTCGGGCGGATCGGACCGGGTCACCAGCGCGCGCGAACGAAGAGCCCGTGCGCGACCCACTCGCGGAACCAGGCGGTGACGCGCGCCGCGAGTTCGGCCTCGTCGAGATGCGAGAGGCTCCCTTCGGCGCGCGCGAGCGCCTCGCCGAGGGGCTCGCCGGCGACGAGCGCAGACAGCACCTGCGCCATCGGCTCAGTCAGGTCCATGCGCCACATCGTCGACTCGCTGCGGTAGACCACGGTGGCCGAGGGCGCCCCGCCGGGGATCGAGGGCGACTCGCCGTCGCGGAACGCCTGGAAGTATTCGTTCACCGGATGCCCGAAGCGCAGCAGGCGAAACGCAGGCGTCGCCTCGAAGCGCAGCTCGCCCCACGCGTCCGGGGGCACGTCTCGCAGTCCCTCGAGCGTCAGCGGTGAGGCACCGGGCGCGTGAATGACCTCGACGATGGCCCACTCGAGGGCCGCCAGATCGGCGGCGAAGGCGCGAAGCGGGAACGGCTCCGGCGCGCGCTCGGCCACGAACGCGCTCATGCGACGCCCGAAGTGATTCAGGTTCGGTCCGGTCGACGGGAAGGCCGCGATGTAGTCGCGGCACAGCGCCTCGAACGGGGCGTCGACGAGGGCGTGCTGGACCGCGGGATAGTCGTCGACGAGGCAGTCGACGAGGCGCGCGTGATAGGAGCGACGGTAGATCTCGAGCCGCTCGAGCGCCGTCATGCGGGGGCCGGCCGTCAGCCACCGCGCGGCGGCCGCGTCGTCGAGCGGGCCGGGCTGCGACTCGGGCGTCGTCAGGGCGTGGGCGAAACGAAGCTGGCGCCCGCGAAGCGAGGCGTCGCGATCGCTCTCGACGCCGTCGCGATCGACGCGATCGCCCTCGACGCGATTGCGCTCGACCGGTCCCCGCCCGACCGCGCCGGGCGACGAGACCGCCGCGTTCTTGCCGAGCGCTCCGCTGCCCTTGCGCTCCGGTGTCGCGCTCGCGCGCTCGTGGAGCGCGGCGATCTCGGCGGTCTGCCTCTTCATGAGGGAGTCGCCGCCGTGATGAACTCTTTCGCGCGCAGCGCCTCGGCGTGGGTGACGTCGAAGCTCGGGATCTCGGCGTCCCACTCGAGCAGCACCGCCGCGCCGCCGCTTCGTCGATGGGCATGCCCGAGTAGCCTCCAGACCTCGTCGGGCACCGGACCGATGTGCGAATCGATGATGTGCGTCCCGTGATCGGTGTGGCCGGCCACGTGAAACTGCACGACCCGGTCGAACGGCATCGCGGCGAGGTACGTCGCGGGCTCGAAGCCGTGGTTATAGGCCGACACGAAGACGTTGTTCACGTCGAGAAGGAGCGCGCAGTCGGCCTCGTCGGCCAGACGCGCCAGAAACTCCCACTCGCGCATCGACGCGCCCGCGTGCTCCACGTACGTCGAAGGGTTCTCGAGCGCGAGCGGCGCGCCGAGGAAGTCTTGAACCGCGCGCACGCGATCGACCACGTGGCGCAGGCTCTCGTCGGTGTACGGCAGGGGCAAAAGATCGTGCGTGTTCTTGCCGGCGACGCCGGTCCAGCAAAGGTGGTCCGACACCCAGCGCGCGCGCGTGCGGTCGCGGAGCGCGCGAAGCTCGGTGAGGTACGCCCGGTCGAGCGGGTCGGTCGAACCGATCGAGAGCGAGACGCCGTGCAGGACGACCGGGTAGTACGCGGCGATCGCGTCGAGGAAGTCGAGCGGCCGCCCCGCCGTCTGCATGTAGTTCTCGCTCAGGATCTCGAACCAGTCGACGGCCGGGCGCTCCTGCAAGACGTGCGCGTAATGGACCGTGCGCAGGCCGAGACCCACGCCGAGATCCGGGAGGCCGAATCGATTCGTCATGGGTCCCGACGCCACCGTTCAATCAGCGCTTCGATTGACGTTCCTTCCGCTCGGATCAGGCCGTCTTGCAGCCGCCCTGGCCCTTGCAATCGTTCTTGCCCTTGCAGCCGTTCGCGGACGTCTTGCAGCCGCCCTGGCCCTTGCAGTCGTTCTTGCCCTTGCAGTCGTGCTTCGCCGGCGCCGCTGCGGTCGCGCCGACGGTCGAGTCCGTCGTCGGCGAGTTCGCCGGCGGCGTGGATCCGCCACAGGCCGAGAGTCCCATGAGAATTCCACCCGCGGCCGCGGCGATCATCGTGCTCTTCATTGGGGTCACTCCTTGGTCTTGTTTTCAGGTCTTGGTTGCTGCGTGTCGCACGAGACTACGCTCGTCGCCGACGATCGTTACTCACGAAGCGACAACGACACGCCCGTAAGGGCAAGAACGATTGCAAGGGCTAGGGCGGCTGCAAGACGGCCTGAGCCGCCGCGAGGTCGATGCTCTCAGCGCTCCGGCCCGCGCTCGGTGATCGAGCGGCGCATGGCAGCGAGCGGGGCGCGGTCGTCGAAGCTGACGCGCCCCCCTTCGACCTTCACTCCGAGTCGCTGCCACGTTCCCGGCAGGTCGACGGTGCCCGGCGCCAGGGCCAGCGTGCGATAGAGATCGTGGAGCGCGCGGGTGCCGGTCGATCGATCGCCCACGTCGAGGAACTGCTCGATCGACCAGTGGGCCTCGACGTCAGCGCCGCCGGCCACGACGCCCCGGAGGGCGTCGTCGAACGAGCGCGCGTTGCCGGTCCGCTCGCGAATGGCGAGGTCGGCGGCGAAGCAGAAGAGGGCGCCCCCCCAGTACGTCCGCCCCCAGGTGTGCGTTCGCTCGAGGCCCTGATCGCCGGCTTCGGGCAAGCCTTGCGGCAAGCCCTCGACGAGATCGCCCCAGAACCTCTCGGGGGTCACGAGGCCCGCGCGGGCGCGCACGATCGGCTCGACGTACGTGGCCATGCCCTCGCTGAGCCACGCGTGCCCGCGGCCCAGCGACGGCTGCGACGCGTGAAGCAGCTCGTGGGTCACGATCCAGTCGTCGCGCGTCGCCGCGGCCGTCAGGCCGCGCGCCGCACGAACGAGGACGCCCGGTCCCGTGTCGCCCAGCGTCACGCCGCGCGTCGGGTTCCCCGGTTGGCCGGGGAGCACCACGACGAGGACGCGATCGACGAAGGGGCGCTGGTAGTAGGTCGCGATCGAGTCGACGGCCGTCCGGATCCACCGGATCACGTCGTCCCTCGAGAGAGGGGCTAGCCCCGGGGCCATGACGACCTCGGCTCGCGTCGCGCCGTTGTGGATGGTCTCCGCGTCGAACGCGCCGAACACCGCGAACGACGAGTCTTCGAGGGTCTCGGTCGGAGCCTCGAAGGTCCCCGCCGGCTGGCCCGGCACCGGCACCATCGGGGTCGCGAAGCGCCAGGGCGCGTCGATGGCCACGTGGAACCGAAAGAGCCCACCCGCCGCGTCGGGCCGCAAGAGCCACGTCGCCGGCGGCGCCGAGACGGCGTCGCTGGACGCGATGGCGGTCTCCGGATCGTTCAACCGCGTCGCCGCTTCGCGAAGGGCGTAGCGGTAGCGCACCCGGCAACCGGTCGAGCACGGCACCTTCCACGAAGCGCCATGGCGCTCGACGGAGACCCACTGCGCGCCCGACGCGTACGCTGCGTCGTGAACGAAGGGCGCCGCGTCGTCGTCGACTCCGAGCGAGTCGTCGGCCATGGGAGCGAAGCGCGCCTCGATCGTCAGGCCGTCGAGGCCGCCTCGGTTCGAGACGACGTCGTACTGCCAGACGACCGCGGCGGGAGCCGTGGAACGAGCGGGGAGCGGCGCGGGGCTCGTCGCACATCCGGCGGCGGCCCCGAGCGCGATCGCGGCAGACAGCGGCGCCAGCGCAGAAGGCAGTAACCTCACGCGGTCATGCTCGTATGCTCGCCAGCATGGCTGCAACGATGACACGGGTCGAAGCCATCCGAAATCACGCGCTCGCGGCGCTCGACCGCATTCGCTGGCTCACCCCGCTCCTCGGGCGGCTGGCCGTGGGCCTCCTCTTCATGTCCACCGGGTGGGGGAAGGCGCATGACATCCCCAAGGTGACGCACTTCTTCGAGACGCTCGGCATCCCCGCGCCGGGGCTCAACGCGGTCGTCGTCGCGTACAGCGAGCTGATTGGCGGAACGCTGCTGGTCCTCGGCCTCTTCACCCGCCTCGCGACCATTCCGCTCATCGTGAGCATGACCGTCGCGATCTTGACGGCGAAGCTCGGCGATCTCCACGGACTCTTCGATCTCGTCGGCTTCGACGAGTTCACGTACCTCGTGGTCCTCGTGATGATCGCCGTCATCGGACCGGGCGCGGCGTCGCTCGATCATCTCCTGTGCAAGAAGCTCGGGTGGCGGGAGCGGTGAGCGCCGGGGCGAGCGAGCGTCGAGGGAATCATGGGGACGGATGGCGCGCGCGGCCTGGGCGCGGTGCGTCAGCCCGCGACGACGAGCGCACGGCCGCACCCGGCGCACGCCGCGTCGATCGGGGGCTGCTCGTCGCCCGTGACGGTCTCGCCGCACTCGCACGCCCAGCCGACGATGTGCGCCGGGTTGCCTACGACGATGGCGTGGGCCGGGACATCCCGCGTCACGACGGCGCCCGCGCCGACCATCGCGGACCGCCCGACGCGAACGGGCGCCACGAGGGTCGCCTGGGCGCCGATCGTGGCCCCGTCTCCGACGACGGTGCGATCCCAGTTCGGAGCGCGCGGGTACGCCGCGCGA
The DNA here is from genome assembly GCA_937902985.1 of uncultured Myxococcales bacterium. Taxonomy (GTDB): domain Bacteria; phylum Myxococcota_A; class Polyangia; order Polyangiales; family Polyangiaceae; genus Palsa-1150. The sequence goes on from CALFNG010000546.1 coordinate 9,898, forward strand.
GGGTACCGGACGTTCGTGAACTGGGCTCCCGGTCCGACGAAGACGTCTTTGCCGAGCACGACGCCGTCCCACACGCTCGTGTGGCTCTGGATGCGCGTCCCCTCGCCCACGACGGCGCCGGCCGCCACGAAACAGAATGCGCCGATGACCACGTCGGTCCCCATCTGGGCCCCTTCGGCGACGATGGACGGCGCGTGAACGCGAGGCGGACTGCCGGTGCGCGGGCGTCGCTGCAGCATGGGCGCGGCATGCTAGCGTGGGCCCGCCATGCCGCGCACTCCCCAGCAGGGCGTACCGCTCACGTACAAGCGCGCCGGCGTCGATATCGACGCGGGGGACGAGCTCGTCGAGCGCATCAAGCCTCTCGCCGCGGCCACCCGCATCGCGGAGGTCGTCGGCGGCGTCGGCGGCTTCGCGGGCCTCTGCAGCGTGCCGGCCGACGTCGAAGACCCCGTACTCGTCAGCGGGACCGACGGGGTCGGCACCAAGCTCAAGGTGGCCTTCGCGACGGGCGTGCACGACACGATCGGCTTCGACCTCGTCGGCATGTGCGTGAACGATATCGTCACGAGCGGCGCGCGCCCGCTATTTTTTCTCGACTATTTCGGCACCGGCAAGCTCGACGTGGCCGTGGCCGAGCAGGTGGTCCGCGGGATCGCGGCGGCGTGCAAGGAGAGCGGTTGCGCCCTGCTCGGCGGCGAAACGGCCGAGCTCCCGGGCATCTACGCGGCCGGCGAGTACGACCTCGCCGGGTTCGCGGTCGGCGTCGTCGCGCGCAAGAAGATCGTCGACGGCGCGCGCGTGGCCGAGGGCGACGTGGCGGTGGCGCTCCCCTCGAGCGGCCTCCACTCGAACGGGTACTCGCTCGCGCGCGCGGCGCTGCTCGGCACCTCGCTCGACGCGGGCGGCCTCGACCTGGGCGCGCGGCCGCCGGAGCTTCGCGGCCAGAGCGTGGGCGAGGCGCTGCTGACGCCGACGCGCCTCTATCCTCGCGCCGTGCAAGCGATGCTCGCCGCGAGCGTCGACGTGCGAGCGATGAGCCACGTGACGGGCGGGGGAATCCCGGGGAACCTCCCGCGCGTCCTGCCCGAAGGCCTGGGGCTCCGCGTCGAGCACGCGTGGGCGCGTGCCCCGATCTTCGACCTCGTGAAGCAGGCCGGCGGGGTCGACGAGGCCGAGATGCGGCGCACGTTCAACGTCGGGGTCGGGTTCGTCTTCGTCGTGCCCGCCGGGGCCGCCGCCCGCGCCGTCGAGGTGCTCCGCGCCGCGGGTGAGGCGCCGTTCGTGCTGGGGCGCGTGGTCACGGTCCCGCCCGACCGGCCGTTCGAAGAGCGCGTCGAGTGGCCGGCGTGATCGTTCTGGGCGTCCTCGTCTCGGGCAGCGGGACGAACCTCCAGGCCATTCTCGACGCGATTCGCGGGCAGCGGCTCGACGCGCGGGTCGCGGTCGTGGTCTCGAACGTGGCCGGGGCGAGGGCGCTCGAGCGTGCTCGCGACGCCGGCGTCGAGGCCGTCGTGCTCGACCACAACGACTTCGCCAGCCGGACCGACTTCGACGCGGCGGTCGTCGCCATCCTCCGGGCGCGAGGCGTCGAGCTCGTGGTGCTCGCGGGGTTCATGCGCCTCCTGACGCCGGCGCTGCTCGACGCCTTCCCGATGCGCATCGTCAACGTGCACCCCGCGCTCCTGCCGGCGTTTCCGGGCGTGGCCGGTCAGCGGCAGGCGCTCGCCTACGGCGTCCGGGTGACCGGCTGTACGGTGCACTTCGTCGACGGCGGCACCGACACGGGGCCGATCATCGCTCAGGCGAGCGTGCCCGTGCTCGACACCGACGACGAGGCCGCGCTCACCACGCGGATCCTGGCGAAGGAGCACGAGCTCCTGCCGCAGGTGCTCCAGTGGTTCGCCGAAGGCCGCGTCGCCGTCCAGCCGCGCGAAGGCGCGCGGGCCCGCGTTCACGTTCGACCCCCCGTCCCCGAAGCCTGAGCGATGCCGAGCGCCATCCCGTCGACCGCCATCCCGTCAATCGCCATCCCGTCGAAGCGTCATCATGTCGAAGCATTATGACGTGGCGATCCTCGGCGCCGGCGTCGGCGCGCTGACGGCCGCAGCGCTCCTCGCGCGGCGGTCATGGCGGGTGCTCGTGCTCGGGCAGGGCTGGCGGCCGCCGACGTACCAGTTCGACGGCATCAACCTCGCGCGGCGGCCGTTCACGTTCCTCGCGGGGTCGTCGCCGGCCTGGACGCGCGTGCTCGTCGAGCTCGCTCAGTCGCAGACATTTCGGCGCCGCACGTCGGCCCTCGATCCGATGTTCCAGGTCCTCGCGCCGAACCTCCGGCTCGAAGTGCCACCCGAGGTGCAGCTCTTCGGCAAGGAGGTCGACCGCGTTTACCCCGAAGTCCGGCGCGTGGTCGACGAGCTCTACGCCGAGCTCGCCCGAACGAACGCGGCGGCGGACGCCGCCTTCGAGAGAGACCTCGTCTGGCCGCCCGGCTCGTTCTGGGAGCGTCGCGAGACCGAGCGCATCGCGGTCTCGCTGCCCCGGTTCGACGGGGAGCGGACCGCCCCGCTGCTCGCCGAGTTCCCCCGTGACCACGAGTACCGCGCGATCGTCGACGTCCCGACGCGCTTCGCGAGCCACGCGGTCGATCTGCCAGACTTCGCGGTCGCTCGCCTGCACGGCGCGTGGACGCGCGGCGTCCTACGCCTCGGCGGCGGCGAGCAGGAGATCGTCGACTTCCTGGTCGAGCGGCTCCACGCGCACGGCGGCGAAGCGCGGCTCGGGGAGCGCGTCGCCCGGGTCGTGCACAAGCGCGGGCGCGTCACCGGCGTCGTCGTCGACGGCGACGACGATCCCACCGGCGTGGGCTTCATCGCGACCGACCATACGACCCGCTCGCTGCTCGATCTCACGAGCGAGTTCGACCCCACGCGGCGAGCGCTCGGCGCGCTTCCGCACCTCTTACCGGCCGAGTGGCGGTTCGTCGTCTCGCTCGTCGTCCGTAACGAGGGGCTCCCCGAGCCGCTCGGCGGCGAGTCGTTCCTCTTGCCTTCGTGGCCGCACCGCGGGCAGGACCCGGCGAAGCCTCTCGTTCATCTCCAGCGATCGATCGAGCCGTGCGGCGTCCAGGGCGCGACGCTGCTCATCGCCGAGGCGGCCCTCCCCGAGGGCGCGTCGCTCCCCATCGAGCGCGCTCGCGAGGCCGTCCTCGGCGTCGTCGAGTCTTTCCTGCCGTTCATCGAGCGGCACTACCTCGTCATCGATTCACCCCACGACGGCCGGCCCTTGTGGGATCTGCGCGCGGGTTCGCGGCGCGAAGTCGCGCGCGCGAGCCTCCGGGCGAGCGGCGGTTCGCTCGACGCCGAGCCGATGACCGCGCGCTGGAAGGTCGATGCGCCCTCGTTCCACGGGCTCGCGGCCGAGCCGATCCGCACGCCCCTGGCCGGAGCGTTCGTGCTCGGTCCGAGCGCCCTGCCCGCCCTCGGTCAGGAGGGCGAGCTCCTCGCCGCGTGGAGCGCGGCGAGGCTCATCACCCGGAGCGATCACCGCAAGGAGCGAATGCGCCGGGAGATGTGGAGCAAGATCGAGCTCGGGTGAGCGACTACTTGCAGGGCTGGGCGCCGGGGCCCAGGCAGAAGCCGCCGGTGCAGGTGACGAGCGGGAGCGGCCCGCAATCCGACACCGTCTTGCAGGTCGCGCGGCACAGCGCCGAGCAGGGCGCGTACCCCGCGGCGCACGAGCCGTCGGCGCTCTTGTGGATGTCGAGAACACGCAGCGGACCCGGCTTGGTCCCCGCGTCGACGACGACCGGCTTCGTACCCGCGTCGACGTGGTGGACGCCCCCGTCGCCGACCTCGGCCGGCGCCCTGTGCGGCCCGTCGCCGTTGAACGCCGCCTGGGCGATCCACCCCATGAGCTTCTTCGAGGGATCCTTCGCGTCGTCGGCGACCACGAGATAGTAGTTGCCGTGCTCGGCGACCTTCTCGACCTCGGTGCCGCGCTTGAGGACCATGACGAGGTCGCCGCCAGGCCCCGCCTGCGTGCGCATGTTGCCGCCGGCCTCGGCCGTCAGCGGAGCGTGGTCGACCGGCTTCTCGTCGGGGTACCGGGTCATCTCCGACGCATTGATCGCATCGGCCGGTCGGGCCTCGGGGGCCGCGGCGACCGCGGAGGCCTCGGCGCTCCCATCTTCACCCCCGTCGCTCGCGCCCGGCTTCTTCAACGGACACGCCACGAGCGCGCTCGCCATCGCTGCTACGGCGACCCATCCCCAAGTTTGTCCCCAAGTTTGTCCCCAAGTTTGTCCCCAAGTTTGAGCCCATGCTCGCATCATTCTCTAGCGCCTCCTCCGTGTCCCTCGCCCAAGACTCGCCATCTTAGCCCCTCGCCCTCACCCCACGGCAACAACCCTTCGAGAGCGAGAGATTGAACAGGAAGGCGGAAAGACGGCCGCATTCCCCCGCATTCCCGTCTTCCTGTTTCGTCCTCTCGCAGACGCGAAGGCCGAGGCTAGAGACCGAGGAGCCAGCGGGCGGTGATGGCGTAGCCCTGTTGGAGGAGAGCCAGCGACGTCGACTCGTTTTTCTGGTGGGCCTGCGCGTTCTCGCCAGGGCCGAAGTTGACCGCAGCGATGCCCTGCGCGGCGAAGCGCGCGACGTCGGTCCAGGCTTGCTTCGGTTCGACCGCGCGGACGCCAGCTGCGACCAGGGAGCGTACGAGCGCGTGCTCGGCGCTCGGGAGGGCGGCGGGCGAGAGGTCGGTGAACGCGAGCTCGGCGCGACCGGCGACGAGCGCGATCACGCTCTGTCGCGCGTCTTCGAGGGCCGTGTCGGGGGCGAAGCGATGGTTCAGGTTGAGGGCGAACAGATCGGGGACGACGTTGCGTCCGCGGCCTCCGTCTTTCGCGACGGTCACCGTGGTCACCGTGCGGTACGTGAGCCCCTCGATGACGGACGCTTTCGGCTGGAGCGCGCGCAGCTCGGCGAGAAAGGCGCCGGCCTGCGTGATGGCGTTGTCGCCTTCCCACGGGCGCGCGCTGTGCGCCGTGCGCCCGCGGAACGTCACCGTGGCGTGGATCGAGCCCACGCACCCGAGGTGGAGTTTGTTGTCGGAGGGCTCCATGCACACCGCGAGGTCGACGCCGGCGAGCTCGGGATCCTGGGCGAGCACCGGGCCGAGCTCGTTCTCGGCGAACGGGCCTTCTTCGCGCGCGTAGAAGACGAGCGTGAGCTGGCAGCCGAGGTCGGCGAGACGCAGGGTCTCGGCGAGCGTGATCATCACGGCCAGACCGCTCTTCATGTCGGCCGCGCCCGAGCCGAACAGCCGGTCGCCGTCGATGCGAGCCGGCCCGTTCTCGGTCTTGACGGTGTCGAGGTGACCCACGAGCGCGATCCGAGGGCCGCGCCCGCGCGTCACGGGCACGACGATCGACTCGCCGTAGCGGCGAATGGGCCCCGCGAGCGTGACCTTCGAGAGCCGCTGCTGAACCGCATCGCAGAGCGCGCGCTCGTCGCCGATCGGCGACGCCACGGCGCACAGGTCGAGCAAGGTCGCGTCGAGGCGGCGGGCGACGTCGACCGCGTCGCCGGTCGCGACCGCGCCGCTCACACCGGCACCCCGAAGTCGCGAAGCGCCGCGTTGAGGCTGACCTTGCGGTCGGTGCTGGCGCTCCGCTGCCCGATAATGATGGCGCAGGGGACGCCGAACTCGCCCGCGGGGAACTTCTTCGCGCGCGTGCCGGGGATGACGACGCTCCGCGCCGGTACGCGTCCCTTGAACTCGACCGGCTGGGGGCCGGTCACGTCGAGGATCACGGTCGACGACGTGAGGACGACGCCGGCCCCGATCACGGCTTCGCGCCCGACGTGCATCCCCTCGACGATGACGACGCGCGAGCCGACGAAGACGCCGTCTTCGACGATGACGGGCTGCGCGCTCGCGGGCTCGAGAACGCCCCCGATGCCGACGCCGCCCGCGAGGTGGCAGTCGCTACCGATCTGGGCGCACGAGCCGACGGTGGCCCACGTGTCGACCATGGTGCCGGCGCCGACGCGGGCGCCGATGTTCACGTAGCCGGGCATGAGGATGACGCCCCGCTCGAGGAACGAGCCGTAGCGGGCCACGCCCGGCGGCACGACGCGGACGCCCGCGGCCGCGAGGTCGCGCTTGAGCGGGATCTTGTCGTGGAATTCGAACGGACCGACCCGCGTCGTCTCCATCTGCTGGAGCGCGAAGAAGAGCAAGATGGCCTCCTTGACCCACGCGTGCGTGGTCCAGGCGCCGCCTTCGACGCCGGGGGGCGAGGCGACGCGCAACTCGCCGCGGTCGAGCGCGGCGACAGTTGCCTCGACGGCGCGGCGATGCTCGTCGTCACGGAGGAGGGTTCGGTCGGCGAATGCCGCCGTGACGGGCGCGCGGAGCGAGTCTTCCAGGGTCATCGGGAGCCTTCGAGGAGGTGGCCTTCGAGGGGGTCCGTATCCACCGCGGCGCGCAGCGTGTCAACCGCGCCATGGCTCTCGCCGTCAAGGGAGCACGATCGCCACCTTAGCGACAACTCGGTAATAAAGGACGGATGGATTGGAGGAATCTACCAGCGGGGAGCGTCCGCGAACCCTCTGTCCCCGAAGATTTT
>CALFNG010000547.1 GCA_937902985.1 uncultured Myxococcales bacterium
CGAGATGCCTAAGTGACTGGAGTTCAGACGTGTGCTCTTCCGATCTGATGGCTATGAGATTCACATGGGCACTGTGGAGGCCCTCGAGCCGGGCTGCGCCGCGTTCGAGATCTGCGCGCGCAACAGTCGCGAGCAGCGCGCGCTCGATGGGGCCGTTGCAGCGGGGGGCGCTGTCGTCGGTACGATGATCCACGGACTCTTCGAGAACGACCGGCTCCGCTCGCGATTGGTCGCTGCGCTCCGCGGGAAAAAGGGCCTGCCCGAGTTCGGTCCGGCACCCGCGCCGTGGAGCAAGGATGCGGAATATGATCGTGTTGCCGACGCCATAGGCGCGAGCATCGATCGGGGTCTTCTCGAGCGCATCGTGCGAGGCGAGAGGCTCCACGAGCGCACGTCGCACGGCACCGAGGAACCATGATCGCGCTCGTTCTCGGGGGAGCCCGCTCCGGCAAGAGCCGACACGCCGCGCAGATGGCGCTGCGGCGAACGGCGTCGCCCGTGATGATGGCGCCCTCGCGAGCCTGGGACGCCGACCACGCTGCCCGCATCGCGCGCCACAAGGCCGATCGCGAGCCAGGGTGGACGACGATCGAGGAGGAGACAGCAATCGCCCGGACGGATCTGGGCGGTCGGGTCGTCGTCGTCGATTGCGTCACGCTCTGGCTCACGAACTTCTTCGCGGACGCTGACTGGAAGGCCGCGCCGGCGCACGAGGCGGCGCGCGCCGAGCTGGCACGCGCCTTCGCGATCGACGCCACCTGGATCTTCGTATCCAACGAGCTCGGCATGGCGCCCCACGCCGCGAGCGAGTCCGCGCGGAAGTTCGTCGACGTTCAAGGCTTCATCAACCAGGAGATCGCCGCCCGGGCCGACGCCGTGGTGCTGATGGTCGCGGGCATTCCGCTCGCAGTGAAGGGGGCCGCGGAGTGAACGACCTCGTCCTTAAGCCGGAGGAGATCGCGCGCTTCTCCGACCAGGCGAGACGGGCGGTGTACGACGTCATCGCGCTCCGTCGTGATGTGCGTCACTTCGTGAAGGACGCCGACGTCGACGGGGCGGCGCTCGACCGCATTCTTCAGGCCGCGCACCAGGCTCCGAGCGTCGGGTTTTCCCAACCGTGGGGGTTCATTGTCGTGCGTGAGCTCCCGACACGCGCGCGGATCCGCGAGAGCTTCCTCGTCTGCCGCGACGCCGAGTCCGTCCGGTATCCGCCGGAGCGAAGGGCGCAGTACCTGTCGTATCGCCTCGAGGGCCTCGTCGAGGCGCCGGTCCACGTGTGCGTCGCCGTCGATCTCCGCCCACGCGACGAGGCCATTCTGGGCACGACAGTGCAGCCCGAGGCGGTTCGCGCGAGCGCGTGCTGCGCCGTGCAGAACATGTGGCTCGCCGCCCGCGCCGAGGGGATCGGCGTCGGGTGGGTGAGTATTGTCGAGCCAGCGGTGCTGCGTCGCGAGTTCGCGCTCCCGGCGGGCGTCGAGCCGATCGCGTATCTGTGCGTCGGGCATCCGGTGGCCTTCCGGGCAAAGCCGATGCTCGAAGAGCTCGGCTGGCGGCCGCGCCGGTCGCTGGCCGACGTGACGCACCGCGAGCGCTGGAAGGAAACGCCGCCGCGCAGCCCGGCGCCTCCGCGGGCTCCTGAGCGCCCGGCAGAGGGTGTCGTCACCAGCCCCGACCAGCGAGCCCGCGCGGCGGCCCGCGCGCATCAAGATCTGCTTACGAAGCCGGCCGGAAGCCTGGGCCGGCTCGAGGAGATCGCCACGTGGTACGCGGCGGCGCGCGGCGCGTTCCCCGTCCCTCCCCCGGAGCGCCCCGCCCTCGCGCTCTTTCTCGCCGATCACGGCGTGACGGTCGAGGGCGTGAGCGCGTACGGTTCGCAGATCACCGCGGCGATGGCGTGCAACGTCATGGCCGGGGGCGCTGCGGCCAGCGTGCTCGCCCGCCGGCGCGGGGTCGACCTCGTGCTGGTCGATGTGGGAATCGCAGGGGACATGAGCGCGGCTCCGCTTCAGCCGGTCGTGCCACTCGTTCGCGCGACCGTGCGCCGAGGCACAGGCAATCTTCGGGTCGAGCGGGCGATGACGGACGACGAGGCCCTCGCCGCGATGAACGTAGGCAGGCGTATCGCCGACGAAGTGTACGCACGCGGCTCGCGCATCGCCGCGGTGGGCGAGATCGGCATCGGCAACACCACGTCCGCGGCGGCGCTGGTCAGCGTCTTCACCGGTGCTCCCCCCGACGAGACATGCGGTCGCGGCACCGGCGTCGACGACGCGACGCGGGCTCGCAAGCTCGCCGTCGTTCGCGACGCCCTTCGCCTCCACGCACCGAGACCGGAGAACCCGCTCCGCGCCGTCTGTGCCGTCGGCGGCCTCGAGATCGCCGCGATCGTGGGATTCATCCTGCGAAGCGCCGCGTTGCGCTTGCCCGTGGTGCTCGACGGGGTCGTCACGAACGCTGCGGCACTTGTCGCGCAAGCGATGGATCCGAATGTCGTGCATTACCTCGTCGCGTCCCACGTGAGCCCGGAGCCCGGCGCGCGGATCGCCCTCGGACACCTCGGGCTCCGACCGCTGCTCGCTCTCGAGATGCGTCTCGGCGAAGGCACTGGGGCATTGCTCGCGATCGATCTGATCGCCGACGCGATCGCACTGCAGGCCGAGATGAGCACGTTCGCGACGGCCGGCGTTGTCCGGAGCGATGGATGATCGCTCCGGCTCCGCTGCGCGGCTTGCGCGCCGCGTTCGTCTTCCTCACGCGCCTCCCTGTCGGCGGCTTTCCGTACACGGACGACGAGTGGCGCTGGGCCGCCGCGCATTTTCCTCTGGTGGGCGCGCTGCTGGGTGTGGTCGTGGGGGTAGTCGACTACTTGCTCCTCCCGCTCGGCGAGCTCGCGGCAGCCCTCGGCGCCATCGGCGTATCTCTCTTCCTCACGGGGGCGCTCCACGAGGACGGCCTCGCCGACACGAGCGATGCGCTCGGTGGGGCATTCGATCGCGACAAGATCCTGGCCATCCTGAAAGACAGTCGCGTGGGGACGTTCGGCGCGGGCGCGCTGGTCCTGTCGATCGCGGGACGATCGGCGCTCCTCGCTCGGCTGGGGCCGGGCGCGCCGTGGGCCTTTGTGCTCGCCGGCGCGGCCGCGCGGGTGGGGCCCGTTTGGCTGATCGCGACAATGCCATACGTCTCGTCCGCGCAATCGAAGAGCCGGGGCGTGATGGGCGCCGGGTATGTCCAAGCGGGGATCGGCGCGGCGTGGACGGTGATCGTCTCGCTCACGATCGGCAGGACCATGGGGGTCTCCCCGAGACGCCTTTCGGCCGTCCTCGCGGCGGTCGCCGTGGTCACCCTGCTCACTGGGTGGCGATATGCCCGCCGGCTCGGTGGCATCACCGGAGATTTCCTCGGAGCGACGGAGCAGATCTGCGAGCTTGCGGCGCTCGGCGTCCTGGCGTGGCAATAGCTTCCGGGGTTGCAGACCTTGCCGCAGTCGCCCGGGCGCGCCGGGCAAGGCGGACCGGGAGCACGGAGGGCGGTAGACGTGCCCTCATCGCCGCCCTACCCGCCGCTGCAGTCAGAGCAGACATTTCGAGGCTGGTAGGACCTCGTAGCGCTTCCGAGCGGTCAAGGGACCCCGGGAGTACGGCGGAAGGCTGCCGCGGTCGGCCGCGGCGGTCATTGCGCCGATTCGCGTCATCAAGTCCGTTCGGTCAACGAGCAACACGGTCGCTACGCATCCCTCGGCACAAGTCACTGCGCACCGATTGACGCAAGCGGTCTTTCCTCACCGCTCCAGTGCACCTCTATTTGGCCTCTGTTGCGCCTATATTTGGCCCCTATCGAGTTGGCGCGGAGGGGATCTCGGGGTACGGATGCCGTTGGTGGCGTTGTCACGCGGCCCCTTGTCCGTGTCCTGCTTGGCCATTGGCGTGATCGTCAGGAGAGTTTTGTCATGAAGTGGACGCAGGCCGTGTTCTTTGGATGTTTGGCCGCGGCGGCAGCTTGCTCCTCGCCGGGGTCTCCGACGAGTGGTACCCCCCAGTCCGCCGGCAACGGCGCGTCAAGCAGTAGCGGCGCATCGAGCAGCGGCGACGGCTCGAACAGCGGAAGCTCAGGGAGCGGAAGCTCGGGCAGCGGAAGCTCGGGCAGCGTCAGCGCGAGTGGCAGCTCGGGGGCGAGCTCGGGGTCTAACGGCTCCAGCGGCTCGAGCAGCGGCGGCGATTCGGGGACTCTCGGGCCCGACGCGACCACGACCACGGTCGCCGAGGCGCCCGGCTGCGGGAGCACCAAGCTCCTCGCCGTGCCGGACGACACGTCGGCGCCGGGGCCGTGGCCCGTCGGCGTCAAGACGGCGATGGTGACGATGACGGGGGGCAGCCGGCCCGTCGAGGTGTGGTACCCCGCCACGATCGGAAGCAACGCCGGAGTTGCCCAGACGACCTACGATCCGGTGAGCTGGCTGCCCACGAGCGAGCAGCAAAAAGTGCTCATGAACCCGATGGACGACAAGATTCAGACGTGCGACTGCTACCGCGACCTGCCGATCGACTCGAGCCACGGGCCTTATCCCGTGGTCATCTTCCTTCACGGCACGGCGTCGTTCCGGACGGCGTCGCTCAGCACGATGACCACCTGGGCCAGCCGCGGCTTCATTGCCGTCGCGGCGGATCACGCCGGACTCTACCTCGCCGACTTTCTCGTCACCTTGGGGGCCGGCTGCACAGGAGGCTCGGGAGTAAGTTATCTCGGGGGCTCGAACCTGAGCGCCGACGTGGACGCGATGATCGCGGAGATCACGGGCAAGAAGGCCGAGTTCGCATTCCTCGGAAACAGCGCAGATATGTCGCGCATCGGGATCGGCGGCCACAGCCAGGGTGCGTCGGACGCCGCCTCCTACAGCAACAAGCCCAACGTCCAGATCGACATCCCCCTCGCCGACTTGGGCGGAACCGTCCCTCCCGCGACCTCGGCGCTCAAATCGGTGCTCGTGGCCGGCGGCGCGAGCGACACCGTCGTCCCGTATTCGAGCGACACGTCCGCGTACACGGGTTCAACCGCGCCGATCAAGCGACTCGTCGGGATCACGGGGGGTGAGCACCTCGACGTCACGGATCTGTGCTGGCAGACCAACGCTGCAGGGCTGACGGCCATTCAGGTCGCCAACAAAGACATGGTCTGCGGGATCGGGATCTTGAACTCGCTCGCCAAGTGCGGAAACGTCATGCCCCCGAAGGCCGGGCCGGAGATCGTGAACTACGTCACGACCGCCGCGCTCGAAGAGACGCTGCACTGCGCCAACCGCGACGCCGCGTTCGCCGCGCTCAAGACGAAGTTTCCGCAGGTGAGCGACTACCAACACAAGCCGTGAGCCAATGTCCGCGGAGACGCGGGGGCCTCGAGATCCGCTTGCTCGCGAAACCCCGCCGGCCAGGTCAGCTCGGCGCGCTCCGGACCCCGGAGTCAGGGCTTGCACGCTCGCTCGACGGCCTGACGCGCGTCGGGCGCGAGCACCTCGTCGGCACCGTCGACGGTGACCGTTACGCTCCCCGTCTTGCGGTTCACCGTGTACCAGACGCGCGCCTCGAAGCGTTCGTCGCTATGGACGCCGATGCCGAAAGTGACCGTTCCGTCGCCGTTGTCGATCGGGCCCATGCCGCCGAGAGCAAGCGGCGAACCGCCGTCCCGGGGCGCGACGTCCTGTTCGAGACCTCTCACGGAAGGCAAAACGTGGACGGCACGAGACGCCGCGTCGTCGCAGGCCTGGGTCCGCGCGTTCACATCGTCGCTGGGTTGATCGCTCTCTCCGTGAATCACGAGACGAGACTCGCGCGTGCGTCGAAGCGAGAGGCGCGCTCGAACCTTGGCGACCGCATGGCCGGAACCGGAACGCTTGACGAAGGTCGCGGTGAAGAGACCGCCATCGCCGCTGGCGACGTCGATGTCGCCGACGATCGTCTGGTGAAATGCCGGCGCCTGCGCGAGAGCAACTCGCTTTCGCTCGACGACGACGGCGCGCTGGAGCCACTCGTCTCCATAATACGCGACGACGTCGTCGTAGCATGCAGCGAGCCCTTTGAGATCGTGCCGGTCGAGCGCGTCGCTCCAGGCGCGGACGGTGGTGCGGACAGCGGTGACAACGGCGGCATCGAGAGGCTCCGGAATTCGCGCGGGCGTTGCGCTCGACGATGTGCCGGCGCCCGCATCGGTTGGCGACGTCGAGGTCGCTGGCCCCGCGTCCGATGGAGCGGACGCGCGCAGCGCCGCGTTCCCCGGATTCGAGCTCGCCGAGCACGCGACGAGGCCGCATAGGGCGGCGATGACCACGAGGCGACGTGAAGCTCGCAGAACCGACCGGCTGCGACGAGAGCTCCGGTCTGTGATGCGATGGAGGAGCGGTACGCGTGTTGAGGACATGACGGGTTCGACGCCCAAGATAGTGCGCAACCGAGCGCAGGCCATGACCGATAGGGCCCACAAGGCGAAAGGAGCCTTGGGCGCATGGCCGGGAGCATTCGAGAAGTTGGCGCGTACGGTGGGCCAGTCGGCGGGGAGCCTGGCGGTTCGAGCGGGGGTCCGCCCCTCGATCCCACCGTCGCCGCGCGCCTGCAGCGCTCCGAGGCCGCCGCGAGGCTCGATGCGTTCGCCGCGAGCGACCCTTGCGGCGATGGCGCGACCAACCAGCTCGATCACGGTCGCCAGTGCGATACCGAGATCAACGATGCCGCTCTCTTCGAGAAGCAGCCCGGCGACGTCGACGCGGTGGACTCGCGAGACCTCCAGCAGGGCCGCCTCGCGGATTGCTACCTCCTCGCTCCCCTGGCCGCCATGGCCGGAACGCCCGAAGGATGCGCCTTTCTCCGCCACGCCATCGTCGAGAACAAGAGCGCGGACGGACACGTCGTCAGTTACACGGTGACCCTGCACGAGCTTCAGCACGGCCGCTTCGGGATGGCCAGGGCACGCGACGTGCCCGTCACAGTCGATCCCCGCTTTGTGGTGGGGCATGCGGGTCTTCGCCTGGAAGGCAATCACCACGAGATCTGGCCGCTCGTCGTGGAGAAAGCATGTGCCAAGTACCTCGGCGGTTACAACCAGCTCGACCGAGCGCGCTCCCCGTCTGACGCACTGGCGCTTCTGACCGGCCGTCAGCCGCAATACGTCTCCTTCGACTGGCCCAAACGTTGGGTATCGCCCTATTCCGAGACCACCTTGAAGGCCGACCTGGCGAGCGGAAAGCTAGTCATCCTGAATTCGCGCTCGGACATCGCAGGCCCGACGCGGGCGCCCGAGAGGGAGGCCGCGCACGGGTTGGCCCCGAGCCACGCTTACTTCGTGAAGGCGGTCGAAGAGCGCGATGGAAAGTGCTTCGTGCGTCTCGGCAATGTGTGGCCGGGCGCGAAACCTGTCGTCATTCCCTTCGATGAACTCACGAGGTGGTTCTCCGGCGTTCATCTCGGTTCGCTGAGGTAACCGCATGGAGCCGATTCACTTCGCCATGAAGCTGATCGCCGTCGCGGGCGTGACAGCCTCCGTGGCGTGCAACGATGAACAGAAGGTCGGTGGCGGGTGCCCGCTGGTCAACAGTCCGATCGATCTCAGCGAGGCCGCTTGCGACTCGCATGACATCTGCCACTACATTTATGGAGACGCGCCTCAAAATATTCGAGGCGCCACCATTGGCCTCGACAGCTGCGGCTCCTCCGACGACGCGACGTTCTTCGGCTCGTGGCAACTCGACGACGCGTCTTCGCGCGCCTTCAAGTGGAGAGGGCCTGTACGTATCGGAGGCATGTTCCCGTCGCGCGGCTACCTGGCCAGCCCCGTGCAATGCACGCCGGCCGATCGCTGCTACCCCTACCCGACCACCACGGTTGCCGTCGCCCTCACCGGCTCCGACTGGCCCAAGCTGGACGACGACGACGTCTTCATCCCGCTTCACGGCCTCGCCACGATCGATCACGCGTTCCATGCGAGCGCGACGCTCGATGACCGCGGCGACGCGGCTGGGGCGCGGGCCACCATCTTCGCCGAAGGTGTCCACGGCGCGAAGACCACGGACGCCGGCGTCGGCGATGCCTTCCCGTGGGGTCGCTACCTCGCCTCGGTCGTCCGTATCGTCGAGCCGCAGGACGGCGTGCTCGGGCCCGTCGGGTGGGTCGAGATCAAGTTGTCGGACGCGAAGCCCGACGCGGGGGCGCGTCGATAGTGGACGCGGCGCACGCGCGCTCGGATGACGATCATCGCCGGGATTGATTGACCGGGCAGAGCCGCCGGCGCTCACCTCGGTTCTATGAGGTAACGGGCATGGATCCGATTCCCTTCACCATATCGTTGATCGCCCTCGCGGGCGTGGCGGCCTCCATGGCGTGCGACGACCACCCGAAGGTCGGCAGTGGATGCCCGGCGGTCAACAGTGCGATCGACCTCAGGAAAGCCGTTTGCGGCTCGCGTGGCGTCTGCAATGACATTGCGGCAGACGAGCCTCCCCGGTTTCGAGGCGCGTACATTGGCCTCGACAGCTGCAGAACCGCCAACGGCGCGGCACTCTTCGGCTCATGGCAAATCGACGGCGCGACTCCAAGCGCCTTCGAGTGGAAAGCGCCGGTACGTGCGGGAGGCGTCTTCCCGTCGCGCGGCTACCTGGCCACCCCCGTGCATTGCGCCCCCGCCGACCGGTGCTACCCGTTCTCGACGACGACGGTGGCTCTCTTCCTCACCGGCTTCGACTGGGTCGAGCCAGACGCCGACAACGTCTTCATCCCGCTTCATGGCGTCGCCACGATCGACCACGCCTTCCATGCGAGCGCAACGCTCGATGAGCGCCGTGACGCGGCTGCAGCGCGGGCCACCATCCTCGCCGAAGATCTGCACGGCGCAGAGACCACGGACGCCAGCGTCGGCGACGCCTTCCCGTGGGGCCGCTACCTCGCCTCCGTCGTCCGCATCATCGAGCCGCAAGACGGCATGCTCGGGCCGGTCGGGTGGGTCGAGGTCAGGCTGTCGGAGCCGAAGCCGGATCCGGGCGTGCGTCGATAGTGCGCCCCGCGCGTCCTCGACGCGTGGGGAACTCTATGACCGCCACGCCCTCGACCGCGGCTCCTTCTTTCACTTCGCAGTGGCCGAACCGCGCCAGGAAAGTCGCCGGGTGACCTTCCATGAACACCGGCGCCTGTTCGGCGTACTGGTCAAGTTCGGTCTGGTTCCGCGTGCGCGCCTACCGAGTCCTACGCCGCCGTATCCGGTTGGTCTCCGGGAGTGGCCTCGTCGTTGGTCTGGGGAAGGCCACGTCCCTTCCAGATTCCGAAGATGGCCGGGTACACCGTCAACTCGAGCAAGAATGACGTGACCAGCCCTCCGACCATGGGCGCCACGATGCGCTTCATGACGTCCGCTCCGGTCCCGGTGCTCCAGAGGACGGGAACCAGACCGATGATCATCGTGGCCACGGTCATGAGCTTGGGCCGGAGGCGCTTCGCCGCACCCTCGACGATGCTCTCGCGAAGGTCTTCGAGCGACCGGAGCCGCCCCTCGCGCGCGTGCCGGTCATAAGCGAGCGTCAGGTAGAGCAGCATCACGACGCCGGTCTCGGCATCGAGGCCGGCGAGAGCGATGACGCCGACCCAGACGGCGACGCTCACGTTGTAGTGCAGCAGAAAGAGAAGCCAGATGGCGCCCACGAGCGAGAACGGCACGGCGAGCATGACGATCACCGTCTCGACGACCGACTTCGTGTTGAAAAAAAGCAGCACGAAGACGATGCCGAGCGTCAGCGGAATGACCCACTTCAGCCGTTCCTTCGCGCGCTCGAAGTATTTGAACTGGCCCACCCATTCGAGGCGGGTGCCGGCGGGAAGCTGCACGTCATGGGCGACGGCGTGCTTCGCCTCGGCCACGTAGTCGGCAATGGGGCGATCGGTATCGACGAACACGAAGCCGACGAGTTTGCCTCCTTCGCTTCGAATCATGGGCGGCCCGAGAACGCCGCGGACGCTCGCGACCTGCGACAGGGGGACCTGCGCGCCCTTACCCTCGTCGTCGCGCGTGCTGATGAGCGTGCGCACGAGGAGCTCGGGGTCGTCGCGGAACTCGCGCGCGTAGCGCACGTTGATGGGATAGCGCTCGCGGCCCTCGACGGTCTCGGAGACGTTCTCCCCGCCGATCGACTGGGCGACGACCATGTTGACGTCTGCGACGCTGAGGCCGTGACGGGCGGCCGCCTCGCGGTCGACCTGGAAGTCGATGTAGAAACCGCCGGTCGAGCGCTCGGCGAAGGCGCTGCGCGTGCCGGGCACGTGGGAGACGGCGTGCTCGACCGCGATCGCGGCCTTCTCGATGGCCTCGAGATCGTCGCCGTACACTTCGATGCCGAGGGGGCTCTTCACGCCCGTCGCGAGCATCTCGGTGCGCGTCTGGATGGGCATCCACCAGACGTTCGGCATCCCGGGGTAGTGGAGCTTTTCGTCCATCTGCTTGAGAAGGGCGTCCCAGGTGAGCCCGGGCCGCCACTCGGCGCGCGGCTTGAGCACTACGATCACCTCGGCCATCCCCAGCGGGGCGGGATCGGTCGCCGTCTCCGAACGGCCCATCTTGCCGAAGACGCTCACGACCTCGGGGAACTTCTTCAGCTCCCGGTCCATCGATTGCAAGATGACCGACGCTTCGTTTTCCGACATGCCGGGCGGCGCCGTGGGCATGTAGAGAATGACGCCCTCGTTGAGAGGCGGCATGAATTCGCTGCTCAAGCGGAGCGCCGCGGGCGCGGTGAGAACCATCGTGAGCACCGCCGCGATGACGACCTTCCAGCGGTGCTCGAAGACGAAGCGCACGACCGGCGTGTAGGCCGCCGTCAGCCACCGGTTGATCGGATTCCGCGTTTCGTCGAGCACCTTGCCTCGAATGAAGAGGACCGCGAGCGCCGGGGTGAGCGTGACGGCGAGGATCGACGCGAAGCCGATCGAGTACGTCTTCGTGAACGCGAGCGGCTTGAAGAGACGGCCCTCGGTGGCCTCGAGCGTGAAGACGGGCAGAAACGAAATCGTGATGACGAGCAGCGAGAAGAAGATCGACGGCCCGACCTCTTGCATCGCGTGGATGATGACGTCGGTCCGCGGCTCTGGTTGGCCCGCATGCTCCCATTCGCCGAGCTTCTTGTGGATGTTCTCGATGATGATGATCGACGCGTCCACCATCGCGCCGATCGCGACGGCGACCCCGCCGAGCGACATGATGTTCGCGGTCAAATGCTGGTAGAACATCGGCACGAACGCGAGCAGAACGCCGATCGGCAGCGTCAAGATGGGGATCAGCGCGCTCCGCGCGTGGAGCAGAAAGACGAAGATGACGACGCTGACGACGATCATCTCTTCGATGAGCGTGTGCTTGAGCGTCGCGACCGATTCTTCGATCAGCGTCGACCGATCGTACGTGGGGACGATCTCGACGCCCTTCGGCAGGCTCGGCTGGATCTCGCGGAGCCGCTCCTTGACCGCTTCGATCACGGTCAGCGCGTTCTCTCCGTATCGCATGATGATGATGCCGCCGGGAGCTTCGCCTTCGCCGTTGAGCTCCGACAGGCCTCGGCGGATATCCGGGCCGATGCTCACTTGAGCGACGTCGCGCACGCGAACGGGGGTGCCGTTCACCACCTTGATGGGACTGCGGCCGATGTCGTCGGGATCCTTCACGTAGCCGCGGCCGCGGATGATCTCTTCGTGGCCGCCCATCTCGAGAACGCGGCCGCCGACCTCCTGGTTCGACGCACGCACCGCCTTGACGACGTCGTCCATGCCGATGCCGTATCCGAGCAACTTCGTTGGATCGACATTGACTTGGTATTGCTTCACGAAGCCGCCGACGCTCGCGACCTCCGCCACGCCCGGAACGCTGCCGAGCGCGTACCGCAGGTTCCAGTCCTGGATCGAGCGCAGCTCCTGAAGGTCGTGCTTGCCCGTCCGGTCGACGAGCGCATACTCGTAGACCCAGCCGACCCCCGTGGCGTCGGGTCCCAAGATGGGATTGACCCCTCCCGGCAGCTTCGCGCGGACCGAACTCAGGTACTCGAGCACGCGGCTACGGGCCCAGTAGATGTCGGTGCCCTCGTCGAAGATGACGTTGACGAACGACATCCCGAACATCGACTGACCGCGAACGGCCTGCACCTTTGGCGCGGAGATGAGCACGGACGAAATGGGATACGTGACCTGGTCTTCAACGAGGTTCGGGCTCTGTCCCATCCACTCGGTGAAGACGATGACCTGCACGTCCGAAAGATCCGGAATCGCATCGAGGGGCGCTTGCCGTAACGAAACGACTCCCCAGGCGGTCGCCGCGGCGACGAAGAGGATGACAACGAAAGGATTGCGGGCGCTCGCCGCGATGATGCGGGCGATCAAGCCCGGGCTTTCGGGCGAAGTGCTTGTGGACTTCACGGCGTTCCCTGCTTCGGCATCGGCGGCGCCGTGGGCGATTCGGCGCTGTCCCAGTACTTCGAGGCCGTGCTGATTCGAGCCTCGGCGGCAATGAGAAAGACCCCCGAGGTGGCCACTTGGTCTCCGGGCTTCAACCCGGACAGGACCTCGTACATCCCGTTCGACTCGGTGCCGACCGACACCTCCTCCGGACGGAAGCGACCCTGCCCGAGGTCCACGAAGACGAGGCGCCGCGGGCCCGTGTACACGACGGCCGCCGCAGGGACCTGCAGGCGCGGTCCGAGATCCGCGCCGAGAGCGACGCTGGCGTACATCCCGGGCCTCAAATCGAGATCCTTGTTCGCGAGCTCGAGACGCACCTGGGCGGTGCGCGTCTGCGGATCGAGATACGGGTACACGTACGCGACCTTCGCGTCGTACGTCCGACCCGGAAGGTAGTCGAGGGTCACCGACGCGCCCTGGCCGGCGCGCACGTGTCCGAGATCGCCCTCGTAGACCTGAGCCTCGATCCACACCTTGGTCAACGCCGCGATGCGATAGAGGCGCATGCCCGCGTCGACCGACGCGCCTTCCACGACGTTCTTCTCGATGATGAAGCCGCTCGCGGGCGCCGCGATCGAGACGCTCTCCGAGGGCGTGCCTTGCTTGACCAGGGCCTCGATCTGGGAGTCTTCGAGGCCCATCAAATGCAGTCTCTGGCGCGCAGCGCGCGCCAGAGACTCGACGCGATTCGGGGCACCGTCCGTCGAGAGCGAGGGCGTCGCCGCTCCCTGGTTCGCGAGGATGAAATCTTGCTCGGCGTTGTAGAGCTCCGGGCTGTAGAGCGACAGGAGGGGCTGCCCACGCGTGACCTTCTGGCCCGTCTGACTCACGTACAGTTTCGTGATCCACCCGTGGACTTTCAGGTTGACGTCCGCGAGCGACGACTCGTCGTAAGTGACGTGACCGACCACGCGGAAGTCTCGGCGCATCGGACCGAGAGTCACGGCCTCCGTGCGTACCCCGATCAGCTGGCGGCGCACGTCGTCGATCATGACCACACCCTCTTGCTGCTGCTCCTTGATCACCGGGATGAGGTCCATGCCGCAGATGGGGCACTTGCCCGGAGCCGCCTCCTTGACGGACGGATGCATCGAGCACGTGTAGTGATCGACCTCGCCGGGGTTGCCGCCCATCGCGGAGCCACCCGGCATGGGGGCCGTCTCGCCCGTGGCGCCGCCCAGCGGCGACACGCCCGCAGTACCCACAGTCAGTGAGAACCTTTGCGAGACCGCCGCCGCAGGGGCATGAACGTCGACCTTGAGGGTCCAGCTGCCGTTCATCGGCAGATCGAAGTGGGCGCGGTAGACTCCGTCCTTTTCATGGTCCACGCGGGCCCCACCCTTCATCTCGGCCATCGCGCCCATCGCGGGCATGTCGTACGAGACTTGGACGACCGCGTCGTTGACGGGATTGCCGCTTGCGTCTCGGACCTGGACCACGAGCGCATTGTCCTGGGTCCGGGGAGGATCGGGGTCGAGCGACGCAGAAAGCGACAGACCGGAGGCGTGAACCGTGACGCTCGAGCCGGAGGAGCCCGCGATGCTCTTGCCCGAAAACCAGGCGATGAGCTGCCGGTGGAAGACCAACGCGAGCACGACGAGGGCGGCGACGAGCACGATCGACACGATTCGGCTTCGCGTTTTGCGATCTTGGACGCTCATCGCGCGTCCTCCTTTCCATCCAGTCCGGGCATGCGTCCCAGCGCGCGATCGAGCTCGCCGCGCCGCCGGTCGTAGTCAGCCTCCGCCACTTGCTGGTCGAGCTCGACGCCGCGCAGGTTCTTCTCCGCGTCGATCACCGAGACGAAGGGCACCCCCGACGAGACGAACGCCGCGCGGGCCGCGTCGACCTGTTGCCGGGCGATCGGGAGAAGCCGCTCCTCGAAGATGTGCAGGACGTGGTTCGCCTCCTCGAGCTGCTTCAACGCGACGACGACCTGCGTGCGCGCCATGTCGCTCATTCGGGCCGCCTCCGCCTCGTACTGACCGCGCATGGCGTTCGCCTCGTCGACGGCACCGTGGCGCCGGCCCGCCTGGACTGGGAGGTTGAAGCTGAGCCCCACCATCCAGCGGTGCTCGGGCATGTCCCACATCGAGTTGTACGAAGTCGAGACCGTGACGTCGGGGTACGACTCCCGCTCGGCGCGCTCGCCGCGCGCTTCTTCTGCACGCGCGTGCTGCCGAGCGCCAGCGATGTCGGGCCGGCGGTCGACCGCCTCGCTCTCCAAGCGCGCTGGCGCCGCCGTCTCCGTAGCCGGCGGCACCGGAAGAGCCTTCGGCGGCGGGGGCAGCGGAAGCTCGGGATCGCGGTGCAGAAGCTCGTTCATTTGCGCCATGGTGACGTCACGCTGCGAAGCGAGGATGACCGTGTCGTGCTCCATGTGCGTGAGCTCGAACTCGGCCTGCAGCGAGTCCTGCGCCGATGCGCGACCCGCCTCGAATTGCGCGATCGCCGCCCCGTGCATCGACCGCATCAGCTCGACGTGATGCGCGTTGATCTCGATCGACCGAACGGCGACGAAGTACGCGTCGTAGAGCAGCGACGCCGTGAGCGCGAGCTCGCGACGGGCGGCTTCGTAGTCGCATCGCTGGGCGTCGGCCTCCGCCTTGGAGATCGTCTCCTCGAGTGAGAGTTTGCCCGGCCACGGCAGCCTCTGGCTGATCATCCCGGTCCAGCCGAAGGGAGCGCTCGAGGATCCGATCGACAGCGGAGCCACCTCGAGGGTCACCATCGGGTCTTCGAACGCCCCCGACTGTCGAACGCGCGCGATGGCGCCGCGCCAGGCCTGCCGTGCCGACTCGATCGAGCGGTTCCGACTCAGCACGGCGCGCACGTAGGCGGAGCGACCGAGCACCGGCCCGTTCAGAGTGGCGTCGTCGTCCGCCTGCTGGCGCTCGTCGGCGACTGCGCGCTCGGGCTCGGCTCGCATCGCGTCGTACGACTCGGCGCCGGTCGTGGCGCAACCCAGAAGCAGCATCGCTGGCGCGGTCCAGCAGGCCCGGCTCGAGATCCACACGTTCATGACACTTCCCGACGCACGCGGGCCGAGCCCGACGTACATGATCAGACGACAGAGATCGCCCGCCGCACGGGAGGGTGCAGTCAGGCGCGAAGCTCGCGGACGCGCGATCGCCGTTTCAGCGCGTCGCGGTCAATCCCTGGGCGAGCCTCGCCGGGCGTCTCAGATCAGAAACACCATGAGCTGGGCGCGGACGTCATTCGAGGTTCGTGGCGGAGGACGCCATCTCTCGAACGATCGCTCCGACCGCGAGGGCGCCGCGAAGTCCGTCCAGCCTACGAGCCCGAGAGCCGGCAGGATGGCCACGCGAGCCGCGGGGGCGACACTCGGAGCCGCTACTTGCGCCCCCTGGGGCATCGCAGCCAGGGTCACGATCTCGCAGCAATCGGCAGGGCGCTCGCCCAGCATGCCAAACGGGCTCTTGTTGTGAGCTTCGCCAGCGGCTTCCGCGCAGGGATCAGACGGCAAAAGGCCGAGAGCCTCGCAGTAGAAATACCGGCCGCCCGAGTGCACGATCCCGAAGAGAACGGCGAACGCGAGCACCCAATGGGCCGCCGCCGCCAACGCGCGCGGCACTCGCCTGCGCTTCGGCGCTCGGTTTTTTGCAGCGGGGTGCACGCTCTCTGGGCCTATCACTGACAATCCTTCATCGCAAGGCAAGGGGGCGCGCTAGGCGTGAGCAACGCGGCCTGCACGCGCGCCGCGACGACCGGCAAGAGGAGACCACCGAGCAAGCCGGCGACGCCGCCCAGGCCGGCGCACGCGCACCCGAGGGACCCGACGAGCAAGGCCGTCGCGCTCGCCGCGAACACGAACGCCAGCGGCGACGGCTGCTTCCGCGCGACCCAGGCGATCCACAGGCCCGCGACCAGGCTTCCCGACGCGCAGACGGCCGTGCACCCGGGGATCAACGCCAGCCCTCCGCACCCATGTCCATAGACCTGCATGCAGAGGCCAAACACGAGCGGGACGGCGCCGCCGGCCAGTCCCGCGAGCGCACCGCGTCCGAGCTGGTCCGCCCAGGACGGGAACAGGCGCCGACCCTCCGGAGTCGATCGGCGGGCGGGCTCTCGAAAACTAATCGTCGGGGCCTTGACCCTCTACCAAGGTACAGACCTTATGGTTGGGGGGTCATGGTCACATCAAAGGACCTCACCGGTTCCGCCGCGTCGAATCCTCACGGCGAACAGCAGGGCTCTCCCGTCGACGAGAAGGCGCGAGACCCCGTCTGCGGCATGGCGGTCCGCCGCGCGAACGCCAAGTGGATCACCGAACACGACGGGCAGACGTACTTCTTCTGCAACCCACGGTGCCTGACGCGGTTCCAAGAGGACCCCGACAAGTACCTCAGTCCCAAGCCGGCCCCGGCGGCCGCGCCCGCACCCGCTTCCGCACCCGCACCCGCGGCGGGCACGGTCTTCATCTGCCCGATGCACCCTGCGGTACGCTCGCCGACGCCCGGCAGCTGCCCCGACTGCGGCATGGCCCTCGAGCCCGACGTACCGGTCGCCGCGACCAAGGTCGAATACGTCTGCCCCATGCACCCGGAGATCGTCCGGGGCGAGCCGGGCGCGTGCCCCATCTGCGGCATGGCGCTCGAGCCCCGCACCATCACGCTCGAAGAGCTGCCCAACCCGGAGCTCGTCGACATGACGCGACGGTTCTGGTGGTCGCTCGCCCCCACGGCCATCGTCGTGCTGCTCGGCATGGCGGAGATGATTCCCGGGCAGCCGCTCGCCCACGCGCTTTCGGCGCGAACCCTCCAGTGGGTCGCGTTCGTGCTGGCGACCCCCGTCGTCGTCTGGGCCGGCTGGCCGTTCTTCGAACGAGGCGCGGCCTCGATCGTCCGGCGCAGCCTGAACATGTTCACGCTCATCGCGCTCGGCACCGGCACGGCGTACGCCTTCAGCGTCGTCGCGACGATCGCGCCCTCGCTCTTTCCCGCCTCGCTCCGGCGGACGGACGGCACCGTCGACGTGTACTTCGAGGCGGCCGCCGCGATCACCGTCCTGGTTCTTCTGGGGCAGGTGCTCGAGCTCCGCGCGCGCAGTCGAACCGGGCACGCCATCCGCTCGCTCCTCGGGCTTGCCCCGAAGACCGCCCGGCGGCTCCGCGCCGACGGAGGCGAGGAGGACGTGTCGCTCGACCAGGTGCAGCCGGGGGACCGCCTGCGCGTCCGCCCCGGCGAGCGCGTACCCTGCGACGGGACGGTGCTCGAGGGCTCGAGCGCGGTTGACGAGGCGATGATCACCGGAGAGCCGCTGCCGGTATCGAAGACGCCCGGCTCCGCCGTCACGGGCGGTACCGTCAACGGAACGGGCGGCTTGCTGATGAAGGCCCAGCGCGTCGGCAGCGACACGCTCCTTGCCCAGATCGTCCGTCTCGTCAGCGAGGCGCAGCGAAGCCGCGCCCCGATCCAGCGCCTCGCGGACAAAGTGGCCGCCCTCTTCGTCCCGGCCGTGATCGCGTCGGCCGTGATCACGTTCGCCGTCTGGGCCCTGGCCGGACCCGATCCCCGCGTCGCGCACGCGCTCGTCAACGCCGTGGCCGTCCTCATCATCGCGTGCCCGTG
This sequence comes from uncultured Myxococcales bacterium, assembly GCA_937902985.1. Lineage (GTDB taxonomy): Bacteria > Myxococcota_A > Polyangia > Polyangiales > Polyangiaceae > Palsa-1150. Next base: position 18,059 of record CALFNG010000547.1, read on the forward strand.
CGCGCTCGGGCTGGCGACCCCGATGTCGATCATGGTGGGCGTGGGCCGCGGCGCCACGATGGGCGTCCTCTTCAAGGACGCCCAGGCCCTCGAGACCTTGCAGACCGTCGATACGATCGTCGTCGACAAGACGGGCACGCTCACCGAGGGGAAGCCTCGCGTCGTCTCGGTGCTCGCCGCGCCCGGATTCGACGGGTCCGAGGTGATCCGGCTGGCCGCCAGCCTGGAGCGCGGCAGCGAGCATCCCGTCGCGGGCGCGATCGTGACCGACGCGAAAGCCAGGGGGCTCGCGCTCGAGGAGCCCGCGAAGCTCCGGGCGAGCGCTGGAAAAGGAGTCTCCGGTCAGGTCAGCGAGCGCCGCGTCGGGGTCGGGAATCAGGCCTTGCTCGAGGAGCTCGGCGTCGTGGACTCGAGCCTCGACGAGCCAGCGGAATCGCACCGGGCGCAGGGCGAGACCGTCGTCTTCGTCGCGATCGACGGCCGGCTGGCCGGCCTCCTCGGCATCGCCGATCCCATCAAAGAAGAAGCGCGCGACGCCGTCCGCGCGCTGAAGGACGACGGCGTTCACCTCGTCATGCTGACCGGAGACACGCGGACGAACGCCCTCATCGCCGCCCGAGTGCTCGGCATCGACGAGGTCGAGGCCGGCGTGCTCCCGGCGCAGAAGGGCGAAGCCGTGAAGCGGCTCAAGGCGCAGGGGCGCATCGTGGCCATGGCCGGCGACGGCATCAACGACGCCCCTGCCCTCGCCGAGGCCCACGTCGGCATCGCAATGGGAACGGGGACGGACGTCGCCTTGCAGAGCGCGGGGGTCGTTCTCCTGCGAGGCGATCTTCGCGGCCTCGCGCACGCCCGCGCCCTGAGCCGCGCCACGATGCGCAATATCCGGCAGAACCTGTGGCTCGCGTTCGTCTACAACGCGGTCGGCATTCCCGTCGCCGCGGGCGTTCTCTATCCCTTCCTGGGCGTTCTGCTCAGCCCGATGATCGCGAGCGCGGCGATGAGCCTCAGCTCCGTGTCGGTCATCACGAACGCGCTGCGACTTCGGCACGTACGTATCTAGTTCAGAGGCCGCACGAGATGCCTTGCGCGTTCGAAGCGTGGCTCCTACGCTCCCGTCCGTGAGCCTCTGGCGACGGCAACCGGCTCCAAGCGGAAGCGCCGGAGCGTCCGTAACGACCGCAAGCGACGCGGGCGTCATCTACACCTGCCCCATGCATCCCGAGGTGCAAGAGAGCGCCCCGGGCCACTGTCCCAAATGCGGAATGACTCTCGTTCCGAAGAAGCCGTGAAGCATCTCTTTTGCATGGTCTCGCTGGCGCTTCTCGGCGGGTGAAGAACGCGACGTTCCGGTGGCCGTTTGCTCTTGACCGAGCCGGGGTCACCGCTTGCTTGATCGAAGAAGTCGCAGACCGTTGAGTGTCACGAGCAGCGTGCTTCCCTCGTGCCCGACGACCCCCCAGGGAAGCGTAATCCACCCGAGCAGGTCCGACCCGACGAGGACGACCATCATCCCCAGGGCCAGGACGAGGTTCTGCTTCACGACACGAAGGGCCCGTCGCCCGAGAGCTACGGCATAGGCGATCTTCTCGAGCTCGTCCGTCGTCAGGACGATGTCGGCGGTCTCGAGCGCCACGTCCGTCCCGGTCACTCCCATGGCAATGCCGACCGTCGACGAGGCGAGCGCGGGCGCGTCGTTCACGCCGTCGCCCACCATCGCGACCTGCCCGCAGCGACGCGTGAGTTCCTGGACCACGCTCACTTTGTCCTCAGGAAGAAGGCCCGCGTGAATCTCGACGATCCCGAGCTCCCTTCCGATCGCAGCGGCGGTTTCGCGGGTATCGCCGGTGAGGAGCACCATGGGGCGGATGCCGAGGTCGACAAGCGCGTGGATGGCCTCGCGCGCCCGCGGGCGAATCGTGTCGCGCAAGGCGATCAAGCCCTGCGCCCGTCCGTCGCCGATCAAGACGACCGTCTTCCCATCCGCCTCGAGCCCGTGCTGGCGGGTGCTTATCTCGTTGGAGACCGTACCAAAGAGGGATGACTTCCCTATCGACCATCGTTGACCGCCGACGGTGGCGTGCGCGCCTTCGCCGGGAATCGCCTGCAGATCCGACGCTGCGACGACCGCCAGGTTCCTGCGCTCCGCCTCGGCGACGATCGACCGTGCCAGGGGGTGTTCGGACAGTCTTTCGACCCCTGCAGCGATCGCGAGAAGCTCGTCATCCGCTGCCACCGAGAACGAAAGAACATCGGTAACGACGGGACGCCCGGCAGTGACGGTGCCCGTCTTGTCGAAGGCCATCGCCCGGACACGCCCCAGGGCCTCGATGAACGCGCTCCCCTTGAACAAGATGCCGTTCCGGGCCCCGTTGGAAAGGGCCGAAAGCAGGGTAGGCATCATCGAGGCGGCGAGCGCGCAGGGCGACGCGACGACAAGAAAAATCATGGCCCGATAAAGCGCCTGTCGAAACGTCCACCACCCGGCCAGGCTCGGCAGCGCGACGACCAAGATGGCTCCGATCACCACGACCTTCGCGTACGTCCGCTCGAACCGCTCGATGAACAGCTGGGCAGGCGGGCGCCGCTCTCGAGCGTCCTCCACGAGCTTCACCATGCGGGCGAGGAGGGTGTCGCCCCCCGGACGGGTGACGGTCACACGTAGCGCTCCGTGCCCGTTGATGGTTCCGGCAAAGACCTCGTCTCCCGGCCCCCTGTCGACCGCGATCGACTCGCCCGTGATCGCGGCCTGGTTTACTGCAGAGAAGCCCTCGACGACCCTCCCATCCGCCGCTATCCGCTCGCCGGGCCTCACGAGGACCGTATCGCTCACGCCCAGCGTGTCCGCGCGGACGCGCTCTTCGCGTCCATCGCGGACCACCAGGGCATCTTCCGGATGCAGGGCCATCAAGGCTTCGATGTCCCGCTTCGTGCGCGCGCCCGCGTAGCCCTCGAGCGTTCCGCTCGAGGCGAAGATGAAGATGAGCAGGGCCCCATCGAACCAGTAGCCAATGGCCGCGGCGCCGATCGCGGCGACGACCATGAGCAGATCGACGTCCAGCTCCCGGTCTTTGACGAGCGTTCTGGTGCCCTCGATCGCCTGGCGGTACCCGCCGAGGACGTAGCCCAGAAGATAGAGCGCGTTCGTTCCGACGAGCCCGACGCCCGCCCGAGAGGCAAACCACCCCGCTGCAACGAAGACGGCACACAGGGCCGTCGTGTACGCCTCCCCGTGCCTTTCCCAGAGTTTCGCATAGGCCACGGACCGCATGGTGGGCGAAGAGCGCGGCCTTACTTCAGGAAGGCGCGGACGACGTCGATCAGCTCCTCGGCAGCGCGAGCGCGCTTCGAGTTCGCCTTCGCTTCGGGGTCCATGACGTGGAAGCGAACGTGGTCCTCGAGAATCTCCGAAGTCAGCGACGCCAACGCGCCCCGGCAAGCCGCGACCGTCATGAGCACGCGCGAGCATTCCTCTTCGTTTGCGATGGCCTTTTCAACCGCCTCCACCTGACCTCGGATGCGGCGGACCCTCGCGATGAGCTTTTCCTTGTCGCGTGTGGTGTGCAAAGCATGGTGATGATACCCCCGTAGGGTATCTTCGCAAGGGGTGCGGCGCGCCTACGTCGGGTGCGCCATCTTCCGCGGATCGACCATCGCGTCGAACGTCCGCTCGTCGATCCAGCCGGTCTCGAGGGCCTCCTCCTTCAGGGTCGCTCCGTGAGCTGGCGCTCTCCTTCCGGCGCCGATGAGCAATTGGCGTACCGGGCCCCGCGAAACCGGCGTCGACCCCTGGCGCCGCACGTGCGACGTTGAAGGGTGGCCCTGTCTTCGGACTACTCATTGGTCACACTGGCTCCGAACTGACCGGAAGCACGAGGCGACGCGAACGCGACGAGGACGAGCGCCGCGACCGCGCTTGCGTCACGAGCGTCACGAGCGCCCGAGCGCGGCGAGGAGCTGCGCGCGCGCTGAGGCGAGCCCGTACCGCGCTTGAACCGCCTGCGCCGCGGCGGCCGTATATACGACCTGCGCGTCGTTCAGCTCGATGATGCTGCCGACGCCCGTGGCGTAGCGTTGCTCGGCGAGTGTGAGCTGCTCGCGCGCGCTCGTGACGGCGTCGTCGGCCGCGGGGATCGTGGCCTTTGCGGCGCGCACGGCGAGCCGCGCCGAGTCGACGTCGAGGCGGATCTGAAGCTCCTCGACCGACCTCTGGGCGTGGACGTTCTCCAGCCCCGCCTCGGCCGTCTGCACCTGCGCCTTCGTGAGCCCTCCCTGGAAGATGGGCACGCTGAGGACCAGGCCTCCGTACCAGTTCGGTATCAGTTCGCCGATCGCGAGCCCGACTTCCGACGCGCCCGCCGCCGCCGACAGCGTCGGACCGAAGGCCCCCTGGGCCGCACCGATGGTGGCCTCCTGCGCCTGGCGCTGCGCGTCGAGGGTGGCCATCTCGGGCCGCACGGCGACGGCCTTCGCCGCCAGGTCTTGCAGGCCTCCGTCCTCGTCGCCGACCGGCCCGAGCGTCTCGTCGGCGACGTCGTAGTCGGTCCCCTGGGCGAGACCCGCGGCCTGGTTCAGCTGCGCCTTGGCGGCCTCGTAGTTGCTCTGAGCGCCGATGAGCAGGACCTGCGCGTTCGCGACGGCGGCTTTCTGCTGGGCAAGCGCGATCTCCGGCTGGGTGCCGACCTGAACGAAGGCCTGCACCTGCACGAGATGCCGGTCCTGATCCTGGAGCGTCTCGTCCGCGACGCCGACGAGCTCCTTCATCGCGCGCGCGTTGAAATAGGCGCGCCGCACGCCGAGCGTCACCTGCAGGCGGGTCGTCCGCTCCGCGAACTCCTGCGCCGCGGCCGTCTTCTGTGCGGCCGCGTGGCGCTGCGACGCCTGTCCGAAGTCGTAGATCAGCTGAGTCGCGTCCACGTCGAACTGCCAGTAATCGAAGGACGTCGTGAGGGACGTTCCCGCGCCGGCCCCCGCGTTTCTCTGGTTCGGGTTCGAAGCGAAGTTGCCTGTCTCCCGCGTGTACTGCGCGGACGCCGTGACCTGAGGGAGCAGCGGAGCTCTCGCCTGGTCCGCCTGCCCCTGGGCGATGCTGGCGGCTGCGCGAGCGACGAGCACCTGCGGCTGCTCCTGGGCGGCGCGTTCGACCTCCGCCAGGGTGAGAACGCGAGCGCCCTCCGCTCCCGCCGGACGCGGCGCGAGCATCGTCAGCGATGCTGCGAGGGTCGCGGGCGCTGCGAGTGCCAGGAATCGTGCGGGCGGCATCCCCTTCGAAAGTGCAAGCGCTCGGCCAGTGCTCCCGCGCGCGGGCGCGAACCTTCCCGCTCGGCGCACTTCGACGGAGGCGACCGAAGCGACTGCCGAATACGCACGCGTGGACGTGCGGAATCCGCATGACCACGTGGTTCTCGCGCGCTTTCCCCCTCCGAGCCGCGGCACGCGCCATGCTTTAGGGGGGCTGCCATGTGGATCGTCCGTCTGGCGCTCCGGCGTCCCTACACGTTCGTGGTCCTCGCGATGCTCATCCTGCTCATGGGTGTGCTCGAGATCCTTCGAACGCCGACCGACATCTACCCGGAGATCAACATCCCGGTGGTCGCGGCGGTCTGGTCCTACACCGGGCTCGCGCCCTCCGAGATGGAGGGCCGCATCACCGCGCAGTTCGAGCGCGCCGTGACGACCACCGTGAGCGGGATCGAGCACACCGAGAGCCAGTCGCTGGCCGGTGTGTCCGTCGTCAAGGTCTTCCTCCAGCCCGGGACGTCGATCGACGGGGCGATGGCGCAGGTGTCCGGCGTGGCGCAGCCCGTCATGAAGGCGATGCCGCCGGGCACCACGGCTCCGCTCATCATCCAGTACAGCGCGACGAACGTTCCGATCGTCCAGCTCGGTCTCTCGAGTCCGACCCTCGACGAGCAGCAGATCTACGACCTCGGAACGAACTTCCTTCGACCCGGGCTCGCGACCGTTCGGGGCGCGCAGCTGCCGCTGCCGGTCGGCGGCAAGCAGCGCGAGATCGTGGTCGACCTCGACACCTCCAAGCTCTTCGCGTGGGGCCTGTCGCCCGCCGACGTCTCGAACGCCGTGAACCTCCAGAACCTCGTCCTTCCGAGCGGAACGGTGAAGATCGGGCCGCAAGAATACCCGATCAACCTCAACGGTAGCCCCCCGGTCGTGGACGCTTTCAACGACCTTCCGGTCGAGACCGTCGGCGGGACGACCGTCTATCTGCGCGACGTCGCCCACGTGCGCGACGGGTACGCGCCTCAGACGAGCCTCGTCGTGACGGACGGTACGAGGGGCGGCCTCTTGCCCGTGCTCAAGGCCCAGGGAGCGAGCACGCTCGATGTCGTCTCGCAGGTTCGCAAGACGGTACCGAAGGTGCTGGCGACGCTCCCGCAAGGCTTCCAGATCAAGCAGCTGTTCGACCAATCGGTGTTCGTGCGCGGCGCGATCGACGGCGTCGTCCGCGAGGCGACCATCGCCGCCGGCTTGACGGGGGTGATGATGCTGCTCTTCCTCGGCAGCTGGCGGAGCACGTTGATCGTCCTCGTGTCGATTCCGCTCGCGCTCCTGGTCTCGATCATCGTCCTCGGTCTGCTCGGGCAGACGCTGAACCTGATGACCCTCGGGGGGCTGGCGCTGGCGGTCGGCATCCTCGTCGACGACGCGACGGTCGAAGTCGAGAACTTCCAGCGCCAGCGGGGCCTTCGCAAGCCGCTGGTGCAGGCGATCCTCGACGGCGCGCAAGAGATCGCGGCTCCCGCGTTCGTCTCGACGCTGTGCATCTGCATCGTCTTCGTGCCGGTCGTCTTCATCGCCGGCGCCGCGAACTCGCTCTTCGTGCCGCTGGCGATGGCCGTCGTCTTCGCGATGCTCACCTCGTACTTCCTGTCGCGCACGCTCGTCCCGACGATGGAGCACTACCTCCTCGCCAGCGAGGAGCCGGGGGGAGCGGGCCGGGGGCCGCTCGGGCGCGTGCACGGCGTCATCGAGCGCGGGTTCGAGCGGCTGCAGCAAACCTACGCGCGCGCGCTCTCCCGGCTGCTCGAGCGGCGCCGCGCCTTCATCGGGGCCTTCGCGGCGCTCTGCGTCGGCTCGTTCGGGCTCGTGCCGCTCCTGGGCCAGGACTTCTTCCCCAATGTGGACGCGGGCGAGCTCCGCCTCCATGTCCGGGCGCCCCCGGGTACCCGCATCGAGGAGACAGCGCGCCTCTTCGCTCGCGTCGAGGAGCACGTGCGTCAGCTGGTGCCGGCGGCCGAGCTCGATACCGTGATCCAGGACATCGGCGTTCCCATCAGCGGGATCAACCTCGTGCTCGGCGATCCGTCGATGATCTCGTCGGCCGATGGCGAGATGCTCGTGGCGCTGAAGCCGGCGCACAAGCCGACCGCGGACTACGTGCGCGCGCTTCGCCGCGACCTCGCCACGTCGTTTCCAGGCGCGACGTTCTTCTTTCTCCCCGCGGACATCTCGAGCCAGGTCCTGAGCTTCGGGCAATCGGCTCCGATCGACGTCCGGATCACGGGGCCGGTCACCAACGAACACGCGAACATCGGCGTCGCGCGCGACCTGGTGAAGCGGTTCGCCGCGCTCCCGGGGGCGGCCGATGTGCACCTCGCCCAGGTCGTCGACACGCCGGAGCTCGACGTCGACGTCGACCGGACGCTGTCGCAGCAGGTCGGGCTGTCTCAGCGTGACGTGGCGGGCGACATCCTCGTGTCGCTCTCGTCGAACGTTCAGACCGCGCCCAACTTCTGGCTCGACCCCAGGTCCGGCGTTCAGTACAGCGTCGCCGTCCAGACGCCCCAGTGGCGCATCGATTCGATCGACGCGCTCGGGAGCATCCCGCTCACGGCCGGCGTGAAGACGTCCGCGCCTCCCCAGCTCCTGGCGAACGTCGCGACGACCTCGCGGACCCTCGGTCCGACCAACCTGACGCACTACAACATCGCGCGGTCGTTCGACGTGCTCGTCGGCGTCGACGGAACCGACCTCGGCGCGGTGGCTTCCCCCGTGCAGCGCATCGTGGATGGAACGCGCCTGCCGCGCGGAACGTCGATCGCGGTGCAAGGGATGGCCGAGAACATGAACGCGTCGTTCCGCGGCCTGGCCCTGGGGATCGGCTTCGCGGTGGTGCTCGTGTACATGCTGATGGTCGTCAACTTCCAGTCGTGGCTCGAGCCTTTGATCATCCTCATGGCGCTGCCGGGCACGCTCGCCGGGATCGCCTGGATGCTGTTTCTCTCGAGAACGACGCTGAGCGTGCCCGCGCTGATGGGCGCCCTCATGAGCATCGGGGTCGCGACCGCGAACAGCATCCTCGTCGTCACGTTCGCATCCCAGGAGCTGCGCCGGGGTGGCGACGTGAAGGCGGCCGCCCTCGAGGCCGGCCGCACCCGCCTCCGGCCGGTGATCATGACCGCTGTGGCGATGGTGCTCGGCATGCTTCCCATGTCGCTCGGCCTGGGCGACGGCGGCGAATCGAACGCACCGCTCGGACGGGCCGTGATCGGCGGTCTGCTCCTGGCAACCATGTCCACGCTGTTCTTCGTGCCGGTGATGTTCACGGTTCTGCAGCGGAACAAGCCGGCGGAGGTGTCCCCATGAGCGTCGTCGCGACTCCGTTTCCTCCCGTCGAAGGGCGGCGGCGCCGCTGGCGGATTGGCCTCCTCGCGGCGAGCGTCCTGGCGCTCCTGTTCCTCGCCGGGTACTGGCCGCGCCGCGCCGCGGAGAAGAAGCTGGCCGCCGAGGCGATCGCGAGCCAGGAAGCCTTGCCTCGGGTCAAGGTGGAACCGGCCGTCGTCGTGGACGGTGGACGGTCGCTGGCCTTGCCGGGAAGCCTGGTGGCAAACCGGGAGGCGTTCATCAACGCGCGCGCGACCGGCTACGTCCTGAGGTGGCGCGTGGACATCGGCGACCGCGTGCGAGCGGGCGACGCCCTGGCGGACCTCGACACGCCGGAGCTCGACCAGCAGCTCGCGCAGGCGCAGGCGACGCTGCAGCAGCAACAGGCGGCGCTCGAGCAGGCCCTGGCGAACCGCGACTACGCCAAGGTCACGGCCTCGCGCCAGGACATCCTCGTGGCCCAGAATCTGATCGCGAAGCAGGACGCCGATCTGGCCGACGCCCAGTTCAAGGTCGGTGAGGCGAACGTGCACGCGGGCCTGGCGAACGTCGCCGCCGCGCAGGCGAACGTCCGAGAGCTCACCCAGCTCGTGTCGTTCGGGCACGTCGTCGCGCCGTTCGACGGCCGCATCACCCAGCGGAGCATCGACGTCGGGAGCCTCGTCATTGCCGGCGGCGCGGCGGGCAGCCTCCCCCTCTTCCGGATCGAGGCGATTGATCCGATCCGCGTCTTCGTCCAGGTGCCGCAGGCCTTTGCCCCGAGCGTGCACGACGCCGAGGAGGCCAGCGTCTCCATCCGGCAGATTCCCGGGCGCGTATTCGATGGCCACGTGACGCGCACCGCGGGGACGCTCGACCCGGCGGTTCGCACCCTGAACGTCGAGATCGACATCCCCAACCCGAAGGGCGAGCTCCTCGGCGGGATGTACGCCGAGGTGACGATCGCCGTCGCCGTGGCCCATCGGGTCGTCCGCGTCCCCTCGAGCGCCGTGATCACCGACGCGCGCGGCGTCCATGTCGCGACCGTCGACGGCGCAGGTGCGGTCCACCTGGTCGAGGTGCTGCGGGGCCTCGACAACGGCCGCGACGTCGACCTGGTCGAAGGCCTCGTCGGCGGGGAGCGGGTCATGGTGAACCCGAGCGGCGACGTCGCCGACGGGGCGCGCGTCGACCCGGAATAGGCTCCGGTGCAAACCTCGGCACGCGCGTTGCGTTGTGGTGAACCACCCGGGAGGACTCCCATGCCGCCCAAGATCACGGCAGCGCTGGCCACGGGGTTCACCCTCTTCATGGTCAAGGCGCTGCTCAACGGCAGAGCCGACGAGGTGGTCGATCTCGCCCAGACGAAACGTTTGGCGCTGAACCGCCCTCATTTCTTCGACGAGAGCGGCGACCTCGTCGGTAGGGGGCCGATCTTCGAGGGATCGCCGCAGATTGCAACCCGGCGTTCGCATCTTTCCCCGGCGGGTTCGAACCACATGTCATTTGGGCGCGAGAACGTCGCCCCGGCACGAGGCACGGCGAATGCACCGACCCGATGTGTTGGAGGAGTCGTGATGAACTCGAAGAAACCTGAAGGCTGAGCGCCGTGCCGGAGAAGCCGATTCCGTCTCCGATCCAGGCGGCCATCCGCGCCGCCGCGGGTGACGACGCGAGCTTGCTGATGGCGCTTCGGCTGTTCGTGGAAGACACGGGCGAGCCGGGCCCCGACGATCAGGTTACCGAAGGCAGGCTCGAGCGCGCCGTCGCGCGAGCGATGCTCGAGGCTTGGCTTCACGGTGTGGGCTCGGCCGCGAGCGTTGGACTGGCGTACGCCGCGGTCGGCAACTGCCTCATGCAGGCGCTGGGGGCCGTCTGAGCGATACGGCTCGGTATTGCCGCGAACGCCGCCCCGGGTCGCCGTGTTTGGCGTGCTTCCTGCGGACGACGAGTCTCTCATGAAAAGCAAAATGCACGCGGCGGTCGTCGAGCAGTTCGGAAAGCCCTTGGCGCCCGCGCGCGTCTCCACCGCGCGGGCAAGCGCGAAGGCCAGGTGACGCTCGACGGGCGGATCCTCACGGTGGTCGAGCGCGCCGAGAAGAAACGCGGAACGTTCGTCCTTCGCGTGGTTCGCACGCAAAAGGAAACCGCCAAGCTCCGCGCCGAGAAGGGCATCAACCTTCCCGACACGCTCACGACGGTGCCCAGCATGACCGAGGCGGACCTCCGCGCGCTCGCCTTCATCGCGAGGCACTCCGATGCCGTCAGCCTGTCGTTCGTTCGCACGCCCGACGACGTTCGCAAACTGCACGAAGAGCTCGACCGGCTGGGACGCCCCGACATCGGAGTCGTGCTCAAGATCGAGAAGCGCGAGGCCTTCGAGAATTTGTCTCGCATGCTCCTTGAAGGCCTAAAGAGGCCGCCGCTGGCCGTCATGATCGCGCGGGGAGACCTTGCGGTGGAGGTCGGGTTCGAGCGTCTCGCCGAGCTACAAGAGGAAATCTTGTGGCTCTGCGAGGCCAGCCATGTGCCAACGATCTGGGCGACCCAAGTCCTCGACACGCTCGCGCGCACGGGTGTGCCTTCGCGAGCAGAAGCCGGTTCGATCATTGCACCGGGGGGTGGCGGAGGATTTCATGAGCGACTCGAAGCGGGTCCTGTTCCTTTGCAACGGAAATTCGGCCCGCAGCCAGATGGCGGAGGCGTTCCTTCGCCACGTCGGCCACCCTCGTTTCGAGGCGTTCAGCGCCGGCGCGCGCCCGGATTCGGACGTGCACCCGCAAGCTTTGGAGACGCTTCGCCGCAACGGTGTGCCCGTTGACGGGCTCGCGACGAAAGACATCGCGATGTTCGCACGGCAAACATTCGATTTCGTCATCAGTCTCTGCGATCGGCAGCGAGAACAGCCCTCGGTCGTGCAGGGCGCCGACATGATCTACTGGACGTTCTGCGATCCGGCGGAGCCTGCCGAGGCGACTGCACGAGCCCATGCGTTCGACGACGTGTTCCGGGGTCTCGAGCGGCGCATCCGGCTTCTCATCGCAGTCAACAGCAGACGCACCGTGTCGGCGCCGCGTCTGGTTTCCTCTGACGCGTCCCACTCGACGTGATCGGGGACCGTGCAACGCAGGAGCCCAGGGAGTGTATGGTCCGCGCGAGGTGACGGACATGACGCTCTGCCCAATCGCCCTGGCCGTACACTGCACTGGCTGCCCGCTCGTGAAAGCTTGCCCCGCCAAGCGCGCGCTCGGTGACTTCGGGACGTACGTTCCGGCGGCGGGAGCAAAGCCCGATCGCGACGCCACGACCCAGAGGACCGATCGCGACCGGTGACGGCTGGTTCTCATGCTGACGAAGCTCCTTCCTGGTGGGCCTCTCGTTGGCGCGACCGATGCCCCCCATCGTGGGGAACGATCGGATCGCTCGGGCCGCGGTACGCGATCTCCGTGATGGGACGGGACGGGTGACACGGCTCTTCGGTGATCGGCAAGCTCTTGCCGTCGCGGCTGAGGTGCGCGATGATGACCCCTCGGGAGGACGTACATGAAGCCTTGGAGCGCCCGGATCGCGATCGTGGCGACGGTGACGGTGACGGTGGCGGGGTGCAGCAGCAGCAGCAGCAGCGGCTCCGACGGGGCGGCCGGGAGCTGCGGGAAGGTCGCGGCGTGCGGCGGTAACCTGGTCGGGACCTGGACGATCGTCGCCGGGTGCCAGAGCGGCGCTCCGTCGATCCCGATGAACCCGGCGTGCCAGAGCGAGACGGTCCAGTCGGGGCCCGTCACTGCGAGCGGGACGGCCACGTTCAACGCGGACATGACGTACTCGGTGTCGCTGACGGAGACGACCACGGACACGCTCGTCGTGCCGACGAGCTGCCTCGCGCAGGGCGGAGTCACCCTGACGTGCGACCAACTCGCGGGGGTGCTCAACAATGCGCTCTCGGGCGACGCCGGGACTGCGACGACGTGCACCACTTCCGGCTCGAGCTGCAACTGCCCTTTAACGGTGTCGGCGACCAGGGGGCCCGAGATGGGCACGTACGCGGTCTCCGGCAACACGTTCACGACGACCTCGTCGGGCACGACGGGAACCCCCGCGGGCTACTGCGTCCAGGGCAACACGTTGCACGTCCTCGCGACGACGATGGCCATGGGCGCTTCGACGACGGTCGACCTCGTAGCGACGAAGCAGTAGCGCGCCTGCGCGACGTGCATCGCGAGAGGCGCGCGCGAGGGGCGACGCGGACCTGCGCTCGTCCCCCAAGCAGCGTACTCTCGCTCCTCCGACCAGGGATTGGGCAACTTGATCCCGTTCCCGTCCGGCGTCACTTCCCCGGACGGCCGCATGGGCCGTCGCGAGAGGCTCGGGGGGGTCTCCTCAACTTCTACGAACGAAAAGCCGCGTAGAACCGCGCGGATCGTCCGTGGGACAGTACAGGGTGCGCTTTGGATGCGCCGTTCACAAAGATATTGCAAGAACGAGCCGTTTCCGGCGAGGCGTCGTGATTGGCTGCGCGCATGAAAAACCACCTCCGGCCGAATCGGCCACACGCCCCCATTGCTCGCCGTCCCCGTTTCGCAGCGAGCGCCACGCTTCTCGGCGCCGCCACAGCCGCGGTCGCGGTTCTGGCCCCCGCGCGAGCCGCGATGGCCGACGACGACAGCAAGATCCGAACCGTGTTCGTCATTGCGATGGAGAACCACAACTTCACGCAGTCGAGCCCCACCTCGAGCCCGCAGCAAATCCTCGGCGACCCGGCGGCACCGTACATCAACAGCCTGGTCACCCCGGGAAATCCGAATGCCGCGCAGGTTTCGTACGCCACGAAGTATTACAACGCGGGCGTCGGCGTGCACCCGTCCGAGCCCAACTACGTATGGGCCGAGGCAGGGACGGATTTTGGCGTGCACACGGACGCCGACCCTCGTCCGGCGAACGGCAACATCTTCGCTTCCGACCACCTTACGGCGCAGCTGAACGCGGCAGGCATCTCCTGGAAGAACTACCAGGAAGACGTGCAGTTGAGCAGCGACGCGCTGACGAGCGCCTCGGGCACGAACGGCCCAGTCAATCCGTACAACGGCACCACGCAGTTCAACTACGCGGTCAAGCACAATCCGATGGCTTTCTTCCCGGTTACGGGTACGCAGAACGTCTATCCGCTCGCGCAGGTCTTCCAGGATCTGTCATGCGGCGACGTCGGACAGTACAACTGGATTACGCCCGATCAGTACAACGACCAGCATAGCGCCCTGGCCGGCGGCTTTACGTACCAGGGGACGTTGTACACGGGTGACCAGGCGTCGATCGCCCAGGGCGACAACTTCCTGTCGATCGTCGTCCCACAAGTCATGGCGTCGAAGGCTTACAAGCACAACGGCGTCATCGTCATCTGGTGGGACGAGAGCGAACAGGGCGACACGGCAAACCAGACGCTCGGCGAAATCGTCATCTCGCATCAGGCGAAGGGGAACGCCTACGCCAGCAGGGTGGAGCTGAACCATTCGTCCGACCTCAAGACGATGGAGGAAATCTTCGATCTCCCCTTCGTGAATAACGCGATTCCCACAAGCGAGACCAACGTCGAGGGGAGCGGCTACAACACGGTCCCCTCGGTCAACGACCTGAGCGACCTCTTCGTCGCGAAGGCGTTCAAGAAGTAGGACGGCAACGGGGACGACTAGAAGCAAGCGCGAGTGAGTTGACACTTGGGGGGGCCTTCGCCCCCGCGAGCTCTCAAAAAGAGTTGGAAATAATACTGCTTAGATTAGGGGGCGCGCCGCACCGGCCGGGCGCCCCGCTGTAGATTGGGTGTAGCCGGCCACACGGATCCGGAGGAAGCGGACGCGAGTCGGGGCGGCGCGTCAGCGCCGCCCCGGATCTCGGTTCCGGTCACTCCTCCGTGGCCGTCTTACGGGCCTTCCCCGTAGTGTCCCAGATCTCGATCGCGGCCGATTTCAGCTGGAACTCGCGGAACGTTTCGCGTCGCGACCGGGTCGGGCGTTCGGTCCAGCGATCACGATGAAATGACCGCTAGGTTGCCGCCGCCGTTGCTGAACACCCGATGCCGAGAGCCGGGCCTTTCAGTTCCGCGAGCTCCTCGTTCGACAGGGGGAAAGAAGCCCACTTCCGATAGAACGACTCGTCCTCCCACCCGAAGCTGATGGTCGCCAAGGGTCGGTTGTCACCCAGACGAGGGCTGACATCGACCAGCACCTGGATGAATGCACGCCGGCAGTCACAGCGCTCGTCGTTGCAGAACATCTCCACGAACCCGTAGGTGCCGGAAAGGGACCGATGGCCCGTCAGCCGTACCATCGCGTCGAACGGACCTGCCCTTCACGGCGTCGTGGACGCGATTTCGCGGCAAGTACAGCAGGCCCGAATGAGCGCCGTGAAGTGCGCGTCGAAGCCCACCCTCGCGACGTCGTTCGCGGCGAGGCTCGGCGCGGCCATCCTACCCAAAGTGGTGCGTCTCGGTGTCCACGCTTGACGTCACGGCCGGCACTGGTCAGAGTACATGGTCAGATGAAGTCGATTGCCGTCACCGAGTTCAAGGCGCAATGTCTCGCGCTCCTTGAGGCCGTTGCCCGCACCGGGCAGCCTCTCGTCGTCACCAAGCGCGGCAAGCCCCTGGCGCGCATCGTCCCGAGCGGACGTGGCGAGACGGTCTACCAGCAAGATAGCCTCGCCGGAACGGTGACGATCGTCGGGGATGTGGTGTCGCCCATTTTGCCTCCGTCGGCATGGGACGCGCTACGTGGTGAGCTCTTGCCGTCCGGGCGTCCCGCGACGAAGCCGCGAGGGTGATCGCGCTTCTCGACACGCACGTCCTGCTGTGGTGGTTCGAGCAGCCCAGGCGCCTCGCGGTGGCGCAGCGGCGCGTGCTCGCCAAGGCGGGCGACGCCCGCGCAGTCGGCGTCTCCGACGTGACGCTGTGGGAGGTCGCGTTGCTCTTCGAGAGGGGCCGCATCCGGCTCGCGCTCCCGCTCGACGAGTGGCTTGTGCGCGCCACCGCAGCGCCAGTCGTCGAACGGTGCGGCATGTCGCCCGCGATCGCCCGCGAGATGGTCGACCTCAGTGCCACCCGCGACTGGGACCCGGCCGACCGGATCATCGTTGCCACAGCGCGAGTGCTCGGCGTGCCCGTCGTTACTGCGGACAATCGTATCGTGGAGTCCGGGCTCGTGCGGACGGTATAGAGTCGGCCGCCGCCCGACTCAGTCCCGCGGCAGAGCGACCACCTTCCCGAGCTCCCTCGGCTCGACCTCGTGTGTGACCGGCGCGTCGCCGTCGAGGCTCATGTGCGGGCGGTCGTTGTTGTAGTAGCTGGCGTGCTGGCGGACCAAGTGGAGGAGACGACGCTCTCCGAGCACGATCACGTGATCGAGCAGCTCTCGACGAAGGGTGCCCACCCACCGTTCCGCGTACCCGTTGCGTGCCGTCGTGCGCGAGGTCGTGGAGCACTATCACATCGAGCGCAACCATCAGGGCCTAGTCTAGGCAACGTCATCCCCTTCCCTTCCCCCGATTCGGTCACCGCCGTCGGCCGTGTCGGACGAAGGCGAACGCTCGGAGGCATCCTCAGCTTCTACGAGCGAAAAGCCGCATGAATCGCGCTGGGATCGCAATTCGGAACAGTACGACAGATGTTATAGTGGCGGTCCCAATTGCCGGGAAACCAGCGAGCGAGGACGGCTTGGTTCTTGCCAAGGGAAGGTTATGAAGTTATGAAGAGTCGCCTGCTTCCTTTCTACGGTTCGTTCCTCGGCCTGTCCGTTATGGCGTGCGGTGGGGCCTCGTCGACGGAACCACCCCACGGAATGGCATCCAGCGACGGTGGCAACGCGGCTGACGCTGCGAGCGCAACGATGAGCGACGCCTCCGCACCAGAGGGGGAAACAAGCAGCCCCATCGATAATCTCTGTCCTGGCGCGTCGCCGGATGCGGGCGAGAACGATTCCGCGACTACTTCAGGGGCCGGAGCCCTGGATGGTTCGTTTGCGGCCTGCGGTTGTACGCGCCGGCCGGGAGCCGGGAGCTCGTTCGAATGCCCGATGGGCGGCGGCGACACAGCAAATGGCGTCATCGGCCCGAGCGGCGGCATGCTGGAGCTGAAGGGGCGCCAATTCATCCGAAGTGGCCTCGCCGCTAGCCTCACCGTGCCTCCGTCGGCACTGGCTGCGCCGACGATGGTGGCGCTCACCGAAACGACCGTTCCGCCCCCCGCCGCGCTATTGGACTGGTCGCCCGTCTACCGGCTGGACCCGCTCGGCCTGCCGCTCGCTCAGGCGGTGGATGTCGTCCTTCCCTGGAGCAACTCCGCCGGAACGTTCTCGCCGGCCGACCCTCCCCCACTCTCGATGTGGTTCTCGGCCGACGGCACGTGCTTCACTCGACTCGCGGATTCCAACACGAACGGCGCCGGCTTCGAGCAAGCGACCATCACGGCCTTCGGATTCATCGTCGTAGGAGCCCCGAGATCGCCGTCGACGGCGACGTGTCCATGACGACTCATCTCCTGGGGTTCCGAGCACCCTCGCATTCTGCCCCGTCGGTTGCACCGGGACGCTCGAATTCCTGCACGGAGATGACCCGCGTCGTCCACCAGCTTCCCCGTTCCCGCTCCGCGGGCTTGGCGAAGTGAAACTCCGAAAGGACGACCCGGAATCGACGTGGTGGCAGACTGGGTGCACTCTCGAAGAGCGACGTCACCTGAGGCGACCGGCTCCCGAGGCGCCAGACGAGGGCTCGCAGCAGCGGCTCGTTGCCGACGAATCCCAGCTTCGAAGCACGCCACATGTGCCAGTCGAGCCGGCACTGATACGGCCAGACAAGCCTTGGTGTGGTCTTGTCGTCCAAGGTCAAGCACCGGTAACGGTAGGAGTTCCAGTTCGTTCCGTCGTTACTGCCCTGGATCTCGATTCTATACCCGGCTTGCCCTATGTCCTCATACAAGCCATACGTATTCACCAAGTGGGCGAGCCCCATGCTCGGCGGACGGAGTCGAAAGGGTCGCGCGAGAGCGGAACGATTCTCGGAAAGATCGCGACCAGTGTCGCTGCGGCGCTGCGGCGTAGAGCGCGGGGAGCTCGAGACCTCGAAGCCGCGGCCGCTCGCGCGAGAGCGAGAGGTAACCGGTGATCCCTTGGCGCACCATGGCGCTCGGGCCCGACCGTTCGCTCCACGCGAGGAAGCCGAGCCCGATCACGAGCAGATTCAAGAAGGAGTAGCTTGCAGTGGCGGCTATGCCGAGCTGGAGCGCGAGGTTGATCGCG
>CALFNG010000548.1 GCA_937902985.1 uncultured Myxococcales bacterium
CGCTCCGCGCCGCGCTGCTTCTCGCGGGATCGGTCTCTCCCTTTGCGCTCTCGCTGCTGGGCTCGCGCCGCACTTTCCTCGTTGCCTTTGATGGAGGCGAGCGGCCAGAGCGTGTGCTCGACCCGCGCGAGGCCCGCAGCGACCACGGCCGACACCACCTCCTCGCAGCTCTTGTAGCACTGCGCGGCCTCATCGAGGGGCACGTGCCCGTCGAGGTTCACGAGGATGCCGTCGCGCTCGTACTGTTCGTCAATCTTGCGCTGGTCGAGCTGACGCATCGCCTCGCCGCGCGACATGCGACGTCCAGCGCCGTGATTTATCGAGTAGCCGCTCTTCACCGCCCCCGCCTCGGGCATCAGCACGTAGCTGTAGTCGCGGTTCGATCCCGGGATGAGGACCGGGTGCCCCGTATCCTGCCAGATCGTGCCCGCGAGCGCGGGGTGGCCGCCGGGGAAGGCGCGCGTTGCGCCCTTTCGGTGAACCCAGACGTCGCCATAGGACGGGTGGTCCTCGGCCTGGACCAGGTTGTGGCTGATCTCGTAGACGAGCTCGAGGTCTTCTCTGAAGACCTTGCGGAACGCGTCGGCGATCTGCTCGAAGATGATGAGCCGATTGAGGATCGCGTAGTTGCCTCCGGCTGCGACGGCGTTGAGGTAGTCGTCGAAGTGGCGGGAGTCGGGCGTGAAATAGCCGAGATCGATGTCGGTGATATCGGCTTCTCCACGGTCGACTCGCTCGTCCTTCGCCATCTGGAGGTAGTTCGTGGCGAGCCCGTGGCCGAAGCCACGGCTGCCTGTGTGCACCTGCACGAACAGCGTGCCTGTGTCCTCGCATTTCTGGAGCTCGATGAAGTGGTTGCCCCCGCCGAGCGACCCCAGCTGGTCAAGGCCGCGCTCGGGCGAGCCCTTGCCGCCCCACGGGATGTCCCAGTTGTCTGCGACCGGGATGCGATGACGCTCTGCGCGACTGCGGTCGAACTCGGCGCCGTACTTTTCGACATAGTATTCGGCGCCGCCGCGAACGAGCCCCTGGAGCTCCTTCTCTGAGACCTTGCCGAGCTTGATGCTCCTGCCGCCAGCACCAAGGCTCACGCGCTTGGTGACCTCGCGGTTGAACTCGAGCTTGCGATCGGGCGTGGCGCGTTCGGCATGCACAAGGCTCCGCGCGCTCATCATGCCGCAGCCTATGTCGAAACCCACCGGCCCCATCGCGACTGCGCCGCCGGTCCCCTGGCCGCGATCCGTGACGATCACGGATCCAACGGGAACACCGTACCCGTGGTGCACGTCCGGCGTGATCACGACCAGACGCGTGCCGGGGAACCTCGTGGCGTTGATGATCTGGCGGTAGAGCGTCGGCTCAGCCTCCGTCAGCAGGGGCTGCGTCACGAAGAGGCGCACATCAACATCGCCGGTGTCACCGGTCTCGAGGCGAAAATAGCCCTCGTCGGACCAAACGGCTCGAGCTTTCCAGCCGTTCTCGTGGATGAGCTCGCGCGCCTTCGTCATGACGCGACGAGCTTACTACGCACTCCGTCGAGAACCGGTCTCAGAGGACCGGTGCGGGCTCGACGCGATACTTCAAAAGCACCGCGCTTCGATCGCCGTCGGAGCGCGCGCAACCCCAAGCGAGGCCGTGCCTTTCCGACCAATCGGCGACGATCTGAACGCGTGCAAGTCCGCGATTGTCTCTAGCGATGCTCCTCGCTCACGTTCCTGTTGGACTTTAGACGTCGTGCTCACTCGATACCGACGTACCGACGTACGCCGCTCAGAAGAGCGCCGAGACGGCCGCGCCCATGTAATCCCCCTACAACTCACCGCGCGGGTGGCGAAACTGGCAAACGCAGCGCATTTAGGTTCCGAGCTGACGGAAGCCGATTCAGCGGGGATCGAGAAAACAAGCCCGATCCACGATCCGAGGGGACCCGAGATCGGGGGTGTTGACCCCGGCGTGGGGCAATCGTGGGGAAATCAACAGAGCCCAGGCAGCCCCGAAGACCAGGTCGAACTCGAGCTGGCGAGGGCTCTGGGAAAGGCCGCCGCCGCGGCCAGGTTCGACGTCGTGGCCCAGCTGGCGAAGGAGCTGGAGGCGCGACGGTTGGCACGGCTCACCAACGTCGTCAAACTCGACGGAACTCGTCGGCCGCGCGACAGGTAGGACGGCCCACAGACCGACTTGCCGTCGGGAAAGCGACCTCCCGTTCGGCGCTGCCGAGGACACCGGCGTCGGCTCGCCGTCGCTCGAGACGGGACGATGCGGGAGGACGCCGACCGGCAGCCCGCCGATCCTCGCCATCGGGGCGCCCTCGAACTGGCCCGCATCGAACTTCCGACCCGCGAGCTGGGTGGCTCCGAGGAGCTGAACCACGGCGGAAAGCTCTTCGCCCTCCGCGGCGTACAAGGACCTCCCGCGCGCGTGCATCTGCGAGAGAAGCGGCTCCGTCCACCAGGTCGAGGCGGCGCTCGCTTCAAGTCGCGATCGTGATCCGGACGCTCCACGCGCTCGGCGTGCTCGCGACGTCGCTTTATCAAGGTTTGCTCGGCGCAGCGCGCCGACGAGCCTTCGGTGCGTGTTTCGGTCTCGGCTCGGTGATCGCGCGCAGGGCCGCTTCCCACGTCGCGGTCATGTCGGGAGTGGTCGCGACCTCGGGCGGGCTGGTAACGAGAGCGCGTCCGGTCTCGGTCGAGACGATGGCGCGCCCGGCGCGCGCGACGTAGCCGCCGCTCGAAGAGCGTCTCGAGGATGGCGGCGCGCGTCGCGGGCGTGCCAATGCCGTCGGCCTCGGTGAGGATCTTCTTGACGGCCGGGCTCTTGACGAACCTCGCCACGCCGCACATGGCCGCGATGAGCGATGCGTCGTTGAAGGGCTTCGGCGGCAGGGTGCGCTTGCCCGTGACCGTGACGTCGAGCGCGGTGACGGCGTGGCCGAGCCGAAGCGCGGGCAAGGGCGCGGTGGCCTCATTCTCCTTCTCATCCGCCGCCGGCTCGCCGCCGACAAGTCCTCGTCGGTTTCGGTACCTGCTGAGCACATGGGCCTTCGACGAAGCCATGGCGGATCGTCTCGACGGGCATACGCGATTCTTCGCCTGGCGCCTCCACCAGGGGGCGCTGGGACGAGAGATGACGAAGGAGAACGACGCCGCCGACCTCCGTTTCATCGTCCACCTCGGCGAGGGCTTCCTCCTTCTCAGCGGCGACGCCTCGTTCGTGCGATTCGTCGATGAATCGGGTACGCATCAGGTGCCGTGGTTCGCCGCCTTCAGGATCTTGATGACCCCCTGCCGGACGGGCCACCGTGGGGAAGGAGCGCTCACGAAGCAGCCCGCGCGTTCCGCCGCGGTTCGTGGCCCGTGTCGGCGGGCACAACATTCTGCCGCTAGGGACACAAACACGATGCCGCGCGTGGACGAGATCGCTGCCGCGAAGTCCGCGTTTGCATCGCACGGTAGGCGCCGTCAAACTTGCGGTCATGGCTGCTCGTGCGCATCCGGTGAGTGACTGGGAAGTCGGCTCGTTTGTCCTTGGCCAGCTCGGGGACGGCAACCTCGCGCAGCCGATCGGTCCGGTTCACGTGCAGGGACTGGAGGCAGCGCTCGAATGCACGGCTGCGGTCAAGCGAGGCGCATTGACGTCGATTCCGGATGTTGCAGTCTCTCCGGTTGGGGGCGAACGCTCGGAGTGCGGTCGTTGGCTAGGGTCGTGGCAGCAGGGAGGCGAGCGGCGGGACTTACTTCTCCGAGACAACCCGCGGAAGCGCTGGCTGGCGCTCCGGGAAGGCTGGATCACCTCCCGTCAACGTGATGGAGGCGCCGTCATCTGCCTAGAGTGCGCGGAGCCGACGGACGGCCCGTCGCTCTAGGGTCTTCAAGGGCGTCGTGATGGCGCGCGGATCCGCCCGACCGTGTCGAGTATGATCGCCCGGTGATCCACCCGCCCACCGCGCCGCCCGCTGTACGGCCGGCGCCGCCGCGCGAGACGGTCGCCCACGAGTTTCGTCTGTTCCGCACCTGGATGAAGGTCGGGCACGAGCGCAAGGTCGTGTGGTGGAACAACGTGCGGGTTTCGTTGGGTTTCATCGCGCAGACCGGAGCACCCATTGAGCAAACCTACCGCGCGCTTGATCAGCGAGACTTCCAGGACTTCCTGAGCTGGGCCGCGGGGCCCGGCGGCGCCGCGCTGGATCTTGAAAACCGCCGCTACGGCTGCGATGTCGTCGGCCGCGTTCGAAGTGCGTACGAATCCCGGCCAACGACCGTTTCATTCGCGATCGAAGACATCATGCTGCACTGGCTCGCCTACGCGCGCCTTGCGAGCGATCTTCAGAGGGCTGCACCAAACTGGATCCCGTTCTTCTTTCGCGGCGGGATCCCTCTCGGCTTGGACGTGCTGGGCAAGAGAATCTTCGGCGCGAAGGAGAGGACAACCTACCCCGACATGACCTGGATGCCGGGGCTCGCGCATAAGGTCCAGGACGTCGGCGCCGATCCCATATCGCTCTTCGTCGAGGAGTTGGAGCGGCGCCGAGCGAGCGCCCAACGAGGGTTCCGCATCTGGGTCCTCGACACCACGTTCACTGGCTCAACAGCCTTCGGAAATCTACAGGCCGCGTTCAAGAGAGTCTCCCCGAAGGGCGTTCCAGTTGACGTCACGGTTGCAGTCATCCTCCCGGTTGAGAACAACGTCCAGAAGAACGTCAGAAAGCAGTCGGATGCGTTGACGCTCGGCCTCCATAGCCGAGATGGTCGAGAGGTCTTCGTCAAGCGTATGAAGCCGGTGTCGGTTCTCCGCTCGCTCCGCGTGCGCATCTATCCGGTCGCGAGGAGTCTCACCGAGGACGTCCCTGAAGCACTTGAAGTCAGCTACGGTCGCCCCGTTGGAGGTAAGCCAACCTATGTTCGGGGTCTCTGCCAGGACCTGATCGGACGGTTCACGCGGGGCACGGACGTCGTTGTCACACGCCGGATCGGTGAGAAGGGCAAACGTACCGGCGACACAGCTCACGATTGGCTTTTTAACGAGTTCAACCCGAAACACCTGCGCGGCATCCTCGTGGACCTCGGTCTCTCCGACGACGTCGCCGAATCTTGTGAGGACCTACTTCGTTTGCCGACCTACGCACAGTACAGAGGAGGGCCTATCACGGTCATGCCTTCGAGGCACGCCTGCATTACCGACCTCTCCGTCTGCATGAGTCGACTACTGCGCGACCTTGAAACCGGCTGAGCGTGTGAGCCCCACCCGACCTTCGAATCGTTCGCCGTCCCGTGTGTCCGCCCACGCCCCGTGGCGCTCGGCCAGCTCGTGCGCGACCGCGTCCGTCAGTTGGCCGGACTCACGCCGCCCACCTTCCCTTGCTCCTCAAGGTGTGCCGAGAGCATCGTCCTGGCGCGCAGCTCACCCCCGGGGTGCGTCCGTGACTGGGGATACTCACGAAGCAACTCGGCGAAGTGCTGAGCGGGAAACTTGAGGCGTGCGAGCAGCCTGCCCGCGAAAGCATCCGCCTTCAGCTCCTCTTCGTGCAGGCTTCTGGTTCCACGCGCCGTGTCGAGGAAGTGAAACCACTCGTGCGCGAGCACTCCTGTCGCGCGGTGTTCGAGCTGACGAAGCCAACGGACATCGACGTCAGCTTCACCGAGCTGGTCGCGGCGGGGTGGATGCACTTCGCGAGGAAGGGGATCGGTCGGGAGCGCTGGGCGTGGAAGTGCGCCGCGTGCAAGCCGCAGGGGAGGCCGACGACGTCGGGACTCACCACGCCGGGACCCCCACCATCCCGAAAGGACGGGTGAGCGATGGACCCGAAGAACGTCGTTCGCGTGCTTGGCAAGATCGGACATGAGCGCGGCCGTGCAGGCACCGCTGCGGCCAAGCCGCCGTTCTCGGCTACCCTCGGCTAGGCATGTCCGGCAGTTCGCACAAGCAGCAGCGCGTTTCTAGTCCTGCAGCGACTGGGGGCGCGGGTACGTTCTTCGAGCAGCACGTCGGTGCCTACTGGCTCGCTCAACTCCTCGTGCGGGGTATCCCGCCGATCCTCCAGGACTGCTCGGTGGTTGAAGTCCATCTGCAGACCGAGGGCCTTGGCTGGCACACCGACGACTTCCTGATCGTTGGCGAAACGGGTTCGGCGCAGCGACATAAACTTGCGGGCCAAGTCAAACGCTCGTTCACCGTCAGCGCAACCGATGACGACTGCAAGAAGGCGTTCCAGGACTTTTGGACAGATTTCAAGAATCCCCACCGGTTCTCGCCCGCCGCCGATCGCTTCGCCCTCGTTACATTGCGCGGGTCGAACACGCTACTTGAGTACTTCGCTGGGCTCTTGGACGCCGCCCGTGCAGCCGCCGATGGCGCGGAGTTCGAGCGTTGCTTGGCAACGAACGGGTTCCTCAATGCCAAGGCCGTCCAGTATGGGCAAGAGATCCGCTCGATCATCGGTGCCATGGAAGGAGGGAGCGTCTCCGCCGCGGACATCTGGCCGTTCTTGCGTGTCTTGCACATCCTGAGTCTCGACCTCAACACCTCGACCCAGCAAACCGAGGCAGATCGGAAGAGCAC
>CALFNG010000549.1 GCA_937902985.1 uncultured Myxococcales bacterium
CGCGGGAGACGACGACCCAGAACGCACGGTCGATAGGCCGAAGCCGCGGCCGAGGTTTTCGGACAGCAAGGGGTAGGAAGGATTCACGCAGACGCTTTTTTCAGCGGTGCCAGGGCGCTGACGACGGCGTCGAGCGTGAAATCCGTGAAGAAGGCGACGGCCGCGACGGCGGCGAAGTCGTTCAGCGTCCCATTCCAGGCGGCGCGATAGGCGACCCAAGTCACGACCGACAAGATCACCGCCGCGACCACGCCGCGAATCTTCCGGATCTGGTGCAGTTCGTCGCGCGCTAGGACGACGGGATCGACCGCGCGCGGTTGTGAGAGGAGCACCATCTCGGGCGGCTGGAGCTCGATGGGACGCTCAGGCGGTGGGGGACTGGATGGGAGCACGCGCGCCTTGTCGAGCAAGGAAATCTCCAACGACTTGTCCGCACCCGCGAGCTCCAAGTACCTCGTGACGGCCCCTGCGTAGTCGCCGTTCTTGAGCTTGCCCATCGGTTCCGCGCCCGCGCCCGCGCCCTTGAGCATCCGTTCCAATGCGGCCCCGAACTCGCGAACCGCGAGGTTGATCGCCTTGAGCGTTTCGGTGGAGTCATCTACCGGCGGCGCAGCGATGGCCACGGGTTCCTTGAGCTCTTCGACGCCAGGCTTCGCCTCTTTCAAGAGCGCGGCCGCGTCGACTGTTGTCTTCACTTCGGTCTGCGCCGCGCGCACGAAGAGCTGGACGTTTCGTCGCAGCTCACGTCGCGCCTCGTGGGCGTTCCGAAGGAAGTCCTCGAGCGAGGCGGGGCGACTCGTTCGGTCGTACCCGGCGGCCGCCGTCAGTTTGCCGGAGACGCCCGTGGCCAACGCCGTCGCCGCAGCCCGCGTCTCGGAGGGAAGCGGCATTTCGCCTCCGACCGGCGCCCGGGTGGCCGCCGCGACGGCGTCGCTGTTGCGAAGGAGCCCTGCACCCATTCGGCGACGTTGGCGGCCAGGTCGTGAATCCCCTCCGGTGTCACGTCCATGCGGCTCGTGCCGACGTCGCGCGGGTGGCCATCCGCCGCGAGGTCGAACGCGACGGCGTCGTGCTGCGGTGGATCCGACCCCCACGGGAATATCCGTTCTGCGGATCCTTTGGCAGCGAGCTCCCACTCCGCGTCCGTCGGCAACCTCTTTGTCTGGGCACGGCAGTACCGATCCGCCCCGAACCAGGAAATGCATGTGACCGGGCGCCGCTCGGTCCCGGAGGCGACTCGAATCGCGCGACCGTGCGCCATCTGCAGGCCCGAGCACGGGCTCCCGACGAGGGCGACGGGCCGCTTCGGATCGTCGCGGAAGACAAGCAGACCCTCTTCGTTGGCCGAGGGCTCCCACTCCTCCCGAGCGGCGCCGAGCCAGGCGGCGAAGTCCGAGGCAGTCACTTCCTCACTTCCTCGATGTCTATGTCGAACGCGGGGACGAGGACCTGGCCGGCGCGCTCGGGGTGGGTCTGCTCGGTGCAGTCTTCGTCGGCCCGGAGCGTAAGACACTCGGGCGGACGCTGTCCGCTCGGGAAGTGCCCCATGCGGATCGTCGCCCGGGCGACGCGCGCCATGCCCGGAGGCGATCGGGACACGACCACGTCCTCTCCGGACTCACGGGTGCTCGACGACCCCGAGGGAACCGGCCCTGGCTCCGTGTGCGGCTTGTCCTCCTGGCGCGCCATGATTCCAAGGATCCCGAAGGCGAGCAAGACGACGCCGAGGACCAGCGTGCCTGCGACGTAGTTTGCGCGCGTCTCCACACGGGCGAGGACGGGGTCGTACTTCTTCATGCGCGCCAGCACGTCTTGCGCGGTCTTCGAGTCGTTGCTCAGGATCGCCTTGAGCGCCTCCAGCCGGGCCTTGTCGTCGCTGAAGGTCTTCAGGACCGTGACGATCTGCGCGCTCGAGAGCGGCGCATCACCGATCATCTGCGCGCGGATCGACCCTTCGCGTGTGCGGATCGCGACGTACGCAAAGAGCGCAGCGGCGAGCGCGACCACCGACACTGCGGTCGTGTACGAGGCCGTCGCCTTCGCGATCTCAACGATCCCCAAAGCGCCACGAGCAGACCCCAACGGCCGGGCATCGTCAACGTCGCCATCGGGATGCGCCTATTGGAGTGCGGGCCGCGTGGGTACCATCGCATGCCGACGGGAGGGCGAGGCGGGGAGCCATTGCAGGGCTGAAACTCGCGGTTTTCAAAGCCGTTTGTACGTCGCGCCCGAACCGTCCGAGCCGACTCTCCAAACCCCACGGGAACAGGCAGAAAACCTCGCCTGTTCGCGTGCTTGGGACAACCCCGTTGCGGTTTGGAGAGGACGCTCGAACGCGACAGACCGCGACGCATGGCGACCACGAACGACGTGATCCGTGTGAATGGGATGTGAACGGCTGAGGGAGGGCACGAAAGACCGTCCGCAAGATCCTCCATCGGCATCGCGCCCTCCGGAAGCCCGCCGCCGAGCCGCGAGGTTCGATCCTCCATTCCTCCGAGCCGGCGATCCACGCGGCCCTCGACGATGCGTCCGAGATGCTCGTCCGAAGGGCTTGGCACAAGTGGCTGAGCCGGCGGAGCCAGCGTGCGTACTTGACCTGGAGGCGCTTCCTCGACCTGCTGCGGGACTTCCCGCTGCCCAGGCCCTCGATTCGCGTCCAGATCTGGGCGACTCCCTGAGCCGCTCCCGACGGAAGAGTCGGATGGTGGAAATCTCCGTGTCCGGATCCGAGAGGGCCCAGCGGGTGCAACCGGCCGGGGCTACTCGACAACCGGACAGGCCTCGAACTGCGCTATGGACGGCGGATGGTCGTCGCAGACGCGCACGTTGAGCCCGAGATCGCGACGTCGACTCCCGGGCGAGACGCGATCCGCGGAATCCGCGCCGCGTTCGCGACGCTCACGCGGATCCCGGTCGGCGGGTTTCCGTACCGGGATGCCGAGTGGCGATGGTCCTCCGCACACCTCCCCTTCGTCGGCGCATGCCTCGGTGTCTTGCTCGCGATCGTCTGGTTCCTCGTGGAGCGCGCAGGCTACGGCGTCGCTGCGATCGTGACGACGGCCGCATCGCTCGTGCTCACGGGCGCGATGCACGAGGACGGGCTCGCAGATACCGCGGATGCGCTTGGCGGGGGTCTCGCGGACCGCGAGCGCATCCTCCGCATCATGAAAGACAGCCGCGTCGGGACCTACGGCGCGGCGGCGATCGCGTTGTCGCTCGGGCTCCGCGTCGCACTGCTGACGCGACTCGGTCCGCTTGCGCCGGTCGCGCTCGTTCTGGCTGAATGCGCATCACGCGTCGTGCCCGTATCGCTGATGGTGCTCCTCCCCTACGTGACAGATCCTACCGTGCAGAGGAGCGCCGTGGTTGCGCGCGCCGGGGCCGCCCAGATCGTCGTCGCGATAGCGTGGGTGCTCGCCTTCGCGGCCCCCGCTGCGTGGTGGCTCAGGCCGTCGCCGTGGTCGGGCGTCGCGCTGGTAGCGCCGGTCGTCATAACGTCCTGGGGCAGCGTTGCCCTTTTTCGCAAGAGTCTCGGTGGAATCACCGGAGACACCCTCGGCGCCGCGCAGCAGATCGCATGGCTCGCGCTCCTCCTCGCATTCGCGCTCTTGCGCGGCGGCTCTCCGTGACGCGGAAGGACGTTTGGGTGGCTCGGCATCCGCCGGTGACGGCGCCGGGCCTCTGCTACGGGCGTGCCGACGTCGAGCTCGCGGGCAGCGTCGAGCACGCCGCCGACGAACTGCAGGAGACTCTCGCCCGCGTCGCCACCAGCTCCGTCGTCTGGTCTTCGCCCTCGACCCGGTGCGCGAGCGTGGCGAGGGTTCTCGCAAGCCGCTGGCAGGTCGACCTGCGGCTTGACGCTCGTCTTCTCGAAGTCGACTTCGGTGACTGGGAGGGGCGCACCTGGTCCCGCATCGAGGGCGAGGAACCCGCCGCGTACGCGAGCTGGATGAGCAACTGGAGAACCGCCGCGCCCCCCGGCGGTGAGTCCATCGCGGCGCTCTCGGCGCGCGTGGAAGCCTGGCTCGCCGAGCTGGGCGAGGGCGCCCTCGATCAAGTCACGACCGGCGCGCCGGTGCTCATCGCCCACGCCGGAGTGATTCGCGCGCTTCTCGTGCTCCTCGATGGACTTGCGTGGGACGACGCGATGAAGCGCGACGTCCCCCACCTCGCGTGGAAGCGCTTCATCCCTTGATGCGGAGCCGGTTGGGGGCTAAGGACGCCGCTACGTAGAACCCCAAAACCATACGCTTCGGTCAAGGGAAGCCGGTGAGAAGCCGGCACAGTCCCGCTACTGTAAGTGGGGAGCACTGCTCAAGAGCCACTGGACCTCGCGCGAGGTCTGGGAAGGAGAGCAGAGCGCGCAGCGGCTCCGCTGCACACCCGCGAGTCAGGAAACCTTGCCGAGGTTCACCGCTTGCGAGGTGCGCTTTGCGCTCTGACGCTCGTGGCCGGGTGCGGATCTCACCCTTGCCATCGTTACGAAGCCACGCTTCCGTCTCCTCCGCGCGATCTCGACCCGTGCGAGGGTCGAAGTGGAGCGCGTCCCGATTTGGCCCCGTCCACGCGGGCGAAGGGCGGCCCTGTGAGCGTTGTTCTTGGGCTCCTCTTCGGCCTCTTGCAGGGCCTTCGGCACGCCTTCGCGCCTTCGAGCCCGACCACGTAGTCGCGGTCTCGACGATGATCAGCGAGCAGCGGACGGCGCGCGGGCGCGTCGCGTACGCCGCCGCGTGGGGGATCGGGCACGC
This sequence comes from uncultured Myxococcales bacterium, assembly GCA_937902985.1. Taxonomy (GTDB): domain Bacteria; phylum Myxococcota_A; class Polyangia; order Polyangiales; family Polyangiaceae; genus Palsa-1150. Next base: position 4,752 of record CALFNG010000549.1, read on the forward strand.
GGCGATGCTCGTGCTCGTGGGGGGCCTCCTCATGCTCCTTCGTGCGCGACTCCCGCCGCGCCTCGACGCGTCGTTTGAGCTGACCGTCTCGATGATGCTCATCGGGCTGGGCGGGCGCGCCGTGCGGTGTGCCGTCATCGAGTCGATGCCGCGCGAGATCGGGCCTCACGCGCACCCGAGAGGGCACCGTGGGTGGCGAGCGATCGGGCCGCTGGCGATGGGGAGGGTGCACGGCCTCGCCGGTAGCGGCGCCCTCACGGCGCTCGTCGTGGCCCGGCTCCCCTCGCCGACCACGGGCGTCGTGTTCATGCTGCTCTTTGGGGCCGGAGCGACGCTCGGGATGTCGCTCCTCGCGGGAGCCGCCGGGGTGCCGATCGGGCGACTGCTGCGGACGCGCTGGGGCATGTCCGCGCTCCTCGGGGCTAGGGGGGGTCTCGCTCGTCCTCGGGCTGACGTGGTTCGTGCCGGCAGCCATGCGCCTCGCGGCCCTCTGATGGCGATCTACTCGCATGTGCGCCAATCGACGCGCGACGCAGGTTCGCCACAACGTCGCGAGTCACGGGCGAGTGTTGGAGCCCCCACGTGGGGCGGCACGTCGCCCCTTGCTACCCAGCCGCTTGACGGCTACGAGACGTGCCAGGAACCAAGAAACCAAACATCCGCTTCGGTTAAGGGAAGCCGGTACGAAGCCGGCACAGTCCCGCTACTGTAAGTGGGGAGCGTTGCTCAACAGCCACTGGACCTCGCACGAGGGGGGTCTGGGAAGGAGGGCAAAGCGCGCAGCGACTCCGCTGCACCACCCACGAGTCAGGAAACCTTACCGAGGCTTCTCCCCCCGCGAGGTGCGCTGTGCGCTCTGATCGCTGGTGGTCGGGTGCGGCTCTCACCCTTGCCATCGTAACGAAGCCACGAGTTCGCCTTGTTCGCACGACCAGGACGGTCGCGGGCCCCGTGCTCGTGGCCTCGCCGACGCATGCGTGGAGGCCCTCGCGTGGCTGACACCACCGTCCTCCTAGTCGGGCACGGCAGCCGCGAGCCCGGCGCCAACGCCGAGCTCGAAGCGCTCGTGTCGGCGTTTCGCGCGGCGCACCCGGAGCTCCGCGTCGAGGTGGCCTACATCGAGCTCGCACGACCGCTCGTCGCCGAGGCGCTGGACGCGCTAGCCCCCGAGACGCGGCGCATCGTGGTCATGCCGCTGTTTCTCTTCGCGTCGGGTCACGTCAAGAACGACCTGCCTCTCGCGGTCGACGCCGCGCGAACGCGGTTCCCCGCGACCGAGATTCTCGTCGCGCCGTGCCTGGGCGTGCACCCGGCGCTCGTGTCGATCGCGTGGGACCGCGCGGCCCCCTCGATCCCCGAGGAGCCGGCTGCGCGGGCGAGGACGCTCCTCCTCGTCGTCGGGCGCGGCTCGAGTGATCCCGACGCGAACGGCGATTTTTGCAAGATCGCGCGCCTTATCGGCGAAGGGCGCGGCCTGTTGACCGTCGACCCCACCTTTCTGGGAATCTCCGCGCCGAAGACCCCGCAGTCGCTCGAGCTCGTCGCGCGTATGCGGCCCGATCGCCTGGTGGTCTTGCCGTACCTCCTCTTCGCCGGGCGGCTCGTGGCGAAGCTCGAGGCGGAGATGCAGCAGTTCTCCGCCCGCCATCCGTGGATCCGAGCGTCGGTCACGTCGCACCTCGGACAGGACGCACGGCTCCTGTCGCTCATCGAGGAGCGGGTGAACAGCGCGCTCTCCAAGACCGCCCTCCTCCCCTGCGACACGTGCCAGTACCGAGCGCCGATCGGCGCGATCGCGAACCAGGTGGGGGGCCTGCGCGCCCTCCTCTACAGCGCACGTCACACGTTCACGCACTCCCAAACGCAGATGCCGCTGCACCTCCACAAGCCGCTCAAGAAGCACGTGCTCGTGTGCGGCAACGCGGACTGCGCCGAGCGCGGCAGCGGCGCAGTGCTGGATCTCCTCCGGCGTACGGTCAAGAACGCGGGACGGACGCGGGACATCAAGATCACTCGCACGTCCTGCATGGGGCGCTGCGGTGAGGGGCCCGCGGTCGCCGTCTACCCGGATGGCGTCTGGTACCGGGGCGTTCGCCCGGCCGACGCCGGTGAAATCGTTCGCGAGCACCTGCTCGAGGATCGCCTCGTGGCCCGTCTCGTCGACGACGTCTTGCAGTGAGCGAAAGCACGGAAGGAAGAGGAAAGAAGCCCATGGCGTGTCACGAGATCGCAGCCCTTCGACTAGGCCTCATGAGGGTCCTCGGAATCAACGACGAGGCCGAGCGAGCCCACGAGCTCGCGGAGCTGGGCGACGCGGCGCGCACGCCGGGGCCGATCGCGTCGCTGATGGCGGCGACGGACCTCGAGACCCTCGTGACCCTCTTCGGCACGTCGCTCGTCGACCTCGGCGAGAAGGTCGCCCGCGCCAAGCCCGACGACCCGAAGCTCCCCTACCTGCGCAGCCTCCTCGTCCTCACGAAGAAGGTCGAGCTCGAGCTGCGCGGCCACGTCGACGGTCTCGCGCGCGTGAACCGGGAGCTCGAAGAGATGCACGATTTCGTCCACGAGATCTTCCCCGCGAACTGACCATGGCAAGTCCGCGCTCCACTCTCCGAATCGTCAATCACGAGCTCATCGGGCCGTCGACGCGCGCGCTCGACGTCGTTCGCACCGATGGTGCCCCGTGGTCGAGCGTTCGAGGGAAGTACGTGATCCTGGACACGGGCCTCGTACTCCCCGATGGGAAAGCCGTGAAGCGGGCGTACTCGCTGACCACCGTCGATGGGGATGCGAGTCGCTGCCGTCTGGTGGTGAAGCGGCTCGGCGGCGGCCCCGGTTCCGACGCTCTTCATGCGGCTCCTCTTGGAGCCGAGTTCTCCTTCAGCGGACCGTGGGGGAAGCTCGTCCCCGAGACAGGGCTCGACGACGAGACGCTCTTCGTCGCGACCGACACCGGAATCACCTCGGCGCTCGGTGTCGCGGCGCAGGGGCCGCAGGAGAGGCTGACCGTCCTGTGGCTCCGCGCGCGCGACGAGTCGTTCTTCGACGTGGAGCGCGCGCACGCCGCGATCGTCAGCGCGGGCGCCCGGTTCGTGACCGCCACGATCCCCGGCGTGGGGACGGCCGGCCGCGCCGAGCTCGCATGGGCGCTCGTGGATGCGTGCGTCGCCGAGCACGCGCCGCGGGTCCTGCTCGCCGCGGGCGACGGCGACATCGTGTTTCCGCTGAAGCAGCGCGCGTTCCCGCCGTCCACCGTTCGTGAGGTGCGGATCGAGTGCTTCTTCCACAACCCGGAGCGAAAGTCCGCGTGACCCTCGCGACGCGAGCCCTCCGCACGGCGCCCCCTCCTCGCGATCCGAAAGGAAAGCGCGAGGGGTTCACCACCGGTGCGTGCGCGGCGGCCGCGGCCAAGGCGGCAACGCGCGTGCTCGTTCGCGACGTCGTGCTCACCGCCATCGAGACGACGCTCCCGAATGGCCGGCGTCATACCTTCGAGCTCGAGCAGTGCGCGCGCCGGGGGGAGTCCGCGGTGTGCAGCGTCGTCAAGGACGCGGGGGACGATCCGGACTGCACCCACGGGGCGGAGATCGTCGCCGAGGTGAGCCTCCGAGCGTCACCGGGCGGCGTCGAGCTTCGGCGCGGTGACGGGGTCGCCACCGTGACCAAGCCGGGGCTCGGTCTCGACGTCGGGGGCCCCGCGATCAACCCGGTACCTCGACGAAACATCACGGAGATGGTGAGCGAGGAGCTCGCCGGGAGCGCCTATCTCGGGGCCGTCGTCGTGATCTCCGTGCCGTTCGGCGAGGAGATGGCGAAGGAGACGGTGAACGCGCGCCTCGGGCTCCTCGGGGGGATCTCGATCCTGGGAACCACCGGAATCGTGAAGCCGTATTCCACGGCGGCCTACAAGGCGAGCGTCGTGCAGGCGATCGACGTGGCGCGCGAGCGCGGCGTGGACGTCCTGGTGCTCACCACCGGCGGGAAGTCCGAGGCGTACGCGATGCGCCTCTACGCGAATCTCCCCGAAGAGGCGTTCGTGCAGGTCGGCGACTTCGTCGGCGTCGCCGTCCGCCACGCCGCGAGACGCAAGGCGGCGCGAGCCGTGGTGGTCGGGATGATGGGCAAGCTCTCCAAGATGGCAGACGGGCGGATGATGACGCACGCGGCGGGCTCCGAGGTGAACATGGAGCTGCTGGCGACGCTCGCGGAGGGGCTAGGCGCGGGGCCCGAGCTCGTGGCGCAGATCCGCGCGGCGAACACCGCGAGGCACGTCCTCGAGCTGGCGAGCAAGGGCGGGGCAGGGGGACTCCCCGCGGCCATCTGCGCGCGCGCGATGGAGCACCTGCAGAAGCACGCGGGTGGGGGGCTCGAGGTTCACGTCGTTCTCGTCGACTTCGACGGGACGGTTCTAGGGAAGGCACCATGACCACATCGGAAGAACGCGGGCACGCAGCTGCAGCTAGCGACATGCGCCAGATGACGGCGCTGGGGCGTGGGATCGAGGACCGGAGCTTCGCGATCATCGACGCCGAGGTCGGGGCGCACAACTTCCCTCCGGCGGAGTGGCAGGTCGTCCGGCGGGTGATCCACGCTACAGCGGACTTCGAGTTCCAGTCGTTGCTGCGGTTCGGAAACGGCGCTGTCGGCGCCGGGATTCAGGCGCTCCTGCGCGGCGCTCCGGTGCTCGTCGATGTGAAGATGATCGCCGCGGGTCTCAACGAGGCGCGCCTCGCGTCCTACGGCTGCCGCATCCACGGCTTCATCTCCGATGACGACGTCATCGCCGAGGCGACGAAGCGCAACTCGACGCGCGCCATCGAGGCCATGAAGAAGGCCCAGCGCCTCGGCCTGCTCCAGGGGGCCATCGTCGCCGTCGGGAACGCGCCCACCGCGCTGCTCGAGCTCCTCCGGATCGCGCGCGACGAGGCGGTGCGTCCGGCGCTCGTCATCGGTGTGCCGGTGGGGTTCGTCTCGGCCGCCGAATCGAAGCAGGCGCTCGCGGCGTCCGACCTCCCATTCATCGTCGCGCGCGGGCGGAAAGGGGGAAGCCCGATCGCCGTAGCGATCTTGCACGCCCTCCTCCTTCTCTCTGCGAGCGACCCATCTCAGCCCTCCCTGCAAGGTGCCCCATGACTCGTCGACAGGCCGTCACCGTGATCGGAATGGGGGACGACGGTTGCGCCAGCCTCACGAGCCGCGCTGTCAACTCGGTCGCTGCGGCGCAGGTGCTGGTGGGGGGCGAGAGGAATCTGGCCTTCTTCCCTCAATTCACCGGGGAGCGGATCGCGATCAAGGGGGCGCTCGAACCGGTGCTCGACCGCGTCGCCTCGCTCGCGAACGAACACCAGGTCTGTGTGCTGGCTTCCGGCGATCCGCTCTTCTTCGGAATCGGCGCGAAGGTCGCGGCGCGCGTCGGCGCCGAGCACGTCGCGTTCCTCCCGGCGCCGAGCTCGATGCAGTGGGCGTTCGCGAGGACCGGGATCGCGTGGGACGACGCCGCGTTCGTCTCCGTCCACGGGCGGAGCGCCGATGGCTTCGTCAATCGCGTACGGAGCCTGTCGAAGGTCGCCGTGCTGACGGACGCCGAGAGCTCCCCGGCGGCCCTCGCCACGCGCCTTCTCGAGTACGGCGACGCGGACTGGACGGCGTGGGTCTGCGAGCGGCTGGGCGGTACGGGGGAACGAGTGCGCTCGTTCGCGCTCCCCGAGCTGTCCGCTGCGCGCGACATCGATCCGCTCAACGTTCTTCTCCTCGTGCGCGGGCCCGACTGGCGCTGCCACACGTCGATTCCGTACCTGCACGAGGACGCCTTCGCCAAGCGGATGCCCAAGAACGGCCTCATCACGAAGCGCGAGGTGCGCCTCCTCTCCCTCGGCGCGCTCGCGCTACGTCCGGATTCGGTCGTCTGGGACATCGGCGCCGGCTCGGGCTCCGTCTCGATCGAAGCGGCGATGCTCGCGCCGCGTGGCCGCGTCTATGCCATCGAGATCGATCCGGAGGGGGTGGCGATCTGCCGCGACAACGTCCGGACGCACGGCACCGACAACGTCCGCGTGGTCGAAGGGCGGGCCCCGGAGGCGCTGGCGGCGCTCGAGGCACCCGACGCCGTGTTCGTCGGCGGCTCGAAGGGGAGCATGGACGCGATCGTCGGCGCTTCCTTGGCCGCGCTGCGGCCGGGAGGTCGCCTCGTGATCAACGCGGTCACGCTCGAGAACGTGGGCGAAGCCTACGCCGCGCTCCGGTCGCGGTCGCTCGACCCCGAGGTGACGCTGGTGCAGGTTTCGCGCGGCGTCCCGCTCGCGCGTTACCAGCGCTACGAGGCACTCAATCCGATCCACATCCTGGCCGTCGAAAAGCCGGATGCGACAGTGGGGATGCCCTCATGAGCCTCGGAACTCTCCATGGGGTCGGCGCCGGCCCGGGGGCGCCCGATCTCCTCACGCTCCGCGCGGTGCGCGTCCTGGAGTCGGTCGACGTGCTCGCGCTCCCGCGGTCGTCGGACTTCGGCGCGTCGGTGGCCTGGTCGATCGTGGAGGGCGCGATCGGGCGTCGCGCGTCGCAGGTGCGCTTGATGCTGACCTTCCCGATGGCGAAGGAGCCCGCGTCGATCCTCCCGCGCGTGAACGCGGCGGTCGACGCCATCGGCGAGCACCTCGTCGCGGGGCGCTCGGTGGCGTTCGTCACCGAGGGGGATCCCTCCGTCTTCAGCACCTTCGGCTACGTGCGCGCGGAGGCGGTGCGCCGCTGGCCTGACCTGCGCGTGGAGGTGGTGCCGGGCGTCACGTCGATCACGGCGGTGGCCGCAGCCGGAGGCGTACCGCTCGCGGATGGCCACGAGCGCGTCGCCATCGTTCCCGCCACGTACGGCGTCGATGATCTCGTGGATCTGCTCGGTCGCTTCGAGACCGTCGTGCTCATGAAGATCGGCGGGGAGATGCCGACGATCCTTGCCGCGCTCGAGAAGACGAAGCTCACCGAGCATGCGTTCTTCGTCTCGAAGGCGACCATGGGCGAGGAGCGCATCGAGCGCGACGTTCGCGCCGTGAAGGCGGAGCGCGGCGGCTGCTTTTCGATGCTCATCGTGAAGCGCAAGGACCAGAGCGGCGCGCTCGTGGGGGACGTCCCGCTCCGTGCGCCCGCACGGCAGACCGACGGCGAGGCAACGACGGAGGAGATGCAATGACCGCAACGAGAAAACCCTTCGCCGTCTACGCAATCACGCGCCATGGGATCGCGAGCGCGCGGCGCCTCGTGGAGTCGCTGCCGGGGGCGGACCTCTTCGTCTCGGAGAAGCTCGCGTCCCTCGCGCCGGAGGGAGCGAAGCTCTTTCCGCTCCCGATGGGACCGCTGCTCGCGGACACGTTCGTCGCGTACGACGCGCACGTGTTCGTCATCAGCGTCGGCGCCGTTGTGCGCATGGTGGCGCCGCTCCTGCGGAACAAGAAGGTCGATCCTGCCGTGATCTGCGTGGACGACGCGGCGCGCTTCTCGATCTGCGTGCTGTCGGGGCACGTGGGGCGCGGCAACGTGTTCACCGATCGTGTCGCCGCGGCTCTGGGAGCGCAGTCGGTCGTGACCACCGCGTCGGACGCCATCGGCACGCTCACAGTCGACATCCTCGCCCGCGACCTCGGGTGGACGCTGGACGACCCCGATCGAAACGTCACCCGCGGGTGCGCCGCGGTCGTGAACGCGGCCCCGGTGCTCTTCGTCCAAGAGACCGGGGAGCCCTCGTTCTGGCCTGACGGGCCCCTCCCCGAAGGGGTCCGCTACGCGACGTCGCTCGACGGCGTAGACCCGGCGGCGTTCGAGATCCTGCTCATCGCGAGCGACCGCGACGTCGCCCGGAGTCACCCCGCGCACTTCGAGAACGCGGTCGTCTACCGTCCGAAGAGCCTCATGGTCGGCCTCGGCTGCGATCGCGGCGCGACGTCGGAGATGGTCGCGCGCGGGGTCGATGCGCTCCTCGCGCGGAACGGGCTCGCCCCCGCGAGCGTGAAGGCCATCGCTACCGTGGACAAGAAGAGCGACGAGGTGGCGTTGGTCGCGCTCGCAGAGAGCCGCGGATGGACGATGCACACGTTCACCGCCGAGGCGCTCGACGCGGTGGAGGGCATCGAGACCCCGTCGGAGACCGTGAAGAAGTTCGTCGGGACGCGCGGCGTCGCCGAGCCGGCCGCGCTCCTCGCCGCGGGCGCGGCCAAGCTCCTCGTCCCGAAGCAGACGTATACCGAGGACGGCGCCGGCCGGTCGATGACCTTCGCCGTCGCGCGCGTCCCGTTCGCGAAGCGAAGCGACGGCGCGTCCGCCCCACGCGCGGCGCGGTCTACACGTGAGGAGGAGAAGCATGGATGAACGAAAGGGCACTCTATCGATCGTCGGCATCGGCCCCGGGTCGGCTCCGCACACCTCGCCCGCGGCGCTGGAGGCGATCACGTCGGCAGACGTCGTGGTCGGCTACATCACGTACATCAAGCTGGTCCGGCACCTGACCGAGGGGAAGGAGATCATCCGGACCGGCATGACCGAGGAGATCGGCCGCGCGCGCGCGGCGGTCGAGCGCGCGAGGGACGGAGCGCGAGTTGCGATCATCTCCTCCGGCGACGCCGGCGTGTACGGGATGGCGGGGCTCGTCTTCCAGGTCCTACAGGAGATGGGATGGAAGCGGGGAGACTCGCCGGAGCTCCGCATCGTCCCGGGGATGACTGCGCTCAACTCGTGCGCGTCGCTCGTGGGGGCGCCACTCGGGCACGACTTCTGCGCGATCTCGCTCTCGGATCTCCTGACGCCGTGGTCCGTCATCGCCAAACGTCTCGAGGCTGCAGCATCCGCGGACTTCGTGATCGCCCTCTACAACCCCGCGAGCGGGCGGAGGACGCGGCAGATCGTGGAAGCGCACGACATCATCCTGCGCCATCGCCCCGGGACCACTCCGGTGGCGCTGGTGAAGAGCGCCTACCGAAAGCTGGAGGAGAAGATCCTCACCGACCTCGATCACTTCCTCGACTTCGAGATCGGGATGCTGACGACCGTGCTCATCGGCTCGACCAACACGTTCGTCTTCGAGGGGTACATCGTGACGCCGCGCGGCTACACGAACAAATACACGTGGGACGGCGAGGCCATCGCCGGCCAGACGCCAGGGCGTTCGCTCATCGTTCCCGAGCCCCCGGGGGAGGTGGTCTGATGGCTCGCGTCGGCAGGCTCGCGGGGGCGCTCCTGGCGGAGACCGAGGGCGCGTACTTCCTGGTCGGAAACACGAAGCAGCCGTGCGACTGGCGGGCCGCGGGCTTCGAGCCTCCGGCGGTGGATCCCAGCGCCGCGCCGTTCGTGAAGATGGCGCCGCTGCACGCGATCGAGCTGAGCTCACCTCATCTGACGATGAGCGTGGAAGGAGAGCCGCTCGCACGGACGCTCGCGCAGCGCTTCCTCGTCGAGCGGAACGGCTCGGTCAGTGAGCGGCTCTGGCGCCTCGTCATTCAAAAGGGCGTCCCGGACGACGACGTTCCGGAAGGCGCCGATGCCCCGCCCACCGTCGACGCCCGATGGCTCGGGGAGATGCCGGCGCCTCTCTGGAAGCTCGTTCGCGACACCGTTCTTCGCTGCGTCTAGCCGTCACCAGGAGTCAGGAATTCGCATGCGCGTTTACATCATCGGCGCCGGCCCGGGCGATCCCAAACTCATCACCCTCCGTGGCGCGGAGCTGATCGCCTCGTGCCCCGTCGTGCTCTACACCGGCTCGCTCGTCCCCGCGGAGGTCGTCGCGACCGCCGCCAAGGACGCAATCGTCCTCGACTCGTCCAGCATGACGCTCGACGAGATTCTCGCGGTGATCGTCCGCGCTAGGGACGCAGGGCAAGACGTCGCGCGCGTCCACACCGGAGACCCGGTTCTCTTCGGGTCCACAGCGGAGCAGATGCGACGCATGCAGGAGCTGGGCATCGACTACGAGATCATCCCAGGCGTCTCTTCCTTTACCGCCGCGGCAGCCGCGCTCGGTCGTGAGCTCACGCTGCCGGAGCTGTCGCAGACAGTCATCCTCACCCGCGCCGAGGGGCGCACCCCGATGCCTGATCTCGAGAAGCTCGAGTCGCTGGCCACCCACCGCTCGACGCTCTGCCTGTTCCTGAGCATCACGCTCCTCCGCGACGTGACCGCGTCGCTCATCCCGTCATACGGCGCGGACTGCCCCGTCGCGGTCGTGCACAAGGCGAGCTGCGCCGACCAGAAGATCGTCACGGGCACGCTCGGCAACATCCGGGAGAAGGTGCGCGCAGCCGGCCTCAAGTCGCAGTCGATGATCATCGTCGGTCACGTTCTCACCTCGACGTCGTTCGCCAACTCGAAGCTCTACGATCCGGAGTTCAGCCATGGCTTCCGGCGCGCGGTGAAGCCGCCGGTGGAGAGGGAGACATGAGCATCGGTCGCGTCGCTCTCGTCGGCGCCGGGCCGGGCGACCCCGCGCTGCTCACGCTGCGGGCCGCGGAGCTCCTGCGCGTGGCGGAGGTCGTCGCCTACGACGAGCTCGTCTCCGAGGCGATCCTCGCGCTCGTTCCGGAGACGGCGGAGCTTCTGCCGGTAGGCCGACGCGCTGGGGAGGGGCACCTCGCTTATCGCATTCACCCCGACGTGCTCGATCGCGCCTCGCGAGGTCTCTTCGTCGTGCGCCTCAAAGCCGGGGACCCGCTCGTCTTTGGGCGTGGCGGAGAAGAAGCGGAGGAGCTGGCCTCGCGCGGGATCCCGTTCGAGATCGTCCCCGGCGTCTCCGCGGCGCTCGGGGCGGCGGCGTACAGCGCCATTCCGCTCACGCATCGGGATCTCTCTGCGCAGGTGGTGATCTCCACCGGACACCGCTCCGACGGCGGTGCGCCACCACCGAGCGTCGTAGGCGGGCGCACGCTGGCTCTCTACATGGCGTCGCACGATCTCGAGGCAACCCTCGCCGGCATCGTTGCTGCGGGCTGGGCGCCGAGCACTCCTGCGGCGCTCGTCATCGCTGCGACGACGGCCGACGAGCACACGATCACGGGCACGCTGGCCACGCTCGCCGCCCGGGCGGCCGGCGCGATCGTTCCGGGCTCGAAGCTCCCCTCGCTCGTCTTCGTCGGCGAAGTCGTGGGACTGCGAGGCGGCATCGACTGGCGCGCGCACCTTCCGCTGCGCGGGCGGCGCATCATCGTCGCGCGCGCTCGGGCTGGAGCCTCCAGCGTGGCGCGCGCGCTCCGAACGCTCGGCGGCGAGGTGATCGAGCTTCCGCACGTCGAACGCGATCTCATCGACGCCCCTGGCGCGCTCCGAAAGGAGCTGGGACGCATCGACTACGGCGCCATTCTCGTCGGTTGTGACGAGGGCGCGGACGCCCTCGGAGAGGCCGGGCTCAGGCCGGGTCACCCTGACGTTCTCGTGATCGGCGCGACGATCGCGACCCGACTCCGTGCGCATGGGGTCGCGGTTGCGGCCACCCTGCGCGGGGCGTGCGCGGAGGCGCTTGCAGCGGCGCAGGAGAGGCTACGAGGAGCAGACGTGCTCGTGCCGGTCGCCGATCGATTCCGCCCGAACCTCGAAGCCGAGATGGTTCGGATGGGTGCAAGGCCCCGGTTCGTCGCCGTGGCTCACGATCGCCACGTCGGGCCGGCGCACTGGCCATCACGGGTCGACCTCGTCGTCTTGCCGGCGTCGTCCGCCGCCCGCGCGCTCTATGCAAATGCCCCCCTGCACGTGCGCCAGGCGGCGGCCGTGGCCATGGGCGCACGGACTCTCGAAGAGGCGCACCGATGCGGCGCGCCCCACGTTACGTGCGCCGAGTGCGACACCGTCGAGGGGCTCGTCCTCGCGGCGGTGCGGGCAGTCTCGGGGGCGCGACCGGGCGCGGCGTCGTCGGGCGCGGCGGCCATCTCGCAGGAGGTCACGCCGTGAGCGACGACCCCGGCAAGTCCCCGGCGGGGGACGCGAGCGACGCCTCGACCCCTGCAGCATTGGCGCGCGCCGGGCGGGAACAGCGCGGCCTCCTCGTCGTGTACACCGGTCACGGCAAGGGCAAGACCACCGCCGCGCTGGGGATGGTGTTTCGCGCCCTCGGTCGTGGATTTCGTGTCTCCGTGGTGCAGTTCATCAAGGGGAAGTGGAAGACCGGCGAGCGCACGTTCGCCGAGACGATCCCCGGCCTCGAGTTCCACGTGATGGGGCTCGGGTTCACGTGGGAGAGCGACGACCTCGCGAAGGACAAGGCCGCCGCGAGGGCGGCGTGGGAGAAGGCGCGCCAGGCGATCCTGTCCGGCGAGCGCGATCTCGTAGTGCTCGACGAGCTCACCTACACGTTCCACTACGACTTCCTCCCCCTCGACGAAGTGCTCGCAACGCTGCGCGCACGACCGTCGCACGTGCATGTCGTCGTCACGGGGCGAAACGCGCCGGAGGAGCTCGTCGCGCTCGCGGATCTCGTGACCGAGATGGTCGTCGTGAAGCATCCCCACACGCAGGGGATCAAGGCGCAGATCGGAGTGGACTACTGATGGGTGCGGAGAACGATTCGCCGCTCGTGCCCCGGCTCGTGCTCGCGGGAACCGCGAGCGGGGTGGGGAAGACCACGACCACTGTGGCGCTCACGCGCGCGCTGCAGGCGGTCGGCATGCGCGTCGCCGTCTTCAAATGCGGCCCGGACTACCTCGACCCCACGTACCACGCGCGCGCGTCCCGCTCCGTCTCGCAGAACCTCGACGGGTGGATGATGGGCAAGGACGCGGTACGCGCGACCTTTGCGCGCGCCTCACGAGACGCGGACATCGCACTCGTCGAAGGCGTGATGGGCCTCTATGACGGCGCGGGTCCCACGGGCGAGGAGGGGTCGACCGCGGAGATCGCAAAGTGGCTGGAAGCACCCGTAGTCCTCGTCGTCGACGCCAGCGGCATGGCGAGGAGCATCGCCGCAGTCGCGCAGGGCTTCGTTGCGTTCGACCCCGCCCTCCAGATAGGAGCGGTCCTCGCGAACCGCGTGGGGAGCGCCGGGCACCTCGATCTGCTCCGCCGCGCGCTGAAGTCTCCCCCGATCCTCGGCGGCTTCCCGCGCGACGAAGAGCACTGCTTCCCCGAGCGGCACCTGGGACTGTTCACCGCGGACGACGAGCGCGTGCCCGAGTCGCTCCTCGACCACTGGGGCGCCACGGCCACATCCTGGTGCGCCATCGACGCGCTCGTGAAGCTCGCGCGGAGCGCGCCGGCGAACGTGGCGCCCTTCGAGGAGCTCGCCGAGAAGGTGAAGGTTCGCTGTCGCATCGGCCTGGCGCGCGACGAAGCGTTTCATTTCTACTACGCCGACAACCTCGCGCGCCTCGAGGCGCTGGGAGCCGAGCTCGTCCCGTTCTCGCCGCTCCGCGACGCGACGCTGCCGGACGTCGATGGGCTCTACATCGGCGGCGGCTACCCGGAGGCCCACGCCGGGGGGCTCGCGGCGAACACGGCGATGCGAGACGCCGTCCGCGCGTTCGCCTCGCGCAACGCGCCCGTGTACGCGGAGTGCGGGGGGCTCATGTACCTCACGAGCGCCATCGTAACGCTCGACGGCGTCCGCCACCCCATGGTCGGCCTCGTGCCGAGCGAAGCTCGCATGTGCGCCAAGCTCCAGGCGCTCGGCTACGTCGAGGTCGAGACGCAGACCCGGACGATCTTGGGCGGAGCGGGATCGCGGTTCCGCGGCCATCAGTTCCGGTACTCGGATCTCTCGCCCGCGCCGGAGGGAATCGACCGCGTGTACTCACTCCGTCGCCGGCGGGGGGGAGACACGTCGCTCGAGGGGTACCGCGTCGGCAGCGTGCTCGCGTCCTACGTTCACGCTCACTGGGCGTCGAATCCGCGGATCCCCGAAGCCTTCGTGGAGAGCTGTGCGCGTGCTCGTGTGGAGCGTCGGTGATGGACCCCGTGAGCGCCGCGACGCCTCTCGCCCCGGACGGCATGAGCGTGACCCTCTCGGACCGCTGGCTCGTCGCGTCTTTCTCCGCACCGGTGCGCGCGTGCAGTTGGGCGATTGTCGGCGGGGGGTTCACCGAGATCGACAACGTGGCCTGGTGCGAGGTGTCCGACGCGGACCTGCGTCCGCCCGTGGACGCGCGCGGCTTCCTGGTCGAGCGCCTGCGCGCGAGGCGACTCTCACGTGCCATCGGACTGCTGACGAGTCGCAGTGTCATGACCTACAGCGATGCTGTGGTGGCAGCCCAAGGCGCGCAGGCCCGGTGCATCGCGACGGTGGGTCTCGGGAACGCGCTTCGCGCGGGAGATCCGGCGGGCGTCGCCGGCCGAATCGGCACGATCAACGTCCTGGTCCACCTGGACGTGCCGCTCACGAACGAAGGATTGCTCGAGGCGAGCGCCATCGCGACGGAGGCCAAGGCCGCGGCGGTCCTCGAAGCGGGAGTCCTCAGCCGAAGGACCGGTCGAGCCGCGACCGGGACGGGCACGGACTGCACCGTCATCACGTGCGCGACAGGTCGGACTCCCGCCAGCTACGCGGGCAAGCACACGAACGTCGGGTTCCTCGTCGGGTCGGCCGCCGAACGCGCCGTTTCGGATGGGGTGACGCGTTGGCTCGAGGGGCACGCTCGATGAGCCACGCCGGTTTCGCGCTCGTCGGAGGCGGTGCGCGTTCGGGCAAGAGCTCGTTCGCGCTACGGCTTGCGCAATCGCGGGGGACACGCCGCGTCTTCATCGCGACCGCCATCGCGTTCGACGAAGAGATGCGCGAGCGCATCGAGCGACACAAGGACGAGCGTGGGCGCTCGTTCGCGACGGTCGAAGCTCCGCGGGATCTCGACCTGGCGGTTGCCCGTCTTGCGCGTGACCGCGAGAGCACGCCGGACGTGGTCCTGGTCGACTGCCTCACACTCTGGCTCTCGAATCTCCTCCTCGACGGCGTTCCCGCCTCCGCGATCGAGCAGCGCGTCGACTCCCTGGCCACGACGCTAGCCGCCGCGCCGTTCGCGAGCATCGTCGTCACCAACGAGGTCGGGATGGGGCTCGTTCCAGAGACGCCCCTCGGACGCGCCTTTCGCGACATCTCCGGCGGCGCGCACCAGAGGCTCGCGCGCGTCGCCAGTCAGCTCTACTTCGCGACGATGGGGACCGTCGTGCGGCTGAAGCCCGCCCCGGTTGCACTCGCCGACGATGGGTTCGTGCCATGAGAGCTTCCGCGCTGGCGATCGCATATGCGCTGGATCTCGCATTCGGCGAGCCGCCGAACCTCGTGCATCCCGTCGCGTGGATGGGCACCGTCATCGGCCGCGCAAAGCCATGGGCTCTCCGGGGTACGAGGCTAGGACAGCTCGCACGCGGCGCGGCTATCGCGCTCGTCCTACCGAGCACTTTTGCGGCCAGCGCATTCGCAGTCCTCCGCTCCGCGCGCGGCCATACCGTCCTCGAGCTGGCTCTCGCCGTGGTCCTGCTCAAGCCCATGTTCGCGGCTCGCTCGCTTCGCGACGCGGCATTCGTCGTGCGGAACGCGCTCGACGCGGGCGATCTCGAGTCCGCCCGTCGAGCGCTCGGGAGCCTTTGTAGTCGAAAGGCCGATGCGCTCGATGCCGACGATCTCGTGGCGGCTACGATCGAGTCGGTTGCGGAGAACACTTCGGATAGCGTCGTCGCGCCGCTCCTCTTCTTCGCCTGTGGTGGGGTACCGGCGGCGGTCTTCTACCGCTGTGTGAACACGCTCGACGCGATGGTCGGCTACCGTGGTCGGCTCGAGTACGCGGGCAAGGCGTCCGCGCGCCTCGACGATCTTCTCAACTTCCTTCCGGCGCGGATCACGGCACTTTTTCTCCTCGTGGCGGGAGTGCTGACGGGAAAGAGCGGGCGGAACGGCGTTCGAGTTCTCCTCCGCGATGCGCGGCGGACCGAGAGCCCCAACGCAGGGTGGCCGATGGCGACGATGGCGGGCCTCCTCCGCGTACGCCTAGTGAAGGTCAATCACTACGCTCTCGGGGACGCCGAGCGGCCCCTTGCCACCGCGCAGATCACCGCAGCATGTCGCGTCACGTCGCTCGCTTCGGCGCTCGCCGCCGGCCTCATCGTCTTCGCCTTGGAGTGGTTCCATGCCTAGTCCCGCCCCCGCGATCACACACGGCGGTCTCGTCGCGTTCGAGCTGGAGGCGCTCCAGATCGCGCCGCACGATGTCCTCGACCTGAGCGTCAACGTGAACCCATACGGTCCCTGTGCCGCGGTCCGTGACGCGATCGCGGCCGCTGACCTGCGGCAGTACCCCGACCCGACGGCGCGGCTCGCTCGGCGCGCGCTGGCTGCATGGCTCGACGTCGCCGAGGCGCGGGTGGTGGTGGGCAACGGCGCCGTGGACCTCCTCTGGACACTGGCGCGCGCGTGGCTTCGACCCGGCGCCGTCGTCATGACGGTTGAGCCGACGTTCTCCGAGCTACGCGCAGCGGCAACGCGGGTCGGCGCTCGCGTGGAAGCCTACCGGCTGGACCCCGCGCGCGACTTCGAGCTCGACCTGTCCGCGCTGGACGCGGAGCTCGCGCGACTGCGTCCGCGCCTGCTTTACGTGTGCTCGCCGTCGAACCCAGTCGGGCGCTGCACGTCGCCCGAAGGGCTCGCCGACCTAGCCGAGCGGCACCCCGAGACGCTATTCGTCGTCGATATCTCCTTCCTGTCGCTCAGCACACAGCATGCTGGCGCCGTGTGGCGCTCCTCAGAGCGCATCGTGTGGCTTCGATCCCTCACAAAGGACCACGCGCTCGCTGGCCTACGGATCGGTTGTGCCATCGTGCCACCGGTCATCGCCAAACGGATCGAGGAGGAGAGGCCGCCCTGGTCAGTGAACGCCCTGGCGCAGGCGGCCGCGACCGCGATTGCCTCGGAGGAAGCCGACGGGTTCGTCGACACGAGCCGCCGGCAGCTACTGGAGCATCGCGTTCGGCTCGAAACGGCGCTCCGGCGCCTGAGCCTTCGTCCTCACGGGAGCGAGACGATCTTCGTGCTCGCCGATCTCGGCGCGCGGCACGCTACCGATCTCCGCGCGACGCTCCTCCGTGAGCATCGCGTCCTCATTCGCGATTGTACGTCGTTCGGTCTTCCGAATCACGTGCGCATCGCGTCGCGCCCGGACGGCGATCTCGACCGGCTCGTGTCTGCGCTCGCGCAGGTGCTCGCATGACGGCGCGCACGATCATGGTCCAGGGTACGGCCTCGTCGGTCGGCAAGAGCATCGTCGCGACGGCGCTCTGCCGGTACTTCCGGCAAGCGGGCCTGGACGTGGCGCCGTTCAAGTCGCAGAACATGGCATTGAACGCGTTCGTTACCCCTGACGGGGGCGAGATCGGGCGCGCGCAAGCCGTCCAGGCCGAGGCCGCCCGGGTCGTCCCCACGGTCGACATGAACCCGATCCTGCTGAAGCCCGAGGGCGACTCCAGATCTCAAGTCGTCGTTCTCGGCAAGCCGATCGGGAGCCTCGGCGCGGTCGAATACCACGCCCGCAAGCCGGAGTTGCGCGACGTGGTCCGTGGCGCGCTCGCGCGGCTCCGTGCGAGCCACGACCTGATCGTCATCGAGGGGGCGGGCAGCCCGGCGGAGATCAATCTCAAGGATCGCGACCTCGTGAACATGTTCGTCGCGAAGATTGCCGATGCGCCCGTGCTCCTCGTGGGAGACATCGATCGAGGCGGCGTCTTCGCGGCGTTCGTTGGGACGATGGAGCTCCTCGAGCCTGACGAGCGTTCGCGCGTCGCCGGATTCGTCATCAACAAATTCCGCGGCGACGTTCGCTTGCTCGACTCGGGCCTCCGCTTCCTCGAGGAGCGGACAGGCGTGCCGGTGCTCGGCGTCCTGCCCTACGTCCCCAAGCTCCGCGTCGCCGACGAAGACTCGCTGGCACTCGACGACCGTCGAGGTCGCGCGCGCGCCCGCGAAGGGGAGCTCGAGATCGCCGTCGTGCGCCTCCCGCGCATATCCAACTACGATGACTTCCAGCCTCTCGAGCACGAACCCGGCGTCGTCGTGCGGTTCGTCGAGCGGGCGGCGGATCTCGAGCGCGCCGATCTCGTCGTCCTGCCCGGCACCAAGACGACCTGCGCCGATCTCGCGTGGTTGCGCGAGAGCGGTTTGGCCGGGGCTATCGTCGCCCGCGCCGCGTCGGGTGGGCGCGTCCTCGGCGTCTGCGGCGGCTGTCAGATGCTCGGCCGCACGATCGAGGATCCCGACGGCGTCGAATCGGACCTGAGATCGGCGGAGGGCCTCGCGCTTCTTCCTCTGCGAGTCCGGTTCGGGCGAGACAAGCGCACGGCGCAGGTTCGCGCGCGAGCGGCGGAGGTGCACTGGCTCTCGAGCGACGGCGACGTGCTTGGCTACGAGATTCACATGGGCCTCGTCGAGAGGCTCGATGGCGCGCGCGGCGCGTTCGCTCTCCACGAGCGAAACGGTGCGCCGGTCGACGACGTCGATGGTGCGGTGTCGCCCGACGGGTGCGTCGTGGGCACGATGATCCACGGTCTGTTCGAGAATCCGCACGTCCGCCGAGCGCTCCTCGCGGGGCTCCGGCGCGCGCGCGGGTGGGGAGAGTTGGCGACCACGAGCCACGTGGCCAACGAGACGGACGAATACGATCGGCTGGCCGAGGTGGTTCGCGCGAACATCCGGACGGACCTCCTGAACAGGATGGTAGGGCTGTGAGCGGGGAGGTACCTGGCCGGTTCGACGACGCCTCGCGAAGCGCGCTCTACCGGATCATGGAGCTTCGTCGCGACATTCGGAAGTTCTGCCCCGGTGAGATCGACCCCGCCGCGCTCGATCGCATTCTTCGCGCGGCCGACGTTGCGCCTAGCGTGGGCTTCTCGCAGCCGTGGGCGTTTATCGTCGTGCGGGACGCGGGCGTGCGCGCACGTGTCCGCGAAAGCTTTCTGCGGTGCCGGGAGGCGGAATCCGCGCGCTTTCCTGCCGACCGGCGGGAGAAGTACCTCGCCTACAAACTGGAGGGCATCGCGGAGTCGACGCTCAACCTTTGCGTGGCCGCCGACCTGCGTCCTCGCGACGAGGCCATTCTTGGGACGACCGTGCAACCGGACGCGGTGCGCGCGAGCGTTTGCTGCGCCGTCCAGAATCTGTGGCTGGCGGCCCGCGCCGAGGGCCTCGGCGTGGGATGGGTGAGCATTGTCGAGCCTGCCGTCCTTCGGCGGGAGCTCGGTCTACCCGCGGGCGTCGAACCGATCGCCTACCTGTGCATCGGGCATGCGGAGGCATTTCACGAGCGGCCCATGCTCGAAGAAACGAAATGGAGGGCGCGCCGCGAGCTCTCGGAGCTCGTGCATATGGATCGCTTTCGGGGCGGAGCGTCTGGCGCTCCAGTGCGGGAGTCTGCGCCGAAGGAGGCGGGGATCCCGCCGTTCGATGAGGCTGCGGCCACCGCGTCGCTTGATTACCAGCGACTGCTCACGAAGCCGCACGGAAGTTTGGGGCGGCTCGAAGAGATCGCGGCCTGGTACGCTGGCGCACACGGGCGATTCCCGCCGCCCCGACCGGAGCGCGCCGAGGTTGCAGTCTTCTGCGCGGACCATGGCGTGGTCGTCGAAGGGGTGAGCGCCTACCCGTCCTCGGTCACGGCGGCGATGGTCGCGAATGTCATGTCTGGCGGCGCGGCGATCAGCTGCATCGCGCAGAGGCTCCGCGTCGGAGTCACGCTCGTCGACGTCGGAGTGGCTGGGGACCTCTCGATCGCCCCTGTAAACCCTCGCATCCCTCTCGTCCGCGCGAAGGTGCGGGCAGGGACCGGGAATCTCCGGGTCGAAATGGCAATGCACCCCGACGAAGCCCGCGCCGCGTTGGACGTTGGCAGGCGGGTCGCCTCCCAAGCCGTTGAGGCGGGCGGAACGCTGCTCGCCGTGGGGGAGATCGGCATCGGAAATACGACGTCCGCTGCGGCTCTCATCTGCGCTCTCACGGGGGCGCTGCCCGAAGACGTCGTGGGTCTCGGCACGGGAGTTGGAGAAGACATCCGCGCCCGTAAGGTGCAGATCGTAGCAGACGGATTGCGACGGTACGGATCGACCCTAGTGGATCCGCTGACTCTCCTCTCCGGTCTTGGCGGTCTCGAGCTTGCGGCGATGTGCGGCTTCCTCCTCGAAGCCGCACGGCGGCGCACCCCCGTCGTACTTGACGGTTACCTGGCGGTCGCCGCGGCGCTCGTCGCGAAGCGGTTCGAGCCGGCGGTGACCTCCTATCTGCTCGCGTCGCACGCTTCGGCGGAGAGAGGCGCAGCGATCGCGGTCGGGGCCCTCGGGTTGCGGCCGCTTCTCGACCTCGGACTTCGACTGGGCGAGGGAACCGGGGCGGTGCTGGCACTGGATCTCGTGCGGACGGCGGTCGAGACCCAGCTCGCGATGTCGACGTTCGCCACGGCGGGCGTTCCCAGGTAGGCCTGTGATGACGAAGAACTCGTTTGCGAGGCATTCCCGGAGGGCGCGGGCTGCATGGGCCGACGGTCAGCATACCGTGTCGGCCGTGGCGATTCGCGGGTGACACGGAGACCGACCGGCGCGACCCTCGCGGGGATGCTCACAATCCTTGAGGCTGCACTTGGCGCGCTGCTCGCCGCGCTCCGGCCTCGGGCGAGGCTCGTTGCCGAGAACCTCCTTCTCCGCCAACAGCTTGCGATTCTCCGTCGCACCCATCCTCGACCGCGACTTCGGCCCATCGACCGCGCGTTCTGGGTCGTCATCTCACGCATCTGGTCACGGTGGGCGGACACGCTGGCGATCGTCCAGCCCGCGACGGTGATCGGATGGCATCGGCGCGAATTCGCCCGGTTCTGGGCGTGGAAGTCGCGACCGGTGGGACGACCCCCGCTCGCCCCGGAGCTGGTGAGCCTCGTCGAGCAGATGGCGCGTGAGAACCCGCTCTGGAGCCGTCGGAGGGTCGCCAGCGAACTCTCGAAGCTCGGTCACCGCGTCGACAAGGACACGATCGCCAAACACATGCCGAGGCCTCCCGGGCGGCCTCGTCATCCGCCGTCGCAGACCTGGAGGACCTTCCTGCGCAACCACCTCGTGGGCACGATCGCGATCGACTTTCTGACGATGCCGGATTGTGAGCGAGTCGCGACGAGCGCCTGATCGTCGATCCGAGTGTGTCGCGCCTCGATGACCGCGACGACGGCTACGCCCCGAGTGCGAAGCTCATTGCGCGCATCCCCCCGAGTCGGAGGGGTGGCCCGCCAATGACCTTGGGACGCCAGCCGTGCCGTGCCAGTCTGCCGATTTTCTGGCTCAACCTGCACGGGCACTTTGCGGCCTCCGAGCCAGAGTTCGGTTGACGCCGCCGCCCTCTCGGCGCTCTTCTCCGCCCTCCCGAAGGAGCCCAACGACCATGGCAGAGCCCACGATGACGAAGAAGAATTCTCTCTCGAAGGCCGAGATCCTGAGCGCCGTCGCCGTGGTCGTTGGCGAGGAGTCGAGCAAGCACGTCAAGCTGATCGTCGAGGCACTTGTGTCGGTCGGTCACGAGGAGCTGAAGAAGAACGGCGTCTTCGTCCTGCCCGGTTTCGCAAAGCTCGTCGTCGTGAAGAAGGCCGCCCGGCCCGCTCATGAGGGGATCAATCCCTTTACCAAGGAGAAGCAGATGTTCGCGGCCAAGCCTGAGAGCAAGACCGTAAAGGCTAGCCCTGTGAAGGCAAACAAGGACACGGTGGGGTGAAGCGCCAGGCCCGCACGTCTCCTTGCTCAACCTACGGGGCTTTCTCTTGGTGGCCTCGAAATGCAGCGACGCGAGTTTGAGAAGACATGCGAGCAGAAACTGCGCATGCTCGTGCTCGCCGTCGAGGTGAAGACGACGGGGCTGATCGATCGTGGACTACCCTCCACCAAAGATGCCGCACGCCGTTTGATTCTCGGGAGATCGAGAAAAGAAGCTCGATCCACGATCCGAGTACGCCCGAGATCGAGGGTCCTCGCACCGACCTGGGGCAATCGAGGGGCGATCCGCGGGCCTCTGCACTCGCTGACCTGTTGTCCTGGCTCCTTAGCCCATCCGCCGTCGTCATGCCGCGGCGCGGTAGTCGTGG
>CALFNG010000550.1 GCA_937902985.1 uncultured Myxococcales bacterium
CCCGGCCGATGCGTCGGCCGGCGGCTGACGGCGCGCGCGTCTTGCGCGTCCTCGCGGCTCGCGCCGTCGAGGCGGCGCTCGTCGTCCTCGCCCTGGCCTCGCTCGTCTTCTTCGCCCTGAGGCTCCTTCCGGGCGACCCGGCGCGCCTGGTCCTCGGCGACGCAGCGAGCCCCGCGGAGCTCGTGCGCGTCCGCGCGACGCTCCACCTCGACGAGTCCCTGGTCGTCCAGTATGCCCGCTTCCTTCGTGGCCTGGCGACCCTCGACCTCGGGGATTCGCTGCGGCGCCCGGGGACCCAGGCGATGGCTCGCGTCGCTCAGGCGCTCGTGCCGACGTCGGAGCTCGCCGCCCTCGCCGTGCTGATGGGCGCGGTCGTGGGGCTCGGCGCGGGCCTAGCGGCGAGCGGCCCGTGGCTCGCGCCGCGATCGCGGTCCGGGATCGAACGCGCTCTCGTGGGCGTCGCCGCCGCGCCCCTCGTCGCCGTGGCCCCCGTCGCCACCTGGGCCCTCGCGGTGCGGATGCGCGTCGTGCCCCTGCCCGGCGATCCGGACGCGGGCGTCTCCGGGCTGCTGTTCGCGAGCGCGTTGCTGGCGATCCCCCTCGCCGCGCACGTCGGTCGCATCACGCGCGCCGCACTGCTCGAGGTTGCGCGCGCGCCCTTCTTGCTGGTGGCGAGCGCGAAGGGCGGCACGGCAGCGCGCGTCTGGGTCGTCCACGCCCTGCCCGCCGTGGCCGGGCCGATCGTCACGGTCGTCGCGAGTCAGCTCGGCGCGCTCCTCGGCGGCGCGGTGGTCCTCGAGCGCATGTTCGAGCGTAGGGGCCTCGGCACGCTGATGCTCGAGGCCTACGTGACCCGCGATCTGCCGGTGCTCGAGGGCGCGATCGTCGCGGCGGGGCTGCTCTTCGTGGTCGCCCAGACTCTCGGTAAGGCGCTGCACGCGACGCTCGATCCCCGCGCACGAGGGGCGCCGTGAGGCGCGTGCGCGTGAAGGAGACGCGTCGCGCGCTCGATCTCGCCCCGCTCGCGCTGGTCGTCTGCGCCAGCGTCGTGGGCGCGCTCCGATCGAGCGGCCCGGCCGGGAGGCTCGTGCCCTGGCGCTCGTGGCTTCCGCCGTCGGTGGAGAGCCCCCTCGGCTACGGCGAAGCCGGCGTGGACCTCACCGGCGTCGTGGCGACGGCGGAGCTGAAAGCCATCGTTCTCGCGGTCGTCGTGGCCGCGCTCGGCTTCCTGCTGGGCACCCCGCTGGGGTCCGCGGCTGCGCTCGCGCGCGGACGCCTCGAAAGGGCCGTCGAGCGGGCCTGCGATCTGGTCCAGGCGTTTCCGACGTTCATCCTGGCGCTCGCCGTGCTGAGCGCCGTGCGGACGCCGTCGCGCGTGCACATCGGGATCGTCTTCGCGTTGACGGCGTGGGCGCCGTTCGCGCGGCTGGCGCTGTCGCAGGTGCGCGTGCTCCGGGACGCCGCGTTCGTCGAAGCGGCCACGGCGCTCGGTCGTGGACGCGCGGGGGTGCTGGCGCGCCACGTCCTGCCGAACCTCTTCGGGGTGGTCGCGGTGCAGCTCGGCTCGACGGCGGCGGCCGTCGTCGTGAGCGAAGCGGGCCTCGCGTTCGTTGGCCTCGGTCCGCCCGACGGCGTGTCGCTCGGCGGCGTCCTCGACCAGGGGGTGGCGGCGATGCTGCGGGCGCCGCACGTCCTCGTCGTGGGAGCGTTGGCCGTCTTTGCCACGAGCGCGGCGCTGCTCTCGGCGGGCCGGGCGCTCAGGTGAGAACCGCAACGACGCCTCTTAGGTGAACGGCATTGCGAAGAGGGGGGAAACTTTGCCGGCGGCCGACGCGGGGCGCCTGGGTCCGGCGCCTGGGGTCCGTTTCCTTGGCCTAGCTCAGGGACAGGCCCATCGCGAAGAACACGAGGCCGGTGACTCCTACGGCCAGGCTCACCCACCACATGGGCTTGCGCCGCGTGAGGGCGGCGATGGCCGCGAGGGCGATCGAGACCTGGAACACCGTGACGCTCTTCGCGAACTCGTGGTGCACGTGGAGCTTGTGGGCCGCCTTCTCGTCCATCTCTTCGACGCGGACGTCCTCGGCGTCGGCCGCTTCCTTGAGGTCCTTCTGCACGCTGCGCTCGTGCTCGGCCTCCGCCTGCCAGCGAGCCGCGAGATCCGGCGGGCCCGACGCCGCCTGCGTCGTGTAGACCACGGACTTGATCCCGGCCGCCTGGTAGTGCGCCCACGCGTCGCCGGCGCGCGACTGGTGCAGGATCGCGTCGTCTTTCCTCAAGATGGCATCGTTGGCGTTCGCGCCGGCCTCGAGTGAAGCGATCGCCGCGAGAACGGCGATGACCGCGGTCGACAGCGAGAGCCAGAGGGTCCACGCGTTCGCCTTGCGGTCGGCGCCGCCCTCGCCGTGCTCCCGCGCTTCTTCGAGCCGCTCCTTGAGCTCCTGCACGTCTTGCGTCTCGAGGGCTTCTTCGGGCATGGGGCCTCTATACTCATCGTGCTATCAGCCAGCCTCCGATGCTGTCTCTGTCTCTTCTCCCACGCAACCTCGAGGCCGCGTTCCGCGATCTCGCGTCGGAGAAGCCGGCGACGCGGGCGTCGGCCATACGCGACGTCGTCCGTCACGCCCTCCTCGCGTCCGACACCCGCGCGCGAGCCGTTCCGCTCCTCGAGCGCGCGCTTCGAGAAGACACCGCGGCCGCGGTCCGCTCCCAGGCCGCAGTGGCGCTCGCCGACGTGAGTGCGGGCGAGGCGCTCGCGGCGCTGCTCATGGCCGTAGAAGACGAAGACCCGCACGTTCGCCAGATGGCCATCGCGGCGATCGGCGAGATTGGCGACGCGCGCGCCACCCAGCGGCTCGCGCGGGCGCTCTCCGACGAGCGCCCCGAGGTCCGCTACCAGGCCGTCATCGCCTATGCGCGCGTCGTCAAAGACGACGCGCACGCCGTTGCGAACGCGCTCGCCCGCGCGCTCGACGACGCCGACGAAGCCATTCGTTACATCGCCATGCGCGTCGCCGAAGAGCACGGGATCGACGGCGAGCCGCTGCGCGACCCGCGCATCGTCGCGCGCGCCGAGAGCCTCGTCGACGCGGCCGACCCCGCGGTGTCGGTGGTCGCGGCGATCTACCTCGCGCGCCTTGGCCTCGAGAAGGGGAGGCGCGTGGTGCTCGACGTGGTCGCCGGGACGCGAAAGACCCCGGAGCTCGAAGACGAACAGGCGTGCGTCGATCTCGCCGGCGAGCTCTCGCTCCGCGAGGCCATCCCCGACCTCGAGCGCCGCGTGTGGGGCTCGCGCCGCATCCTGCGCACGGTGCTCTCGTGGGGCGCGGGCGACGGCGCGAGCAGCGCGTGGCACGCGCGCATCGCGCTGGCGCGCATGGGCCACGCGAAGGCGCGAGGCGACATCCTGGCCGACCTCGCCTCGTGGCGCCGCGAGACCCGCGAAGCCGCGGTGGTCGCTGCTGGCAGGGCGCGCGTCGCCGAGGCTCGCGGACTTCTCGAACACCTGGGCGCCTCGGTCGACGACGCGCTGGTCCGCGAGGCGCTCCTCCGGCTCGTGGTCGGCTGAGTCGCGTCATGCTCGCCCTTCGCCGCGCCCTCTCGATCGCCGCCCTCCTGGCCATCGCCGTGTGGCTCGGCGGGCTGGTCGCCCTAGGCGCCGTGGCCGCACCGGTGATCTTCGCGACCGTCGCGTTCCCCGCGAGCGCCGACGCGATGAGCATCGTCTTTCGCCGCTTCGACTCCGTCGCCATGACCTGCGCCGCGATCGTCCTCGCCACCGAGGCGGTGCGGCCCGTGGCCGGGCTGGCGTTCGAGCGCTTCGCGCACGTGCGCGCCGCCGGATCGCTACTCGCGGCCGTGGCGGCGGTCGTCGAAGGCATCAAGATCTCGCCTCGCATCGCGGCCCTCCACGCCGCTGGAGCGATCCGCTGGGTCGACGAGCCGGGCCGCGAGCTCGCGCACCTGCACGACCTCGCCGAGTGGTGCGGCAAGATCGAGCTCGCGCTGCTCGCCGTGGTGATCGCCCTGCACGCGGTCTCGCTCTCGAGCCCCTTCAAGCGGCGACGGGCTCTGTAAAAATCCAGGCACATTCACGGGGTGCCGCCGGTGAGGGCAGGCTGCGCGCTTGCACGAGGCCGAGCGCCACGTGAAGATGCCCCCGGGAAGCGGGCCTATCCGCGTCGTGTCGGGCACTCTTTTTCAAGGCGAGGCAGCGTATGTCGTTCCGCAATTGGTTCGGGCTGGTGGTCGCGAGCGGGTTCATCGCGGTGGTCGCCGGCGGCTGTTCGAGCAGCGCGTCGTCGGGACCCTCGCCGTCCGATGCCTCGGCGGATGTCGTCTTCGGTCATCGCATGCTCGACGGCGGAGCGCTGGGCACGGGAGACGACGCCGCCGCGAGCAACCTCGGGGTCGACGGGACGACCGGGCAGATCTGCACTTCCGACAAGGATTGCGTCTCGGCCACCGGCCCGGGCGTCAACGTCTGCAGCATCGGCGTCGCCGGCACGGTCGGCAACGTCGACATCCAGTTCTGGTCGACCCCCGTATGTCTCATACCGCCCACGACGGCGAACTGCGATCCCGCGCCCATCGGGAAGGCGCCCGGCCCTCACTACTGCGACGGCCCCGACAACATCGCCTCGCCGGGCATCTGTGTAGCCGACGACCAGGCGAATCCGCAGCCGGGCCAGGGCCTCTGCTTCCCGAAGTGCTCGTACACCCTCGGGGGAACGGCCACCGGCTGCGCGGGGAGCAACGTGTGCAGCCTCGACTGGTTCTCCCCCCCCACCGCCAGCTCGTCAGCCGTGACGGGCGTCGGCTTCTGCCAGAGCACCTGCCAGGTGGATTCGGACTGCTCGAAGCTCGGGGCCGGCTACGGCTGCCAGACGGACATCGGTCTCTGCACCACCAAGAAGGTGACGCGCGCGAAGCCGATCGGCAGCGGCTGCGTCGCGTCGACCGACGGCGGGGCCGACGACAACACCACGGGCGCGTGCAATTGCCTCTCGGGCTCCTCGGGGCAAGGGGTCTGCACGAGCTTCTGCGTCGTGGGAGGCGCGGCCTGCCCGAACGGCTGGGTCTGCGAGACCGACGAGACGTCGTCTCCGTTCCCGGGCACCACCGTCACCGTGAGCACCCAGACGCGGGGGGTCAGCGGCTTCTGCGTGCCTGCCTGCTCGCTGACCGACGCGGGAGCGGCGGCGGCGGGCACCGGAGACGCAGGCGAGGCCGATGCCGCGCCCGACGCCGGCGGTACGCCGGCTGGCCAGGGTTGCCCCGTGGGCACCTCGTGCCAGGGCAAAACGCTCGCCGGGCCCGACTGCCAGCCGTAGCCCTGATGAGGGTCGCCGCCTGGCCTGCCGTGTGGCATGCTTAGGGCGAGGCTTTGTCTTCCCGTTGGCTTTACGCGGTACCGCGCGCGCTCGGCGCGTGCCGGTTCGGGCTCTGGCCCGCGGCGGCGGTGATCCTTGCCGGCTTCGTGCCGGCGTCCGGATGCACCGCTGTCAAAAGCGGCACGAGCGTCGAGACCATGAACCCCGGACCGGAGGCCGCGGGAGGGAGCTCCGGGGGATTGAGCGCGGACGCGGGCAGCGCGTGCCACGCGTCCGACGTGTCCACCTACGCGCCCTCCCCGTACGTGCCCGCCGCCGCTCCCTCGGCCGTGTGCCTGGGCGTCGACGGCGGCGAGCTCTGGGACGCGTTCTACGACGCGTGCTTCGGCCCGGCGAACTCGAAAGCCAGCTGCGACTCGTTTACGAGTGGCGCGTCGACCGCGGCGTGCGCCGCGTGCATCCTGACCTCGTACACGAACGAGCGGTTGGGCCCGGTCGTCAACTACGGCGACTTCGTGGACAAGAACGTCGCGGGGTGCATCGAGGTCGAGGCGCCGCGCGAGCTCCCGTGCGCGAAGGCGGTCCAGGCGCTGACCGGCTGCGAGATCGCCGCCTGCCAGGCGAACTGCCCGGTGAGCGACGCAACCACTCTCTTCGCGCGCAAGTCGTGCGCGGCCGTCGCCGACGGCGCGGGGTGCAATTCTTTCAACGCCGGGACGGAGGATGGAGGCGCCGGCGTGGCCGCGTTGTCCTGCAAGGCGACCGAGAGCGACGCCGGGGTCGCCGGCCCCTGCATGGACGAGACTTTCAAACAGTTCTACGAAGACGTGGTGCCTCTCTTCTGCGGGCGAGCCCCGGTCGACGCGTCGGCCGGGTTCGACGCGTCGTTCGGCGATGCCGCCCTCGAGCCCGTCGATGGCGGTGAACCCGGCGACGCCGGTCGTGCGGTCACGGCCGCCGACGCCGCCGCCGAGTAGCGCGACTCACGCACAGCCTCCCCCAAACGGCCTCCCCCACGGCCTCCCCCACGGCCTCCCCCATCGCCCATGGCCATCGACGAGCTCCGCGCCGACGATCCCGACATCGGGCTCCTCCGCGTGCTTCGCGACGACGGGAGCGCCGACCCGGCGACCGATCCGCGCCTCTCGCAGGCCACCGTTCGCCAGGCGTACCGCGAGATGAAGCGCGTTCGCCTGCTCGACGCGCGCATGACCACCCTGCAGAGGCAGGGCCGCGTCGGCTTCTACGGAGCGGCGCAGGGGCAGGAGGCGGTCCCGATCGCGACCGGCCTCGCGTGCGGGCCCGACGACTGGGTCTTCCCGGCGCTGCGCGAGCAGAGCATCATGCTAGTGCGCGGCTTTCCGCTGCGCGCGTTCGTGGCCCAGGTGTTCGGAAACGCCGGCGACGTGCTCAAGGGCCGGCAGATGCCGAGCCACCCGTCGGGCCGCGCCGTGCACCAGGTGAGCTGGTCGTCATGCATCGGACCGCAGATCCCGCAAGCCGTGGGGGCGGCGTGGGCGATGCGCGCGCGCAAGTCCACCGCGGCGACGATCGGGTTCATGGGCGACGGCGCGACCAGCCAGGCGGATTTCCACGCGGCCATGAACTTCGCCGGCGTGTGGAAGGTGCCCTGCGTGCTCGTCTGCCAGAATAACCACTGGTCGATCAGCGTGCCCGCCGAGCGACAGACCGCCTCGCGCACGTTCGCCGTGAAGGCGCGGGCCTACGGCATCCCGGGCGTGCGCGTCGACGGCAATGATGTGCTCGCGGTCTCGAAGGCGATGCGCGCGGCGCTCGATCGCGCCCGCACCGGCGGCGGCCCGACCTTCGTCGAGGCGGTGACGTACCGCATGGGGCCTCACTCGACGAGCGACGATCCGTCCCGGTACCGCTCGCAAGCCGAGGTCGAGGAGTGGGCCGCGAAAGACCCGCTCCGGCGTTTGCGCCAGCACCTCGTGCACCTCGGCGTCGTCACCGACGCGAGCGACGCCGCGCTCGAGGCCGAGCTGACCGCGGAGATCGCCGCCGCCGTCGACGAGGTCGAGCGATTGCCGCCCCCGGCGCGCGAGTCACTGCTCGAGGACGTGTACGCCGAGATGCCCTGGCACCTCCGCGAAGAGCTCGAAAGCTTGAAAAAAATCGGGCCGCCGCCTACGCACGTCTAGCGGCGCCGGCTCGTGCGACGAGCATGAATCGTGCGCACATTGTGTCGACCAGCGGCTGGAGAAAACAGCGGCTGGAACGGCGCCCTCACAGAGAGCTCCCGAAGATAGGTGACCCGCATGGCAGACAAGACATACGACGCAATCGTGATCGGCGGCGGCCCCGGCGGCTACCCCTGCTCGATTCGCCTCGGTCAACTCAAGCAAAAGGTGCTCTGCATCGAGAAAGACGAAGTGGGCGGCGTTTGCCTCAACTGGGGGTGCGTCCCAAGCAAGGCCATCATCGCCACGAGCCACACCTTCGAGAAGGTGAAGCGCGGCACGACGTTCGGCCTCGTGGTCGACAACCCGCGCATCGACGCGAACAAGCTCCAGGACTGGAAAGAGGGCATCGTCAAGAAGCTCACGGGCGGCGTCCGGTCGCTCTTCAAGACCAACGGGGTCGACCTTCTCTACGGCGACGCCCGCGTCACCGGCCCCAAGACCGTCTCCGTGAAGACCCGCGAAGGCACGACGGAGGTCATCCAGGCGACCAAGGCGATCGTCATCGCGAGCGGCGCGACCACCATCGAGATCCCGAGCTTCAAGTTCGACGGCAAGCAGATCATCGGCGCCAAAGAGGCGGTCAGCCTGCGCGAGATCCCCAAGCGCATGCTCATCATCGGCGGCGGCATCATCGGGATGGAGCTCGGCGGCGCGTACCAGCACCTCGGGAGCGACGTCACGATCGTCGAGGCGTTGCCCACGGTCCTCACGGGCGTCGACCCCGACATCGCGGCCGTCGTCGAGCGCCTCTACGTCAAGCGCGGCGCGAAGATCCTGAAGGGCGCCAAGGCCCTCGGCTACGAGCGCCAGCAAGACGGGTCGATCGCCGTTCGCATCGACGTCGGCGGAAAGACCGATACCATCGAGACCGACGTCGTACTGGTCGCGGTCGGCATGCGGCCCAACGGCGCGGGCCTCGGCCTCGAGGAGCTCGGCGTGAAGATCGACCGCGGCTTCGTTCCGACCGACGCCACGGGCCAGACCAACGTGCCCGGCATCTACGCCGTCGGCGACTGCTCGAGCCTGCCGATGCTCGCCCACAAGGCCACGAAAGAGGGCGAGGTCGTCGCTGAAGTCATCGCCGGCCAGAAGGCCGCCAAGGACTGGGTGGCGATGCCCGCCGCCATCTTCACCGACCCCGAGATCGCCACGGCGGGCCTCGGCGAGCAGCAGGCCAAAGAGAAGGGCATCGAGATCCGCATCGGCAAGTTCCCGTTCAGCGCCCTCGGCCGAGCGATGTCCGTGAACGAGACCGACGGGTTCATCAAGGTCGTCGCGGACAAGAAGACCCATGCGCTCCTCGGCGTTCACATCGTCGGGCCTGGCGCCACGGATCTCATCAGCGAAGGCACCCTTGCGCTCGAGATGCACGCCTTTCTCGAAGACGTCGGCCTCACCGTCCACCCCCACCCCACGCTCGGCGAGGGCATGATGGAAGCGAGCCAGAACGCCCTCGGCCACGCCATCCACGTCATGAACCGCTAGAGCAAGCGCCGGCGTCGTGGAACGGGCCCGTCTCGACGCTCGCCGTGCTCAACGCACCGGAAGTGCGTTTCCGCGCGGCGACCGCCGAGCCGGACCCGTTCGACTTAGCCGCCTCTTGCTCTAGCTACATCAGTCCCCCTCGGCGCTGTTGGGCGAGAGGGAGAGCGAGAGGGAGAGAGAGATTGGCCGCAGAGACTGCAGAGCGCCGCCGCTTGCTAGCGCGCCGCCAGCAAGGGGGTGCAGAGGGGCGGGAGCGCCGAGACCGGCGTGGCGCCGACGTTCGGGGTCACGGTGCTGCACCCCGGGCTCCCGGGGCCGCCGGCGCAGCCCCACCAGTTGTGGGGGGCGTCGAGGGCTCCGGTCAGGCTGCTGGCGTCGAGGCCGGGGTCTCCGCCCACGATGGCGTTGCGCTCGATGGTGGCCGCCGCGGACTGGGTCACGATGCCCTCGGCGTCTCCCGAGAGCGCGTTGCACTCGATGTCGGCCGTCACGGTGAACCCGGTCTCTTCTTCGAGCAGGATGCCGACCGCGGCGCCGTCGATCGCGTTGCGGGTGACGAGCACGTCGACGTCGTTCGAGCCGAAGCCGAGCTGGGAGGCCGTCACGTAGAGCCCCGTGGCCTCGGGGACTCCGCGGGCGTCGATGCGATTGCCGACGAAGCGGGTCTGGACCGCCGCGCCCTCGCCGAAGTCGGCCATTCCCACGGTGCACCCGCTCACGCGGTTGCCGCGCACCGTCACGCCGAGCGACGGAATGAAGACGAAGACGCCGAACCCGCCTTCGGTGCACGCCGAGACGACGTTGTCTTCGACGACGTCGGCGGTCGAGCCTGCGTCCCCGCCGGCGTTGTCCGTGTGGATCCCGGCGCCGCATCCGGTCACCCGATTTCCTTCGAAGCGGACGCCGCGCGAGAAGTTCGACGCGATGCCCGCGGGGGCGCCGGTGACGACGTTGCCGGCGATGGTGCCCGCCCCGCCGGTGTTGAAGATGCCGATGGCCTGCGGATCCGCGGACAGGTTGTCGACGCGGCTCCCCTCGATCCGGAAGGTGCCGCCGCTCGTCGCGTCGATGCCGCGCAGAAAGACGTTCCGCACGGTCACGTCGCGGACCGTCAGGCCGTCGATCGGGGTCGCGTCGTCGGTGATGACGCCGTTGCGCGCATCGACGTCGGCGCTCCCCACCGTCGTTCCGCTCGTGAGCGCGGGGTTGTCGCCGTCGACCGCCAAGCGCTCGAGGGTGACGTTCGCGGCGCGCACGAGCACGACGTTGCTCGCGGCGCCGCCGCACAGCGAGCTGTCGGTGCACGGGTTCGGGTTCGAGACGGCCGGAACGACGACCGTCGCGTCGCCGGAGCCGACGACGGTGAGCGCCTTGTCGATGACGACGTTCTCGACGAACGTCCCCCGGCCGACGAGGACGGTGTCGTTCGGGCACGCGGCGTCCACCGCCTGCTGGATCGCTGCGCACGGCTTCGAGGCCGCGCGGCAGTCGTTCGCGGTCGACGCGTCGCCGGCGTGGGAGACGAAGCGCGTGCCGCAGGTCGCCGCGGCCGGCGCGGCTTGCAGCTCTTCACTCCTTGTCTCGGTGGCTTCGCCGCCAGGGGCCGCGCTGCAGCCCGCCAGACCCGCCAGCGACCCGATGCCGATCACGATTGCGTTCCCAAGACTTCGCATCGCACCCCTCCGTTCTTCTGTCGGTGAAAATCGCTCGTGGTGAGAGAGCCTCTGCGACCTGCGCTCAGGAGCCGAGGACGCCCTGGAGGAGAGCGTCGGCCGTGGTCGCGAGCTCTGTCAATCGATCCGCGCGACCTTCTTCTACGGCCACGAGGACGAGCTCGTTGATTCCCCCGATGACCGCGGTCGCCATGGCCTGCGAGAGGCGGGTCTTCTTGGGACCGTCCTTGCGGCTCAGGGCGACGAGCCGCCGGAGCTGATCGGCGAACCGCTTCTGCACCTGACGGCGTATTTTCAGCGCCTCGGGGCCGGCCGCGTAGATGTCCATCATCAGGGTCCGCGTCAGGGCGGGCTGCGACTCGAGCGTCGAGAGATAGGCCCGGGTCGAGGCGCGGAGCTTCGTCGCCCAGGGCAAGTTGCCCGCCGTCGCGTCGAAGGTGGCCTTGAGGACGATGTCGCTCAGCGTCGCGTAGACCGCGATGAAGCACGCCTCCTTGTCCGCGAAGTGCTCGTAGAACGTTCGCTTCGAGACCCGAGCTTGCCGCGCGACGTCCGCGATCGTCACCGTCGAGTAGGCTTTTTCGGCGAGAACCGCCGCCATGGCGCCGACCAGGCGCAGCCGGTGGGCGTGCTGGGGGTCGCTACGCGCCGCGTCGTCGGAGGCCGCCTCGGCGAGCTCCGGCACATCCGGGAGAGACCGGGCTTGCATCTGGTACCGGATAGTACCACACTCGATTGGTACCGCGCGGTACCGCTCGACCCTTCTTGCAGGGGCGGGCGGGGCCCCCGCGGCACGAACCCCAGGAGACCGCAGTGAGCCTCGACGATGTCACCTCCCTCGGCCACGTCCACGTCGCGATCATCGGCAGCGGTTTCAGCGGGTTGGGCGCGGCCATCCGCCTCAAGCAAGAGGGGATCGACGCGTTCGTCGTCCTCGAGCGGGGCAGCGACGTGGGGGGAACGTGGCGGGACAACACGTACCCGGGGTGCGCGTGCGACGTGCCGTCGCATCTCTACTCGTTCTCGTTCGCCCCGAACCCCGGCTGGAGCCGCGACTTCTCCCCTCAGCCCGAGATCTTCGCGTACCTCCGCGGCTGCGCCCGCCGGTACGGCATCGTGCCGCACATCCGCTTCGGCACCACCGTGACCCGGGCCACCTGGGACGAGGACGCGCAGAAGTGGCGCATCGAGGCGACCACGGTGACGCGCACGGCGACGAGCGCGGCGACGAGCACGGTCACGCGCACGGTCACGTTGAGCGCGAACATCCTGATCGGCGCCGCCGGGGCGCTCAGCGAGCCCGCCGTCCCGAAGCTCCCCGGCCTCGAGAAATTCGAGGGCCAGGCCTTCCACTCGGCGCGGTGGAACCACGACGCGGACCTCACCGGGCGCAACGTCGCGGTCGTGGGCACCGGTGCGTCGGCGATCCAGTTCGTCCCCGAGATCCAGCCCACGGTCGGCAAGCTCTCGGTCTTCCAGCGGACGCCGCCCTGGATCATGCCCCGACGCAACCGCGAGATCAGCGGGCGCGAGCGCGCGGTCTTCAAGGCGGCGCCCGCTCTCCAGAAGTTCGCGCGTGCACAGATTTATGCCGTGACGGAGCTCTTCGGAATGGGATTTCGCCATCCGACGTTGCTCAAACCGCTCCAGCGCGCGGCCGAGGAGTACCTCGCGAAGTCCATCCCCGACCCGGGCCTTCGAGCCAAGCTCACGCCGAACTACAAGCTTGGCTGCAAGCGAATCCTCTTCTCGAACAAGTACCTGCGTGCGCTCGCCAAGGAGAACGTCGACGTCGTCACCGATTCGATCAACGAGGTTCGCGCCCGCTCGATCGTGACCCGAGACGGCCGCGAGCACCCGGTCGACACCATCATCTTCGGCACCGGCTTCCACGTCACCGACCTGCCGTTCGGCAAGTACGTCACGGGCAAGGGCGGGCTAAACCTCGACGACGTGTGGAAGGGCAGCCCGCAGGCGCACCTGGGAACCACCGTGTCCGGGTTCCCGAATTTCTTTCTGCTCCTTGGTCCCAATACCGGCCTTGGTCACACTTCGGTCGTGTACATGATCGAGAGCCAGATCGCGTACCTGCTCAGCGCGCTCCGCTACATGCGGGACAAGGGCGTAGCCACGCTCGAGCCCCGGGCCGAAGCCCAGGCCGCCTTCATCGCGGACGTCGATCGCCGCCTCGCCAAGACCGTGTGGAACACGGGCGGCTGCGCGAGCTGGTACATCGACAAGACCGGCCGAAACTCCACGCTCTGGCCCGACGCGACCTGGCGCTTCCGGAGGCGTCTTGCCGCCTTCAAGGCCTCCGAGTACCGGCTCGGTCGACCGGCGAGCCGACCGAGTATCCTCCCACGGCCGTCGCGGCCCTTGCCTGCCACGGCGTCCGAGGCGACCGCGCGACCCGTCCCCGCAAGCACGCCGTCACGGCTGTCGATCGAAACTGCCCCTCACGTCGAGACCCAGCCATGACCGAACAGCTGATCGGATCCCGCGTTCCGGATCTGCGCCAGGTCCTCGTCGACCTGGTGCTCCGCTACCGCATGAAGCGCGGCGGGGGGCGTCCGATCACGCCGGAGGGCATGAAGCGCAACGCCGCGCTGTTCGAGCGAGCCAACGCCAGGTTCGCGCCGCCGCCCTTCGTCGCCATCGAGCCGGTCGACGTCGGGTCGATGTCGGCTGAGTGGGTCTCGATCCGGGACCAGGCGTATCGCGGCGGCGTCATTCTCTACTTCCACGGCGGCGGCTTCGTCATGGGCTCGCCGCAGACCCATCGCGTGGTCACGTGGCGCCTCGCCCGGGCCACGGGGCGGCGGGTTCTGGCGGTCGCTTATCGCAAGGCGCCGGACCACGTGTTCCCGGCCTGGGTCGACGACGGCGCCGCTGCTTTTCAGTGGCTCGTCGATCGCGGCTACGCGCCGAAAGACATCCTCGTCGCCGGGGACTCGGCGGGCGGCAACATGGCGCTCGCCGTGGTCCACCGCCTGCGTCGCGAGGGCCGGCCGCTCCCCGGCGGAATGATCCTGTTCTCGCCCTGGGCCGACCTCGCCTGCGAGGGCAAGAGCTACCGCAGAAACGAGCGTCGCGACGCGATGTTCCACGCGAAGAGTGTTCGCGCGACGGGCGCGTTCCTGACGCGCGGGAACGACCCGAAGCACCCCGAAGCGTCGCCCGTGCACGCCGACCTGACCGGGTTCCCCCCGATGCTCCTCTTCGCGGGCACCCGCGAGCTCTTCGTCGACGACGCGCGCGCCATCGCCCGCCGCGCTGCGGCGAGCGGCGTCCGCGCGGACCTCCACGTGTACCGGCACATGCCCCACGTCTTCCCGCTCCTCGCCGGCGTGCTCCCGCGTGCAAAACCCGCTTACGACACCATCAAGCGCTTCGTCGACGAGACCCAATCCGTCTTGGTCGTCCCCTCCGAGCGCTCGAGCGAGAGGGAGAATAGCCGCGGAGGCGCAGAGGGCGCAGAGATGAGAGGGGCGTAGACGTCTCGTACGCGCACGCAGCGTGGGCCGAACCCCAATCTCGGCTCGGCGTTCTCTGCGCCTCTGCGGCCAATCTCTCTTCGCTCGAGAGAGAATGGACTACAGCGTCTTGAGGTACTCGATGACCGCGCGCGAAGACTCGTCGCCCAGGTCGGCCAGGAAGGGGTGGCCGCTGACGTGGAACCCGTCTTTGGTCCCGTCTTCGAGGTAGTCGCCCTTGCCCAGCGGCGTGGCGGGATCGCTGGTCGTGAGGCCCACCTTTTCGAGGTCGAGGGGCGCGTCTCCGTGTCCCGCTCTTGCGCGATGCGCCTGGCGACCGCGCCGACGTGCTCGCGATCGAAATCGGGCCTGCCGGCGATCTTCGCGAGCGCGTCGTCGTACGCGTGGATCTTGATCTTGGGGTTGCCGAGGCCGATGACGAGCTTCTCGCCGCCCGGCCACTTGACGATCTCCGAGTGACACATCGCGCAGCTGTGCACGAGGAAGGGCACGTGCGTGTTGGGGTCGTCGGTCAGGTGTATCGCGATGGGCAGCCCGTCGCGCGTGTCGGCGTCGGCGCTCTGCGCGTCGGCCGCCCGGGGCGTGAAGCCGAAGCGGTCGGCGAGCTCGGCGACGTTCGCGCCGAGCACGTCCGGGTACATCTGCTGGAAGGCGAGGAAGATGGGGTAGGGGAGTCCGGTCCGGTACGGGTCACCGACGCCGATGCGCGAGAAGATGGCCTCGCCCGCGTCTTCCGAGATGTGGCTCACCCGGTACTCGGCCGGATCCGACATGGTGGTGTCGATCTTGGCCGTGGGCGCCGATGCGGTCGGCGGCATGGCCGCGCTCGAGCAGGCGCCGGAGCCGGCGCTCAAGCATGCGCCCAGCAAGGCGCCCAGCGAGGACCGCGCGATCACCGCAGGCGGGGCCTTGGATGCACGGCGAACCGACCGGCTCAGGTTGCGAGTCTCGACTCGGGTCTGCATGGTCGCCTCGCCTCGCCTCGCCTCGCCTCGACGCCGGCTGCGCCGCTCGCTGCGAAGGCACTACCGCCGGCCTTTGAAGCCCATCATGTTCTGAACGACGGCCTCGCTTTGCTCGGCGACCTCGGCGGTTTCCCGGGCCCTGCCGGCGCAATCTTCGCACAGCTTCCGGGCTTTCCCGTCGACCTTGACCGTCTCGAGCGTGTCTACTTCTTCACTGCACTCTTTGCACACGGCCATTGGAATTCTCCTTCGATCCGGATCCCGATCTCGCGGGCCCGTGTAAGTGTAGCTGCCCCGCGTGTTAGATTGGACGGCGAACTTCTTGAACACAGGCCGCGTTCGCTCGTAGCGAGCGCGCCAACGCGAGGTAGGCGCGCCATGGGCATCTTCGATCGAATGGGGAAGGTCATTCAGAGCAACCTCAATGCTCTTCTCGACAAGGCCGAGGACGACAAGAAGCTCATCGAGCTGAACCTCGACGAGATGGACGAGCAGGTCAAAGGGGGCCAGCGCGAGGTAGTCTCGGCCCTCGCCGCGGAGAAGCAGCTCGCGAAGAAGGGCGACGAGCTCCGCGCCGACGTCGAGCGCTGGGACCGTCGCGCCGAGCTCGCGCTCAAGAGCGGCGACGAGCCCCTCGCCCGCGAGGCGCTGAAGCAGAAGAAGCGAACGTCGGCGGAGCTCGCGTCCGCCGAGAGCGCGCGCTCCGAGCAGCACACCGCCGCCCTCAAGATGAAGGACGACCTCGAGCGGATGAAGCAGAAGCTCTCCGAGCTCAAGATGAAGCGAGGCACGCTCGCCACGCGCGCGGCCAACGCGAAGTCGGGCGGAGGGTCCGAGCAGCTCGGCGCGCGCGGTGGTTCGAGCGCGTTCGACAACTTCCGTCGCATGGAGGAGAAGATCGAAGGCCGCGAGGCCCAAGGCTCGGCGATGGCCGAGGTCGAAGAGGCGATCGGCAAGGGGCCGAAGACCGAGGATCTCGAGGCCAAGTTCCGGGAGCTCGAGCGCGGCGGTGGCGGTGGCCCGAGCGACATCGACGACGAACTCGCCGCGCTCAAGAAGCGCATCCGCATCTGAGTCAGGAATCGTTTCGCTTGGAACGGCAGATCGTCGTCGCTTTCCGGATGCCGCCGGCGGGTCTCTCTCCGGGACCCGAAGGGCCGTACCTCTCGCGTGCGCGCTCGATCTGCGCGCGAGGCGAGGCGCTCGGCGGGCGGCTCGTCGCGTGGAGCGCCGCGCTGCTGGCGATGGCGTGGGACACCGACTCGATCGAAGAGGCGTTCGAGCTCGCGACCAGCCTGCGCGAAGAATCGTCGGCCCCCGAGCGCTCGTGGACCTGCGGGATCGCCGAGGGCGAGCTCGAGTCCCTCGCCCCCGACGGGCAGCGCATGTACCTCGCGTGGGGGGAAGCCCTGCGCTCGGCGTCGAGCCTCGCCCGCGTCGCGAAGGCAGGCGAGGTGCTCGTCGACGGCGACGTGCGGGCCCTGCGCGCCGGCCAGCTCGCGCTCATCGGCGCACGCTCGGCGACCGACGCCGGGCAGCGTGTTCGCGGCTGGCGACTCGACCTCGAGCACCCGTGGAAGCGCGGCGCTGCCGGCTTCGAGTTCCGCGAAGGGTCCGACGCCGCGATCGTCGTGAACGCCGACGAGCTCGAGATCATCGACCCGGGCCACGCCGACGCGACGCAGCCGATGCCGGTGGCGGACTTCTCCGACGAAGAGCTGTCGACGTCCGACGTGCTCCAGGTCATCGAGGCCGCCTCGCTCGACCCCGAGTCGTTCCACGACGAGCCCGCGACGAGCGCCCGGCGGCGCGAAGGAACGCTCGCCGATCGCGTTCGCGCGCTCTCGCGCCACGACCGGAAGAGCGACCCGATGCTGGCGATCGCCGATCTGCGCCGCGCCCGCGCCCGAGCCAACGACGGGCCGCCCACGGTGCGCTGCCAGGCCGCGCTCGCCCTTGCCCTCGCGCTCTCGATTGCCGGGCGGGTCGAAGAAGGGCTCCTCGAGGCCCTCGACGCCCTGGCCAGCGCGCGCGTCGCCCAGGATCCGAAGGCCGTGGGCGCTTCGATCGCGCTCCTCTGCAAGCTCTACGCGGGGGCCGGCTTCCCCGATGCCGCGAAGACGTTGAGGGAGACGGCCGAGGGCCTCTGAGGTCGCGCGGATCGCGAGGGCTCGCCAGCGGCTGCCACCAGCCGGTGCCGTTGACAAGTCGCGGACCCGGACGAATGCTTCGATAGCGCGTGGCGTAGAGCCCGCGTCCGCGCGAGGCTCTTTCGCCTCGTCGGAACGCCCGCCGGCCGCGATGAGCCCCGGCGCGGAGGTCTGAAAATGCATCCTGGTATGTTTGGTTGGTGGAACGCGCGCAGACGCGCGGCGTTCGGTGAGATGGATCAAGGCGCTGGCTGCGGCGGTCCCGCGGGCGGCGCGTGGGCCGGCCCCCACGAAGGGCACGGCGGTCGTCATGGCCACCGGCACGGTCCGCCCGACGGAGCGGGCGACGAGTTCGGCGGCGGAAGCTTCGGCGTTCGCCGGCCGCTGCGGTTCCTCGCGTTCAAGCTCGAGCTCGACGAGGCGCAGGTCACGGCGCTCGCCACGGTCCTCAGTGATCTCAAGACGGAACGGGCCCAGTCGGCCGTCGACCAGCGGAGAACGACCTCGTCGCTCGCCGATGCGGTCGCCGCCGAAGCGTTCGACGAAGCCGGCGCGAAGGCCGCGGCCAGCGAGCGCGTGAAGAGCACCGAGCGGGTGCAAGCCGCGGTCGTGAAGGCTCTCGGGCGCATCCATGCGTTGCTCAAGCCCGAGCAGCGAACGCAGCTCGCCTACCTGCTTCGCACGGGCGGTCTGAGCATCTGACGGGGGAAACCGCAAAGGCGCAAAGGCGCACGGAATGGGGGTGAGGGGCGCGTACGCGCCACGAGCCTCAGCCCGTAGCGGTGGTGGCGGCGTCGTCGATGTCGACGACGTCGTCGTCCGCCATCTTGCGAGCACGGTCGAGCGCTCTCCCGACGCACTCGGGGTCGCCCGCGGGGACGATATGGCCTCCGGGAACGATCTCGAGGTGCGCGCCGGGTACGAGGCGCGCGAGCAGGCGGCTGTTGTGGTGCGGGAGCAAGACGTCGTCGTCGCCCGCCACGATCACTGTCGGGCACCGGATCTCTCCGAGGCGCGAGCCCGTGGAGTGCCCGAGAACGGCAGCGAAATGGGCCAAGTAGACGGCGAGGCTCGTGGGCTCGGACCGAAGGGCGGCGGGCCAGCCGGCGAGCAGCTCCTTCGCCCGGGGCACGTCTCGCTTCGATAGAAGGAGGCGCGCGAACGACGCGTCCACGTCGTTGCGCCGGAGCTGCCCGCTGAGCGGCAGCGACAGGAACCTCGCCAGCGCGAGCAGGCCCGGGGGCCGCACATGCGGGAACCCGGCCGTCGTCGCCATGAGCACGAGGCCCGCGACGCGCGAGGGATGGCGGAGCGCCACGT
Source organism: uncultured Myxococcales bacterium (assembly GCA_937902985.1). Taxonomy (GTDB): domain Bacteria; phylum Myxococcota_A; class Polyangia; order Polyangiales; family Polyangiaceae; genus Palsa-1150. The sequence goes on from CALFNG010000550.1 coordinate 18,628, forward strand.
GCTGGGCGATCATCCCGCCGAGCGAGATGCCAGCCACGTACGCGCGATCGAGGCGCGCGTGGTCGAGCACGGCGGCCACGTCGTCTGCGAGCAGCTCCATCGAGTAGGGCCCGCGCGGGCGCTCGCTCCGGCCGACGCCGCGGTGATCCGGGGTCACGACGCGCCAGGGGTCGCGGCCGCCGGCCAGCCGCTCGGGCACGTCGAACCAGAAGCGCGACGACAGCCCCAGGCCCTGAAGGAGGATCACCGGAGGCCCCGCGGTGCCATGAACCTCGTAGTGGATGCTCGCCCCCCGGGGGCCCGTCGCAAAGGGCATGGAAGGAACTCTTCAACCTAAATCGGACGAGCGTGATCTTCGATCACGCTCGTCCGATTCATTCGCCCAGGTTTGAAGCTAAATCAGCGCTCACGGTCGTGAGCGCTGATTTAGCACGTGCTAAAGGCTCGGCCCCGCCCGTGAAGTTCGTTGATTCGTGCGAAGTGAAAGTGGTCGCCGGCGACGGTGGGCGCGGCTGCGTGGCCTTTCGACGCGAGCGGTACATTCCGCACGGCGGCCCCTCGGGCGGCGACGGAGGGAAGGGTGGAGACATCGTCTTCGCGGCCGACGCCGGGAAGACGACCCTCCTCGACGTAGCCATCTCGCGCCGGCTCGTGGGCGAGCGCGGCGAGCACGGAAGGGGCAAGGATCAGTACGGGAAGACCGGGCGCGACCTCGTCGTGCACGTGCCGGTCGGGACGCAGGTCTTCGACACCGCGACCAACGAGCTCCTCTTCGACATGGACGCCCTCGAAAAGAGGGCGGTGATCGCTCGCGGCGGCCGCGGCGGCCGGGGCAACATTCACTTCGCGACCCCGTACGACCGGGCGCCGCGCCGCGCCGATCCCGGCGAAACGGGCCAGGAGCTGAACCTCCGCCTCGAGCTCAAGGTCATGGCCGACGTCGGCCTCCTCGGGTTCCCGAACGTCGGCAAGAGCACGTTCATTCGCTCGGTTTCGCACGCGCGGCCGAAGGTCGCGGACTATCCCTTCACGACCCTCGTTCCCCACCTCGGCGTCGTGGCCGTCGACTCGGACCACTCGTTCGTGGTCGCCGACATCCCCGGCCTCATTCCCGGCGCGGCGAGCGGCGCCGGCCTCGGCATCCGGTTCCTCAAGCACGTCGAGCGCACGCGCGCGCTCTTGCACCTCGTGGCCGTCGACCCCGGCGAGGGCCGCGATCCTGTCAAAGACTTCGACGCCATCAACGCGGAGCTCGCCGCGTTCGACCCCAAGCTCGCCGAGCGGCCCCAGGTCGTCGCGATGACCAAGGCCGATCTGCCCGACTCGCAAGAGGCCTACAAGAAGGCCAGGCGCCGCTTCGCGAAGCGGGGCATCGACCTGAAGCTCGTCTCCGCGGCCACGGGCGCAGGGGTTCGCGAGCTGCTCTTCGCGCTGTACGCTCTCGTCAAGAAGGCGTGAGCGACAAGACCGAAGAGGCGACCCCACGGCGACTGCGCCGGGCGCGCGAAGAGGGAGACAGCGGCGCGAGTTCGTATGCGGCGCAGGCCGTGGCCTTCCTCGTCGCGGTCGCGGTCGTGCCGGGCGCGCTCCGGGCGCTCGTGTCGCGCGAGAGCGCCGCGCTGCGCATCGCCCTCGCGGGGGCCGCGGGCGGCGGAGGCGGCACCGACGCCCTCGCCAGATTCGATCCGCAGGCGCTCGCTACCGACGTCCTGGCCCTCGTCGTCCCGGCGCTGGCGGTCGTGGCGGCCGCGGGCGCCGCGGCGCATCTCCTCCAGACGGGCGGAACGATCGCGAGCTCGCGGCTCGCGCCCCGGCTCGATCGCCTCGATCCCATCGCGGGAGCCCGGGGTCTCGTCTCGGGGGCGCGCCTCTTCGCGGTGCTCCGCGCGTTCGTGGCGGCCGCCCTCATCGGCTGGCTGGCCTACCACGATCTCCGCGAGCGGGTGGTCGACGTGTCGCGGCTGGCGGGCCGGCTGTCGTGGACAGGCGTCGTCGTGGCCGCCGTGGCAGGACGCTTCTTGTGGCACGCGGCGGTCGTCGGGCTCGCGCTCGGCCTGGCGGATGCATTCGTCACGAGGCGCTCGTGGCTGGGGAGGCTCAGGATGACCCGAGACGAAGTGCGGCGTGACCACAGAGAGGCCGAGGGCGATCCGCAGGTTCGAGCCGCGCGCCAGCGCGCCTACCAGGAGCTCGTGGCGCAAGCCACGGTCGCGAGCATCCGGACGGCGAGCGTCGTCGTGGTCAACCCGACGCACCTCGCCTGCGCCCTCCGCTACGACCAGAAGGGCGGCGACGAAGCCCCCGTCGTGGTCGCGAGCGGCGAGGGCGACCTGGCCGCCCGCATCGCCCGCGCCGCCCAGGAGTGGGGCATCCCGGTCGTGAGAGACGTGCCCCTCGCCCGGGCCCTCATCGAGCTCGAAGTCGGCGACGCCATCCCCGAAGCCCTCTACGAAGCCGTAGCCGAGATCCTCCGCGAGCTCTCGGCGCCGTCGCGGTCTGGAGAGGGAGATTAGCCGCAGAGCCGGGCTAAGGGAGGCCGCCGCCCGTGGGGAGGTGCTCGCGGGTGAGGTTGCGGGTCGGTGGGTTGCCGGCGGTGACCTGGAGGTCGTCTTCGATTCTCACGCCGCCCAGCGGTGTGAGGGCGTCTACGGTCTTCCAGTCGACGAGGGAGGCCTCGGGGCCGGCGCGGAGGCGCTCGAGGAGATCTTCGATGAAGTAGATGCCGGGTTCGATGGTGAAGACCTGGCCGACTTCGACGTCGCGAGTGTTGCGGAGAAAGGCGTTGCCCGGGCGCGCCTGGCGCAGGGCGCAGCCGACGTCGTGGGTCTGGAGGCCCAGCGAGTGACCGAGGCCGTGGGGATAGAACGCCCGCGTCACTCCCCGCGCGACCGCCTCGTCGACCGCGCCTCGCACGATGCCCACGTCGCGCAGGATCGCGGCGGTCTGCCGGTGCGATTCGTCGTGCAGGTCTTCGTACGAGAGGCCCGGGCGAACCGCGGCGCAGAGGCGCGCCTGCATCGCTTCGACGCTCGCTACGAGCTCTGCGAACGCGTTGGCCGCGGCGCCGCTTCCCTTGACCCACGTGCGCGTGACGTCGGCGCCGTAGCCCCGACACGTGGCGCCCGCATCGACGAGCAGCGACGCCGCCTCTCTCGGCTCGGAGCGCCGTCCGTAGGCGACGTGATGCAGGGTGGCCGCGTTCTCGTCGAGCGCCACGATGTTCTTGTAGGGCGTCTCCCAGTCGTCTTGCGACGTGGCGCCGAGGTAGAGCAAGTGCAGGTCGAGCTCGGACGCGTCGCGCTCACGAAACGCGCTTCGCAGCGCCTCGTGCCCCGCCCGCGCGCGCCGGTTCGCCTCCGCGAGGCAAGCCACCTCGTAGGGGGTCTTGTGCACGCGGAGCTCGTCGAGCGCGGCTGCGAGCGGGGCGGTCGCGCTGGCCGCGGTGGCCCCAAGGCCCCAGCTCGCGGCGCGCGCGCGGTCTTCTCCGATGCACGCCACGCGCCCGCCGCCGAGGTGGAGTTTCACGTCGGCCGGGTCGGCGACTTCATCGACGTCGAACACGTCGAGGAACGCTCGGGTCGGGGGCGGCGGCGGTCTCTCCCAGAAGCTCCGCGCCGCGAGGCGCCAGAGCTTCGGCCGCTGCCCGATGCGCACGACCAGCGCGCCGTCGGGCTCGGCGAGCGGCAGCCAGTGCTGCCAGTGGGGGACCGGCCGGAGCGGCCAGTATTGATCGTCGAACGCGCTCCGCTTGACGAGCGATCCCGAGTGGAGCACGACCGCGTCCCACCCGTGCGCTTCGAGCGCCTGGCTGTAGCGGCGCTCGAGGTCGGCCACGTGCTCCGCGTAGAGCCCATCGAGGTGTCGATCGAGCTCCGCGTCGAGCACCGGGATCACGGTCGTCGGTCGCGCGGGCACCGTGGAAGAGTGTAGCGCGACCCCGCGCGGCCAAGGGGGCCAAAGGGGGGCAAGGGGACCGCGCTCATCAATGCTCTTCCGCGCGCGAGCGCGGCCTTCGCGGTAGCGTGGGCCGGCATGAACGTCGGCGATCTGGTACGCGCCATGGAAGCGATCGCGCCCGCGCGGTTCGCGGCATCCTGGGACAACGTGGGCCTCCTCGTCGGCGACGAGGCGAGCCCGTTGAAGAGCGTCTTGCTCACGATCGATTGCACGCCCGAGGTCCTGAACGAAGCGCGCGGCGGCCGGGTGAGCGCGGTCGTCTCGTACCATCCGCCGATCTTCACCGGTCAGAAGCGCTTCGTCGCGGGGTCGGTTGCCCACGACGCCGCGCGCGCGGGCATCGCGCTCCACTCGCCGCACACGGCGCTCGACGTCGCGACCGGGGGGACCAACGACGTCCTCGCCGACGTCCTCGCGATGACGGCGCGCGCGCCGCTGCGTCCTCTCGCTCCCGTGGAGACGGCGGTGAAGCTCGTGACGTTCGTTCCCTCCGAGCACGTGGCGGCCGTGAGCCACGCGATGTTCGCGGCGGGCGCGGGACGCATCGGCCGGTATTCGTCGTGCGGCTTTCGCGCGGCCGGCACCGGGACCTTCTTCGGCGAAGCGGGCGCCCGGCCCGCCGTCGGCGACGCCGGCAAGTTCGAGGAGTGCGCCGAGGTCCGCTTCGAGACGCTCGTGCCCGTCGCGCGGATCGGGGACGTGCTCCAGGCGCTGCGCGCGACCCATCCCTACGAGGAGGCGGCGTTCGACCTCGTGCGCCTGGCGTCGGCGCCGGCGGCGCAGGGGATGGGACGCGTCGGCGCGATCCAGACGACTGGCGTGGCGTCGATCATCGCCGCCCTCAAGCGCGCGCTGTCGCTCGACCACGTGCTCGTCGCGGGGCCCGTCGATCGCGACGTGTCATGCGTGGCCGTGTGCGCGGGCAGCGGCGGGGACCTCGTGGGAGAGGCGATCGCCGCGGGGGCCGAGCTCTTCGTCACCGGCGAGCTCCGGCACCACGATGTCTTGCGCGCCACCGCCGCCGGGCTCACCGCGATCTGCACGCTGCACTCGGCGAGCGAGCGCGTGGCCCTCGTTGCGCTGGAGCAGCGCCTCTCGGCGACGCTGCCGGGCGTGACGGTCACGCGGAGCCGCGTCGACCAGGAGCCGCTGGTGTTCGCGTGAGCGTCACTTCGCGAGATCGAGCTCCCAGTCGCCTTCGCGCGGGGCGTCGTGCGCGCCCGCGGCGCCGACGCTCGACTGCGCCGGGACGGGCGGCGCATCGCCGCGGAGCGCTCGCAACGCATCGCGAATCGTTCGCGTTCGGATCGACGCCGCCATCTCTTCGCGGCGCTCGAGCTCTTCGACGAGGCCGAGCGCTCCGCCCATCGCTTCGCGCGCCGCGCTGAGCCGCGCCTCCGAGAGGGACCACTGCTGTCGCAGGCCCGCGAGCTCGAGCTCGAGTTCTTGCGTGCGCTCGTTCGCCTTCGCGAGCTCGGCCTCGAGGGCCGAGGCTCGCGCGCTGGCGTCGATCGCCAGCGTGTGCGCCGTGACGTGCCTTCGCTCGGACTCGGCGATGCGCACGAGCATGCCGGCCGTGTCGTCGGCGTCGTTCGCGAGCTCGCCGCGGAGGCGCTCGACCTCGGCTTCTAGGTTCGCGAGTCGCTCGAACCGCGGCGGACGCGAGAAGGTGTGGGCCACGTGCAGAGGCGCCAGCGGGGTCTCGTCGAGGGCCGACGGCGGCGTACTGTCGATCCTCGGGTCCCGCGTGAGGCGCGCGGGTTCGATCAGGGGTCCCCGGGAGTTTCGCGTGTCGGGCATGAAAGCTCTACGGTAAAGCATGCCTCGCCGAGGCCGCTCGGTCGAGCCGGCCGAAAAACACGCGAGGATCGCGGGTGCGTAGCGGATTACGCTAACGCGCTGCACCACAGGAGACCTCCTTCCGAGCCGAGCTCGCACGCGCTAAGAGACTGGTATTGTGACCACGACGACGAGGCCGCGACTCGATGCAGGGCCCGCGTCGCCCGAAGGCGACGAGAGCGCGCTCGCGCCCGAGCTCCTCGTTCGCCTTTACGACCGGATGCTCCTGGCGCGCTGCCTCGAAGAGCGCTTGATCCGGATGAACAAGCAGGGCGACGGGTTCTTCTGGGTCGGCGGCCCGGGTGAAGAGGCCCTGAACGCGTCGCTCGGTCTCCTCGTTCACAAGGGGCAGGGCCCCGAGTTCGATTATCTGCACCTTCACTACCGATCGACGGCCACCCTGCTCGCCATGGGCGCCGACCCGATCGACACCCTCAGGCAGATGAAGAACACGGCGACGGACCCCTACTCGGGCGGCCGAAACTTCTGCAATCACTACTCGGTGCGCCGCTGGAACGTGGTGCCCGTGTCGTCGCCCATCGAGGTGCAGTTCTCGATGGCGCCGGGCACCGCGCTCGCGAACAAGCGCGCCGGGGGCCGGGGCATCACCATCGTTCAGGGAGGCGACGCGGGAACGGCCGAGGGAGACTTCTCGACGTGCCTCATCTGGTCGTCGCTCCCCAAGCGCGAGCTGCCTTGCCTGATGATCGTCGCCAATAACCAGTGGGGCATCTCCACGCCCGCGGCCGACGCGCACGCCGAGAAGCACATCGCCGATCGCGCCGGCGTCTTCGGCATCAAGAGCGCCGTGGTCGACGGGAACGACGCCGAGACCTGCTACCGCGAGCTGAAGAAGGCGATGGACTACGTGCGCGCCGAGCGCCGCCCGTTCTTGCTCGAAGCGATGGTGTCGCGGCTCTACGGGCACACGTCGGCGTCAGGCGCGAACTTCGTGCCCGAAGAGGTCGACTGCTTCGTGCCGTTCGAGAAGAAGCTCGAAGAGCGCCGCATCATGACGCGCGCCGAGATGGACGAGCTCCGCGCGCGGTACACGCAGCAGCTGCTCGACGCGAGCAAGAAGGTCCGCGAAGAGCCGCAGCCGAAGGGCGACGACATTCACCGGCACGTGTTCGCCGAGCGCGACCTCGTGCGCGAGCCCTCGCGGGCAGCGGGCGTGTCGTCGCCGTCGTTGCCGCCGTCGGCCCCGTCGAGAAGCTCGAAGAACGGAGTGCATTGATGGCGACGATGGTGCAAGCCATCCGCCTCGCGCTCCACGTCGGCGAAGAGCGCTTCGGAGTGACGGACGTCTTCGGGCAAGACGTCGGGCCCCCGCTCGGCGGCGTCTTCACCCAGACCCAGGGGTTGAAGACGGCCTGGAACTCGCCGCTCGACGAGCGCGGCATCGTGGGCACGGCCATCGGCCTCGCGCTCGCCGGTCAGCGGCCCGTCGCCGAGATCCAGTTCTGCGACTACGCGTTCAACATCATCGATCTGCTCAAGCTCGCCGGCGGCATGTGCTGGTCGTCGGCCGGCGACTGGAACTGCCCCATGGTGCTCATGACGCCCGTGGGCAGCGGCATCCGCGGCAGCATCTACCACTCGCACTCGTTCGACGCGCAGGCGACGCGGATCTCCGGCTGGAAGATCGTGATGCCGAGCAACCCGCTCGACGCCTACGGCCTGCTCCTCTCGGCGATCCTCGACCCGAACCCCGTCATGTACCTGGCGCCCAAGGCGCTCCTTCGCGGCAAGGCCACGGCGTCCGAGCACATTCCCGGCGAACCCGAAGACGAACGCGCCCTCTCCAAGATGATCGACGCGCCGCTCGGCGACCGCTCCCGGTGGCGCCCCGAGTGGCCCGACGTGAAAGATCTCCTCGTTCCGATCGGAGAGGCGCGCGTGGCCCGGGCGGGGTCGAACGTGACGGTCATCACCTACGGCCGCATGGTGCCGGTGGCGATGCAGGCGGCCGAGCAGGTCGCGCGCGACGGCATCGACACCGAAGTCGTCGACCTCCGCTCGCTGTCGCCTTACGACTGGGACGCCGTGAAGGGCAGCGTGAAGAAGACGCGCCGCGTACTCTTCCTGAACGAGGACACTGAGGTCACGAACTTCGGCGAGCACCTCCTCCGCCGCACGGTCGAGGAGCTCTTCTACGAGCTCGAAGCCCCCCCCAAGCTCCTCGCCGGAGCCCACGTCCCCGGCGTCGGCCTGGCCGACGCCCTCGAGCGAGCCAGCGTCCCCCAGGTCGACCAGGTCGTCACGACGCTGCGCGACCTAGCCCGCCACCAACCCTAGAGCGAGCGGCGGCGTCGCGAAACGGGCCCGTATCGACGCTCGCCGTGCTCAACGCACGGGAAGTGCGTTTCCGCGCGGCGACCGCCGA
>CALFNG010000551.1 GCA_937902985.1 uncultured Myxococcales bacterium
ACGCAGCCGCTGGCCGCCGCGTCGGCCGCGTCGCCGGCGCCGCCGTTTCCGGCGGGGTGGCCTTACCCGCAGGGCGCTCCCGCGCCACGGTCGGCCCGGGCGATGGTCGTCACCGACGACACCCTGGCGACGCAGGTGGGCGTGGGCGTTCTCGCCGCGGGAGGGAACGCCGTCGACGCGGCGGTCGCCACGGCCTTCGCCCTGGCCGTTGCGTTTCCGACGGCCGGTAACATCGGCGGAGGTGGCTTTCTCATCGCGAGGGTCGGGGGCAAATCGTACGCGCTCGACTTTCGCGAGACGGCGCCGGCGGTCTCCACGCGCGACATGTACGTAGGAGCCGACGGCAAGCCGACGGGCGACTCGCGAGACGGATGGCGATCGAGCGGCGTCCCCGGCAGCATCGCGGGCCTCTACGAGGCGTGGCACACGCTCGGCTCGAAGAAGCAGACCTGGGCCGAGCTCCTGGCGCCGGCGATTCGCCTGGCAGAGCAAGGGTTCGTGGTCGACGAAGCGTTCGGCAAGACGATCGCCATCGTGCAGGCGCGGCTCGCCCGGTACCCCGCCTCCGCGGCGCTCTTCCTCCCGAACGGAGCGCCGCCGGCCGTCGGATCGACGTGGCGCAACCCGGACCTGGCGAACCTGCTGCGCAGGGTGGCGAGCGAGGGGCCGGCCGCGTTCTATCAGGGGGCCGTGGCGGAGACCGTGGCGCGCGCCATGAAGGAGGGCGGGGGCCTCGTGTCGCAGGACGATCTCAAGGGATACCGCGCGAAATGGCGGACCCCCATCGAGTTCGAGTACCGCGGCCGGACCCTCTTCGGAATGCCTCCGCCGTCGTCGGGCGGCCTGACCAGCGCGATGATCGCGCACCTGCTATCGGCGTACGACCTCCATGCCATGGGGTGGCATTCTGCCGAGCAGGTGCACGTCACGGCGGAGGCGATGCGACGTGCGTTCGCGGCGCGCAACGCCAAGCTCGGCGACCCCGACTTCGTGCAGAACCCGACGAGCGAGCTCCTGTCGGACGGGTGGGCGACGGCGCAGCGGGCGACCATCCGCCTCGACCACGCGACGCCCACGAAGGACCTCTTCCCGGGCACCAAAGCCACCGGCGAAGGGCCCCACACGACGCACATGGCCGTGGTCGACGCGGAGGGCAATGCCATCACACTGACCACCACGCTCAACGCGTGGTTCGGGAGCGGCGCCACGGTCCCCGGGTTGGGCTTCGTCTTGAACGACGAGATGGACGACTTCGCGAGCGTTCCGGGCACCGCGAACATGTTCGGTCTCGTGCAAGGCGAGCCGAACGCGATCGCCCCGGGCAAGCGGATGCTGTCGTCGATGTCGCCGACGATCGTGCTCGGGCCCGGCGGTCAGGTGGATCTCGTCCTCGGCGCCGCCGGCGGGTCGCGCATCATCACGGCCGTCTTCGAAGAGCTCTCGAACGCGCTCGACTTCGGCATGGACGCGGCCGACGCGGTGCGCGCGCCGCGCTTTCATCAGCAAGACTCGCCCGACGTCCTGTTCCTCGAGCCGCACGCGCTGACCGACGACGTGCGGCGCGCGCTCGAATCGATGGGCCACGAGACCAAGGACGTCGAGCACCTCGCCGACGCGCCGGCCATCGGGCGTTCCCTCGGCCTCTGGGTCGGCGCCGCCGAACCCCGCCGCGACGGCGCGCTCGCCCAGGGGCTCTGACCCGCGGTCTGCACCGTCAGCGGGTGCCGCGGGACACGGCGTCGACGGCGGCGAGGACGTCGGTCTGCAGCGCGCGGCGCCTCTTCTCGCCGATCGGCGTCCCGTCGAGCTCGAGGAGGGTGAAGCGGTCGACGACGCGGCTTTCGTCGGTCGATGCGTCGGAGGCGACGATCTGGACGTTCGCCCGGTAGAGAGCGCGCGTGATCGCCAGCAGGAGACCGGGGCGGTCCGACGTCTCGATCGTCATCACGATGGGGCCGTCACGCGTGTCGCTGAACGCGATCCGGGTCGCGAACGCAACGCGGGGCTCGGACACCGGGATGCCGCCGACGGTCGCGTCGACCGAGATCTCACCCGTCACGAGTGCCCGAAGGACGTCGGCGATCCGCGTGCACTCGAGATCCGAGAGGCTGGCGCTGGCGAGGCGGCCGCCGCCGCCCCGGATGCGCCGGAGCCAGAGGAGATCGACCGCCTCGCCGGTGCCGGCCGGCGACACGCGCGTGTAGGCCTGCGCCGCGACGATGTCCATCGAGTGGATGACGAGCGACGCGGTGATCCGAGACAGCAGCCCGGGGCGATCGTCGGCCACCACGCACACGACCGTGACGCCGTCGTCGAGCCGTCGCCAGACTTCAACGTGAGCGGGGGCGCCGCCGCGGCGTGACGCGATCGCGGCGTGCTCGTCGATGGCCGCACGATCGAAGGACTCTCGATAGCGGGCGGGCATGGTCGCGCCGAAGTCGTCGAGTCGAGCCGCAGGGGAAGACGCGTCCGGCATCGAGGGGCATGATGCCCCTTTCTCTATTGCCGCGAGGTTTCTGCGCTCGGTCCGCGCGAGGCCCGCGCGCCCCTCAGAGCTTGAGCGCGCGCGCCTCGGCGTTGGTCGGGTCGAGCTTCAGAGCATCGTCGCGGCGCGCACGGGCGCCAGCGACGTCGCCCAGCGCCACGCGCTCGGCCGCGAGGAGCGCGAGGGCCGTCGCCTTTTCGGCGGGCTTCGCATCGCACAAGAGCGCACTCTCGAGCTCGTAGGACGCCGCGCCGTGATCGCCGGTCGCGGAGAGGGCGCGCGCGTAGTTCACGTGCATCTCTGCGCTCTCGACGTCGACGTAGAGCGCCGACTCGCCGACGCGCTTCGCCTCGTCCCAGCGCTTGCCGGCGACGAGGGTCTCGAGGAGCAGCTTGTAGGCGTGGCGATCGTGCTGGTCGAGGCGCACCACTTCGCGGAGCGCGGAGAGCGCGTCACCGTCGCGCTTGTCGGCCTTGGCGAGATCGTAGAGACCCCTCAGCGGGTCGGCCTGGGTGGGGTCGAAGCGGTGGGCCGCTTCGAGCGCCGCGCGCAGCGCCGGCGGATCGTGCCTGCCCTCGGCGACCCCTGCGAGCGCCATCTGCACGGTGTAGCCGTCGGCCCCGGCGGCCTTCATGGCGCGCAGATGCTTCTCCTGCCCGTCGGCGTCGTGGGCGGACCCGGCCAGCTTGGCCGCCACGAAATGGGCGTCGCGATCGGTCGGGTCGAGCTTGAGCGCTGCGTCGAGCTCGCGACTCGCCTCGTCCATCTTCTTCGCGTGCAAGAGCGCGACGGCGTACGTCAGGTGGGCGGGGGCGCTCTGGGGCGACGCCGCGACGGCGGCGCTCGCGTCGTCGACCGACATCGACTTCGGGTCGAACAGGTACTGGCCGTCGTACCGGGAGAGACGCGCCGTCTGCCACGCGCGGTAGCGCGCGTCGTATTCGGCGGGCGAGACGCCGAACGCCTCGGACAGCACCTTGTCGGTGGTCTTGCCTTGACCCCACAGCGCGAGCGCCTGCGTGATCTTCGGGAAGCCGAACTGGTCGGCGGTGAACGCGACCATCTGGCTCGCGGCGTAGTAAGCGATGGTCACGTCGAACTCGCCCGACGCGTGCGTGAAGGCCGTGTTCATCGCCATCACGCCGGGGAGAGCCCCCTTCTTCAACGCCGTGTAGAGCTCGGGGTCGAGCTCGCGCTGCCACTCGGGCCGGCGGATCATCGTCTCGTATTCGGAGAGCCCTTCGGTGAACCAGCGAGGCACATGATACTTCGAGAGCTGGATCGCGAAGACGTGCGCGAGCTCGTGCCAGAGCACGTTGCCCCAGTTGAACGGCTCGCTCCTGGGGCTCATCGCGGCGACCACGTGGCCGAAGCAAACGCCCTCGATGCCAATGCTCGGGAGGCCGCTGGTCCTCACGCTGAAGTGCTCGCGGCTCGCGTACATCTCGACGGCCACCGGCGCAGCGGGCGCGAACATGTAGTGAATCTTCATCGCGCCCCACGCCTCGCCGAGCATGCGGGGCACGTAGCGCTCGAGAATGGCCTTCTCGTCCTTGGGGTACCGAACGTTGAAGATGCCCTCCCGGCCGGACTCGTAGAGCTGGGGAATCCAGCGCGTGTAGAGCATCTCGAGCGTGTTGTAGACGCGCACGTTGAAGTGATCGCCCTTCCACGCCGCCTCGAGCGATTTCACGCCCTCGGCCTCGTCGCCCGCGCGCGTCTGCGTCAGCCCGAGTTGCGCCCAGGCCTTGCTGTCTTTCGGGTCGAGGGCGACGGCCTCTCTCATCATGGCCACGACGTCGTCGTAGCGATGCTCCCACTCGGCAAAGTCACCGATGATGCCGTAAGCTTGGCTGAACTCCTTGTTCCGCGCGAAGACCTCGCGCTTGGCCGCTTCGAAGCCGGCCTTGTCGTCGGCCAGGAACCGCGCGGCCGCGCGCATGCTCCAGAGCTCGAGATCGTTCGGATCGATCGCGAGCCCGGCAGCGATGGCGGCGTTCGCGGCGGCGAGGTCGGTGTCGCGCAGCGCGATGCCGGCGCGCACCGCGAACGCGCCGGTGTGCGCTGGATTCACCGAGACCGCCTCCTTCGCGAGCTTCTCGGCGGCGTCGAAGTCGAACGCCTCCTCGAGCTTCACCCGCCCGAGGAGCACGTTCGCGTCGGCCCGGTGCGGCGCCATCTTGAGTGCCTCGAGCAGCGTCTCCTCGGCGTGCCCTGGATCGTAGGTGTCGAAGTAGAGCTCTGCGCGCCACAGGAGCGTCTCGACGCGCTGCGAGGCCCCGGTCGCGGCGCGCTCGCTCTCGTTGTAGGCGCGGTTGGCGTCTTTCGGGTGCCGGAGGAGATGCATCGCGCGGCCGACCATCGCCAGGCCCTCGGCGTCGGTCGACGCAATGGCGTCGCTCCCGTATTCGTCGGCGAACTTGAGCAAGATTGGCTCGGCGTCCGCCCGGCGCCCGGCGCGAACGAGCAGCTCGCCGAGCACCAGGCGGACGCGCCGTCCGCCGACCCCGGGCGCGTCTTTGCTGGGCGTGAGGAGCTTGAGGGCCTCGTCGACCTTGCCCTGCGCGGCGAAGATCTCGCCGCGGAGCGCGGTGGCCACGAGCCGCTGATCGGGGCTCCCCGCCGCTTGCAGCGCGAGCTTGTCGGCCTCGTCGAAGCGCCCCTGCTCGAGACGGACCCGAGCGAGGGCGCCGAGCGCGGCCGCGCGGTCGGAGCTTTGAGTCGCGATGATCGCGAGCAGCGCCTTCTCGGCGGCCACGTAGTCCGAGGCGGCCGCGGCCTGCAGCCCTGCGGCGAGCGGGGACGCGGCCGCAGGAGCCGCGCGCGGAGGTGCGACCGGCTGCGCGAGCGCCGGCCCGGCTGCGCACACCGCGAGGACCGAGCAAAGCAAGAGACCGGCGCGTCTCATGAGCCTGTTGTTCGTAGCATCGCCTCGACACGAACGCTCCCGCACCCTCACTCAGCGCGCCCCACACGACGCGCGCCTCGCCCGAGAGATGAACAGGAAGGCGGGAAGACGGGGGAAAGACGGGAAGGTTCTCGGGGTCGCGTCGGCGGAGCTCGTCATGCGGGGAGCTTGACCTCGTCGGGGTGAGGCACGATCTCGCCGGTCTCGACGTCGAACGCGAGCACCATCTCGACCGCGTCCTCGTCGTCCGGGTAGTACCGCGAGCGCAAGCCCATCGCGAAGAAGCCGAGCGCCCGGTAGAGGGCGATGGCCCCGAGGTTCGAGCGGCGCACTTCGAGCAAGACGTGCTTCACGTGCCCGGCGCGACCGTACGCGACGAGGTGACCCATGAGGGCGCGCGCGAGGCCGCGGCGTCGCCGGTCGACGCGCGTCGCGACGTTGAGCACGTGGAGCTCGTCGGCCACGTGCCAGACGACGAGGAACGCGACGACGTCAGGGCCCTCGCGCGCGACCCACGAGCGCGCCCACGGCCGCAGGAGCTCGGCCCGAAGCTGCTCGTCGCTCATCGGCGTCGGCCCGTCGATCGCGACGACGGACGTGACGTCGCCGTCGGTCATCGGCTCGATGCGGACCGTCACGACGAAGGAGCGTACCTCAGGGCCGCCCCGAAATCGGGGGCGCGGATATCGAGCCCGCCGCCGCAGAGAAAGCACGAGCCCGCGGCGCGATGGCCCAGGCGTCGATCGCGAACCGAAGCGAGCCGTCGCCACGGACGATGACGCCCGCGAACGGACCGACGCCCGCCACCAGCGGACCGAGAGGCCGCACGAGCAGCTCCTCGGCGCGCCCCACCGCGTCGACCCCGACCGTCGCCGGTGGTTCGCTGCCGGCATCGTCGTGCAAGTCGAGGTCGATCACGTACCGTGCCCGCTCGCGAGCCGAGCCGTCGAGGCAGGAGAGCAGGTGCGGCATGCGCGCCGCGTCGGCGCCGTCGTTCAAGCGCACGCGCCGCGCGTTGGCCGCGGGAAGCGCGAACTCGTCGCCGCCCGCGACGACCCAGAGCATCGTCACCAGCCCGGTGTCGATCGGCACGTCGATGCGCGCGCTGAACCCTTCACCCGCGCGGCTCGACAGGCGAATCGCGCCACCCATTCGCTGGATTCCGCTGCGGGCGATCTCGAGCCCGATGCCTCGCCCGGCGAGGAGATCGCTCGACGCGCGGGTCGAGAAGCCAGGCAGGAAGAGAAGCGACAGGAGCGTATCGTCGTCGGCGGCCTCCGCGATCGTCGGCGTGACGAGGCCCGCCGCGACCGCTCTCGCGCGCACGTCGGTGACGTCGACGCCCGCTCCGTCGTCTTCGATCGTCAGGCCCAGGCGATTGCCCACCTTGCGCGCCGTGAGGGCAATGGTCCCGCTGGCGGGCTTGCCGAGCGCGATGCGCACGTCGGGGTCTTCGATCCCGTGCGCGACGGCGTTACGCACGAGCTGCAGACACGGCTCGATGAGGTGCTCGGCGATGCGCCGATCGATCGTCTCGTCGGCCCCGCGCGTCCTCACGATGACGGCGCACCCGCCGCGGCGCGCCTCGGACTCGATGGCCGTCGTCAGCCGGCCGAACATGCGCCCCACGGTGGTCTGGCGCATCGCAGACAGCTGCTTCTTGGCGTCGGTCACGCCGTCGCGGAGGACGTGCTCCACGGTGTTCAGGCGCGAGGCGCCCGAGTCGAACTCGTCGCTGTAGATGCCGAGGGCGGCGGCGACCGCCTCGACGCGGCGGAGGGCGGCGGCTGGCGCGCCCCACGGTCGGGGAGGCCCGATTAGGCGCAGCGCTTCGACCAGGGACGACCGTTGCTCGCGGATCGCGGCCGCGGCTCGGTGCCCGCGTTCGACGCGCGCCCCGATGCGCTCGCGAGCGCGCTCGATCACGTCCAGGCGTTCGAGCAGGCGATCGATGTCCATCGCCGGCACGCGAATCGTGGCGGTCGCTCCGTCGAAGCCGGAAAGACGCGGCGGGTCGGAGTCGAAGGCTTGCGGAGCGCCGCTGGGCAAACCCTTGAGCGGCAGCTGCGAAGGACGGCGGCGCGAACGGAGCGTCTCGAGCGCCGTCTCGGGCTCGTCGAGGAGCGCGCCGAGCACGACCCGCCAATGCGCGACCTCTTGCATCGCCGCGCGCGCCGTATCTTTCGAGTCGGCCACCCGGAGCCGCTCCTCGAGCCCGTGGCAGAACCAGCTCATCGGCTCGTCGCCCACCGAGCTGCCCGCGCCCTTCATGGTGTGCACGTGGCGATACACGGTGCGCGCGGCCTCGATCGGGTCGTCGCCGGTCGCCAGCGCGTCGTCGATCCGCGCGAGCCGGTCGGCGACCTCCGAGGCGTACTGGGCTCGCACGAGCGGGTCGAGCGGACGCACGACCATGTCGTCGGGGGGCACCGGCCACTGCGCCTCCACGGCGGGCTCGCCGGCCTTCAGGCGCTCGATGGCCGTCCGCACGAGGGTCGCGGCCTCGTCGAATGCGCCTCCGTCGCCTTCGCGGGTGCGGCGGTTGATCCGTTCGAGGGCGGCAGCGAGCTCTCGCTCCCCGGCGAGCCCGGCGCTCCCGCGGAGGGCGTGGATGGCTCGCTGCGCACTCGGGGCGTCGCGGGGCTGGACCTCGAGCGTCACCACGTGGCGCTCGAGCTCCTGGATGAGCAGTCGCGAGAGCTCCGGATCCGCGGTGGTCATTCGAGCTTGGGCTCGGCCTCTCGCTCCTCGTCAGCGAGGATTCTCGCGAGCGGCTCGATGGCCGGACGGAGCGCGCTGATCAGCATGGTGCGCGGCACCTTGCCGCTGAGCGCGGCCAGCGAAGCCACGAGCGCGCGCGCCCTCTCGCTCGCCTCGGCGATCGCGCGCACGGCCTCGGGATCGCTGCCAGTCGCCTTCTTGACTCGCTCGCCGATGTCGAGGAGCGCCGCCTCGGCGTCGCTCGCCGCGCCGGCTGCGCGAGCCGAGTCCTGCGTGACCTCGGCCACGACGACCTGCGCCTGGTTCACGTTCGACTCGAGCACCGCGAGCTCGGTTGCGAGCTGACCGATCCCCGTGCCGAGCTCGCGCGCCGCGTCGGCGCCGCGCGACGACTGGGCTCGCACTTCGTCGCTCACGAGCCCGAGCTGGCGACCCTCGGTCTCGCCGAGCCGCGCCCCCTCGAGCCCCGCGTTGAGCGCGACGAGCCCGAGACGCTCGAAGGCGTCGAGGACGCGCGCGAATCCTGCCTGGAGCTCGGCGGCCCGCGAGGAGAGCGCGTGCGTCCGGTCGGCCACGGCGTCGATGGCGGCCCGCTGGCGCGCGGCGGTCGACGCGATGCGCTGGGCCGCCGAGCCGGCGTCGCGGGCGCGTACGAGCGCGCGTTCGTGGGCGCTCCAGAGGGCGCTGTCGTCCGCTGTCGAACGCTCGCCATTCCCGCGCGCGCCGCCCGAGGATTTGCTGGTTCGGCGCAGCAAGCGAAGCAGCCGTTGCTTCGGGGGTTCGGCGCTCATCCCCGGGATACTAGCCGCCTTCGCCTCGCCATGGGGCCGCGCCAGGAACCGCGAGCGTCCTGGAGCCGCGCGAGCGGGCGCGGTCAGGACGGCAGACGCATCGCCGACTCGTCGACCGGAGCGTTGATGGAGAGGTCGCCGAACTCGATCGAGGTCCGGTCGTTTTCACCCTCGACGAGGAGAGCGCGAGTGGGTCGAACGAGATCCGATGCCAGCGCGAAGCGCATCGTGCGCGTGCCTCCGGGAGAGCTCGAGGCCGCCGCCGAAGAGACCGGCGCCCTGGCGTGCGCCTCGATCTCGGCGCCGCTCGAGTCGTCGCGCAGGACCGCCAGGCTCCAGCGCTCGGCGAGCCGCGAGAGATCGCCGCCGAGGAGCGCGTGCAGATCCTGAAGAGAGGCTGCGATGCGCGCACTGCTGGCGGGCATTCTCCCCTGGCCGTGCGGGCTTCGGTAGGCGAGCCCTTCGGGCCCGATCCAGAACGTCACGGCGTCGGGGGGCGCCAGCTCCCAGCGAAGCCGGTCGGGACGGACGAGCGTCAGTGACCCCACCGATCGGACGTCGGTCGACAGCAGGCCGATGGTGCGCGTCTGCGTGAATGGGCCTTTGAGCGTCCGCACCGGCTGTCGCGCCTTGGCGACGCGCGCCAGGAGGTCGTCGATCGCGCCCGACGCGCGCGCGCCACGGGTCGTCGCCAGCGCCGCCGACCCGGCTAGCAGGCTCGCCGACCCGGCAAGCAGGCTTCGTCGCGACAGGATCATCGAACGGCTCCTACCGCGCCGCCCCTCGTCGTGGGGTCTTCCGGCATCGTCTCGTCTTCGCCTTCGGGTCCCGGCGGATCGAGATCCGGGGCCAGGAGCCTCCGGAGGTCGAGCTTCACGAACCGGCCGTGCAAGTGAGGGCCCGCGCTCACCCAAAGGATGCGGTCGGTCGCGTCGGCGATGACGCCGTGCGTCGCGATGAACGCATCGATGGCGCGACGGTCGCCGAGGGTGCACGCGTCATCGCCGACACACCGATGGTCGCGCAGCATTTCGAGTGCACCCGCCGGGGTCACGCTGTGCGGCGCGACGCTCTGGAGGAGCTGATCGATCCGTGCCCGGCGGGGCAGGGTCGAACTGTTCTCCCGGACGCGGAGGTTGCTCGGATCGTCCGCGAGGGGCCCCTCGAAATGATTGGTGACGGCGATGGTGCCGTGGCTCTTCGCGTCGCGAACGAAGGCGGGGACGCCGGGCGCGCGCTCGACCACGGCGAAGTGGCCCTCGCGGTCGGCGACGAAGACGATGTGCGACACCATGATCGACTGCGACTGCAGGATCCGCACCGCCTCGGCCGTGTCGTGGGCGCCCTGCAGGACTTCACGGAGCGAGAACGCCACCGGGATACCCTCGGGAACGGGCGTCCGGGCGCGCGCGCCGTGAACGACGACGACGACGCCCTCGGCGTTCATGCCGGTGACCGCTCCGACGAAGCCCGGCCACGCGACGCTCGCGAATGGGATCGCGCCGTCTTCGCGTACGAGGAAGACCGCCTTGTCCCGGTCGAGGAGATCGCCGGCTTCGAAGTCGAACGCGCGCGCGAGGAGAACATGTCCGTCGGCGGTGGCGCCCTCGTCGAACGCGAAGCTCGTGCACCCGATGAGCGGCGAGTGCTCGAGCGGCAGCGCGATGTCGTAGAGGGCGTAGAGGAACATCATGCGCTGGTAGGTCGCCATTCGAGCGGCGAACGGATCGGGCTGGAACGCGGAGGCCTCCGCCGCGAGCTCGCGCCTCCTCGGCTCGGGGACGCCGCGATCCACGTGCCTGAACCGAAGTCGGCTGTAATCTTCGATGCCGACGCGCGCGATCCACCACGGGACGTGCTCCTCGTACTGGAACCAGAGCTCCCGCTCTTCCGAGAGCATGCGGTCCCGGAGCAGCCTCCCGTGCGCTGCGCCGATCCCTTCCGGCGAGCCCTGCAGGTACACGCGGGTGATGCCCGCGCGGTCCTGGACCCACGCCCGCGTCGAGCTTGGCCCGGGCAACACGACGGCCGGCGCCGGGATGCTCGTCCCGAGCGCGATCGCGGCGTGCACGAGTGGACCCAGCCCGACGAGGCACGTGAGTGGCACGAGCCAGCGCGCGTGCTTGCGCAGGCGCGTCCGCCACCTCGAGGGCGTACGACTCGCCAGGTTCAAGGCGCTCCGAGCCGGAGCTCGACGACCGTTCGCACGACCGTCGCCACGATGCGGGTCGGATCGAGCACGCGGCGAAAGTGGCTCAGCTGCTGGCCGTGGGGGGGGTACATGACGGCGATCGGGACCTCGACGAGCGGCAACCCGGCCGCGAGAGAACGAAGGACGACCTCGCCCTCGAAGGCGTAGCCGTCGGCCCTGGCCTTGAGAGCGAGCGTCTCCTCTACGGGGTAACGGCGGAGGCCGCATTGCGTATCGAGCAGCGGTCGGTGCGCGAACAGCGACAGAAAGAAGTTCGAGACCCCGTTTCCAAAGCGATTGCTCGGGGGCGCTCCGTCGCGGAAGAGGTCGCGAACGCCGAGCACGAGCGCGCGGGGATCGGCGCTCGCCTCGAGCACGATCCGCGCAGACGCCGCCGGATGCTGTCCGTCGGCGTCGACCGTGACGGCCATGAGGTGCCCGCGCCTTTTTGCCTCGCGCAGTCCAGCGCGAATCGCCGCGCCTTTTCCGCGGTTCGTCGGCTGCCTGAGCACGACCGCCGAGCGCTCGCGCGCCACTTCGGCGGTAGCGTCGCCGGAGCCGTCGTCGACGACGATCACCGTGAGGCCGAGCGACGCGTGCAGGTCGTCGATGACCCGGCCGACCGTGGCGGCGGCGTCGAGGGCGGGCACGATCACGCAGGCGGAATCCACGCCTTCCTCTTTACACCTCCGGCGCCCGAGCGTAAGGCGGCGGCCAGACTCCCTCCACGACTCCCGTGATGAAGCTGCTCCCCATCTCCGGCATCGCCGGCCCGGAATGTCCAAGATGCCGGTGAGGGTGATCGTCGAAGACGGTCGGCACCCGGGCGTCTCGCGCGCAGACATCGCGCGTCGCGCGCGCGCCATGCTCGACGCACTTCAAATGGGAGACCGGGAGCTTTCGATTCTGCTCACGGGCGACGATCAAATCCAGAAGCTCAATCATATCTATCGGGGGAAGAATCGCCCGACCGACGTGCTGGCGTTCTCGCAGCGCGAGGGCGAGCTCGGCGATCCATCCGATCGCCTCCTCGGAGACGTCGTCGTGAGCATTCCGACCGCGCGCAGACAGGCCGAAGCGCGCAAGCGCGAGCTCGGCTCCGAGGTGACGATGCTGCTCGCGCACGGTCTCCTGCACCTCCTCGGCTGGGACCACGAGACCGCGGCCGAGGACCGGCGCATGCGTGCAGAGACGAACCGCCTCTGCGCTGCCGCCGAGGCCATCGCGCCGCGCGTCAAAGCCCGCGTCAAGAGACCGCTGGTGGGCTCGCGCAGAGGGCTGCTCAAAAGGTCGCTCAAAAGGTAAGTCTGTCACACGCCAATGGCGATTCGAGCGCGCGAAGGCCTTCCCGCACGGGTCCGTAAGGACACGAGGTTTCGTTTGTCCAGGTTGGGCCGCGCCGCGCCGCGCCCCGTGTGGGTGCAGGGGCGGCATCGGCGAAGCGCCTCACGAAATCACGAAACTGGCTGTTTTTCCCTTGCGGAGCGCGAAATCAGGGTGCTAGTCGTCTTGCGTCGAAGCTGCCCCGGGCGTTGAAATGCCGCTCGCACCGCTTCGGCGCACCGCTGACGTTGGCGTTGGCGGGCGATGGACAACCAGATTTCGTCGGTCTCAATCGACAGGAGGAACCCGAAATGTCTGCAAAGCGTTTGACGAAGGCGCAGGTCATTGGCGAGCTCGCAGAGTACACCGAGCTCGATAAGAAGAGCGTCGGTCGCGTCTTTGACGGTCTCACTGAGCTCATCAAGAAAGAGCTCCGCAAGCCGAACGGCGAGTTCGTGATCCCGGGGCTCCTCAAGCTCCGCTCGATCAAGAAGCCGGCGACGAAGGATCGCCCCGGCATCAACCCGTTCACCAAGCAGCCCATCACGATCAAGGGCAAGCCGGCTCAAAAAAAGGTCCGCGCGACGGCCCTCAAGGCCCTCAAGGATCTCATTCAGTAATCGCGCCGCCGCGAAACGGGTCGCGCGCTTCAGGCGCGCAACTCGGTCGCGTTTCCAGCGCGACCCTGCGCCGCTACGAGCGCGCGCTTCCCCCCAAGGGTGCTCCGTGCCTCGCGGCAGGAGCGCCCTTTCTTCGCGACTACCCTTCGACGGGCGGGGAATCGCTACCGTAGAGCTTTTCGGCAATTGCAAACGTCAGGGTCTCGAGCTTCTGATACCCGTCGCGGATCTGGGCGAGATCGCCCGGGCCGTCGAGCAGCTTGCGAAGGACCTCGGCCAGCGTGCGCGTATCTTCGAGCATGCGCGCGTCGACGAGGTTCGCGTATCCTTCGAGCGCCGCCTCCGTGGTGTAGAGAAGCGTTTCCGCCTGATTGCGCACGTCGGCGAGCTCCCGGCGTAGCTCGTCCGCGTTTTTGAACTTGTCGGCGTCGGCGACAAAGCCATCGATTTGCTGCTGCGAGAGTCCGCTCGTCGATTTAACGCGGATGGTTTGCACCTTGTCGGTGCCGAGATCGCGGGCTTCGACGCTGACGATGCCGTTGGCGTCGATGCGGAACGCGACCTGGATCTTCGGGACTCCGCGAGGAGCGGGCGGAATGCCGGCGAGTTCGAAGCGCGCGAGGCTGCGGTTGTCGGCGGCCATCTTCCGCTCGCCCTGGAGCACGTGGATGGGTACGAAGGACTGATTGTCGACGCTCGTGGTGAAGATCTCGCTCTTCTCGGTCGGTATGGTCGTATTGCGGCCGATGAGCGGGGTGAAGACGCCGCCACCGGTCTCGACACCCATCGACAGCGGCGTCACGTCGAGCAAGAGGACCTCGACCTTGTCGTCGCTGAGGGCCATTCCCTGCAAGGCGGCGCCCGCCGCGACGACCTCGTCGGGATTGACACCCTTGTGCGGTTCCTTACCGAAGAACTGCTTCACCGTCTTCTGAACGGCGGGCATTCGCGTCATCCCGCCGACGAGGATCACGTTGTGGATGTCGGACGGCGTGAGCTTCGCGTCGGCGAGCGCCTTCTGACATGGCTCGAGCGTCCGTTCGATGAGATCGCTGGTCAGGAGCTCGAGCTCCGAGCGCGTCATCCTACGCACGATGTGCAGCGGCTCGCCCCTGGCGCTTTGGGCGATGAACGGCAGGTTGATCTCGGTCTCGAACGACGACGACAGCTCGTGCTTCGTCTTCTCGGCGGCCTCCTTGAGGCGTTGCAGCGCCATCTTGTCCTCGCGCAGATCGACGCCGTGCTCCTTCTGGAAGCGCTCGATCATGCTGTCGACGATGCATCGGTCGAAGTCTTCGCCGCCGAGGTGAGTGTCGCCGTTGGTCGCCTTGACGCTGAAGACGCCGGCTCTAATTTCGAGGATCGAGACGTCGAACGTGCCGCCGCCGAGGTCATAGACGACAATGCGCTCGGCCTCTTTCTTCTCCATGCCGTACGCGAGGGCGGCCGCCGTGGGCTCGTTGATGATTCGCTTGATGTCGAGCCCGGCGATCTTGCCGGCGTCTTTCGTGGCTTGACGCTGTGCGTCGTCGAAGTACGCGGGGACCGTCACCACGGCCTCCGTGATCTTCTCGCCAACGAAAGACTCCGCGATTTCGCGCATTCGCATCAGTACGATCGCGCTGACCTCGGGGGCCGACATCTTCTTGCCGCCGACCTCGATCCACGCGTCGCCGTTCGAGGCGCCGAAGATCTTGAAGGGTGCGGTCTCGGCCTGCCGCTTGACCTCGGGATGGTCGACCTTCTGCCCCATCAGGCGCTTGACCGAATAGACGGTGTTCGCGGCGTTCGTCACCGCCTGGCGCTTCGCCGCCTGGCCGACGAGGCGCTCGCCGCTCGCCGCGAAGCCTACGATCGAGGGCGTCGTCCTCGCCCCCTCGGAGTTCGGGATGATCGTGACCTCGAGCTTTCCCGTCGCCGTCAACTCGGCGATAGCGACGCAGGAATTCGTCGTCCCCAGGTCGATCCCGATGATTTTTCCCATCATCCCCTATGGCGTCAATTCGCCGGCTCGTCGGTGCTCTCGCCGTTCGCCGCCTCAAGGGCCTTTCCGCGGGCCACGACCACCATCGCGGCTCGGAGGAGGCGCTCCCCCTGAGTGTACCCGGGTTGAACCTCGGCGATCACGGTTCCAGCCTGGTGCTCGCTCGTCTCGACCTGCTGGATGGCCTCGTGGACGCTCGGGTCAAAGGCCCGGCCGACTGTGGCCACCCGGGCGATGCCCTCGCGGCCGAGCGCGTCGGTGAACTGACGGCCGACCATCGTCAACCCCTCGGTCATAGCCTTCACGTCGCTCGTTCGTTGGCCGCTCTGGATTGCGCGCTCGAGGTTGTCGAACACGGGCAGGAGGGTGCGGAGAAGGTCTTCTCGGCCGCTGCGGCGCGCCTCTTCGAGCTCCCGACGTGTTCGCTTGCGGAAGTTGTCGTAATCGGCCGCCGTTCGCAGCAGCGCGTCCTTCAAGCGCGCCGCTTCGGCCTGGGTTTCGGCCAACGAGTCGGCTGGCGCCCCCTCTCTGGGAGCCTCGCTCCTGGCGGCCTCCGGCGCGTCGACGGGCGTTGCGCGATCTCCCGCGACCGATTCGTCGCGTGGTTCGTTGGTTCTCGAATCTCCGTGCATCGGCGGCAATATAAATCGTCCCCTGGGGAAGAGAAGAGCATCGACGGAAAGCTCGGCTCCGTCGTATCGCGTCCCCGGCGCTAGCGCCGGGGTTTGATCGGGGCCATGAGCTGGGTCGGGTCCTCGTCGTCTCCGTTGCCGTCGTCGCTCGATCCCTTTCGCGCGTCCGGCTCGTACGGATCCTGGGCCGGGTGCCGATGAACCTCGGTGGGATCGATCACGAAGAGACCGGTCTCGCTCCCCTCGGAGATCGGGATCTCGACAGAGCCCCTGGACACCTCGGCCGCACGCGCGCGCCTCACGGAGCCCGCTTCGGGGAGCGGGCGGTCCTCGTACGCCGGCAAGCTGTGGGGCGTGTTGTGACGATCGCGGAGGCGCTTGAGGTCACGCTGAAAATCCGCGGCCGTCGCATAGCGGTCTTCGCGCTTGCGGGCCATGGCCTTGTCGATTACGGCGCCATAAGCGACCGGTAGCGCCGGCCGGAGGTCGCGCGCCGAGCGCGGGGTGCCCGAGAGGATCTGCATGAGGAGCGCGTTGTAGTTGGCGGCCGTGAACGGCCGCTTCCCCGTGAGGGACTCGTACATGATGACGCCGCAGGCGTAGAGATCGACCCGCGCGTCTACATCGCGCTCTCCTCGAGCTTGCTCTGGAGCCATGTAATAGGGCGTGCCCATGACCATTCCGGTTCGCGTGAGGGTCAGGTCTTCCTTGCGCGAGCCCGCCGGCGAGTCGCCCATCATCTTCGAGACGCCGAAGTCGAGCAGCTTGACCAGCGGCGGGCATCCGACGCGCGCGGTCAGAAAGACGTTCTCCGGCTTGATGTCCCTGTGGACGATGCGCTGCTCGTGGGCAGCGACCAGCCCCGAAAGCACCTGGACGAGGATGTCGATGACGTCTTCGAAGGGAAGCCCGCGCTCGGAAGCCACCCGGTCGGCCAGCGTCTCGCCGACGAGCCTCTCCATGACCATGTAGGGGCTGCCGTCGTCGAGCGCCCCGAGGTCGGTGACGCCGCAGATGTTCGGGTGTCCGATGGCGCCGGCCGCACGCGCCTCCTGCTCGAAGCGGCGGATCGCCTCCTTCTTCAGCGCCTGAGCCGAGTGCAGGACTTTCACTGCGACCGAGCGGCCGAGCGCGATGTGCTCCGCCTCGTAGACCGTGCCCATTCCTCCTTCGCCGAGCAGGCTGCGCACGAGGTATCGACCCCCGATCGACTTGCCGATGAGCACGCGGGCCGGCGGTCTCCGGGACGGCCGTGATGGCGGGGCAACGGGGACCATCGGCTTCGGCGGCAAACGGGAGAGCGCCACGGGCGGCAAGATCTCCCCGGCGCTGCGCGTCTTTCCGCGGATGGCCTTGCCGGTCGACGGGCACACGACCTCGCCCCCGTCGTGAGGAAAGCCGCAGTGGCGGCACCGTATGAACCGCTGGCTCATGATCCCCTGACAGCGTACGCGGAGGCCTCGCGACCGACAACGTCGCCCGCGCCTGTCCGGGGCCACCGAGCGAACGGCCGGGCCGGCTCGCGGGGTCCACAAAGCCCGTCGCAGTACACACACCTGATGCCGGCACGGCCCCAGCAACCCCGGCGGGACACGTTCGACATGGGCGGCCAATGATGCGAATCGCGAAGGACGCGGGGGTCGTCGAGCCGGTCGACGGGATCCTCTTTGCAGGAGTCGCGCTCGGCGCTGGCGGTCTTGCTGTGGTCGCGCCCTGGCAGGTGGCGGCCTCCGCGGCCGCCATCGTGGGCCTCTCGCTCCGGGCGCGGCGGGCGTCGCCCGTGGCGGCGGTGATCGTGGCGATCGCACTGGGGGGCGGAGTCGCCCGGGCCTGCGCAGCCGTGAGGCGTCACGAGGTCGAACGCGCCCGGGCCGATCTGGCGCTGCCGCAGCCGGCGCGCTGCAGCGCGCACGGCCGTGTCGACTCGTCGCCCGTCGGGCTCCGCGGCACGCTGAAGTGGGATGCCCAGCTCGACGGCGTCTCGTGCGACGGCGTCGCCGTGCCCTGGGCCGGTCGCGCGACCCTCTATGGAGGCCCCGCGGACCTCGCGCGCAGCGACGAGATCGAGCTCGTCGGCACCCTGGCGCCGCCGCAGCGTCTCTGGAACCCGGCGACCGGCGACCCTCGAGCTTCCGAGGCACTGCGCGGGGTCGTCCGCACGGGGGGTACGCTCGACGTCCGGGTCCTACGGCCCGGCTCGGGGCTCGTCGCCGTGGTCGACCGGGCTCGCGCGAAGGTGCGGCGCCGCATCGAAGCCACCTTCGACCCGGACGTGGCGCCCATGGCGCGGGCGCTCGTCCTCGGCGAGAGCGACCTGGCGCCCGCCGATGACCAAGCCTTCCGGGCGAGTGGCCTCTCGCATCTGCTCGCAGTGTCCGGGATGCACCTCGTGCTCGTCCTCGCCGTGGCGGTGCGGGTGCTCGAGGGCGTGTTCCGGCGGATCGAGTGGCTCGCGGCCCGGTTCGATGTCGGGCGCTTCGCCGCCGGGATCGGCATCCCGACGGCGTGGATCTACGCCGAGTTCGCAGGCGCAGGGGGCTCGACGCTTCGAGCGGCGTGGATGGCCACGGCGGCGCTCGCGGCGCGTGCTCTCGGCCGGCGAACCGACGCGACGCGAGCGTTCGGCCTTTCGATGGGCGCGATGGCGATCGCGCAGCCGCTCGTCGCGTTCGATCTCTCGTTCGCCCTTTCCGCCGGAGCGACCGCTGGGCTCCTCGTGTTCGCGCGGCCGCTCGCAGTCGTCTTCGAGTCACGGGTCCCGCCCCGGCTCGGCGCCGTGGCGCGCGCGATCGCGACGACGGTGGCGGCGTCGGTCCCGTGCGTGCCGATCCTGGCGCGGTTCGCGCCCGCCGTTCCGCTCGGAGGGGTGTTCGCCAATCTCGTCGCCGTGCCGCTCGGCGAGTCGGCTGCGCTTCCGCTCTGTCTCGTACATGCCTGGATGGCAGGCTGGCCCGCCGCCGAGGCCGGGTGCGCGGCCGTCGCCTCGGGCGCGCTCGCGCTCGTTCGCGCCATCGCCCGAGCATTCGCGGCGCCGGCCCTGACGGCGCAAGTACCCGAGCCGACCCCGTGGCAGCTTGCGGCGATCGCGGTCACCCTCGCGGCGATCGCCCTGCGGCCGCCCGGCCGCGCCGCTTTCGTCACGCTGGGCGCCGCGGCGCTCGTGTCGCTCGAGTGCGTCGCGCGACGGGCGGGAGTACCGCACGGCGTCCTGCGAGCGACCTTCCTCGATGTTGGCCAGGGCGACTCGGCGCTCCTGGATCTCCCTGACGGCGAGGCGATCGTGATCGACGGCGGCGGGCTGGTGGGCAGCCCCATCGACGTCGGCCAGAGCGTCCTCGCGCCGGAGCTCCGCGCGCGCCGCCGAGACGCGCTCGCGTTCGCCGTGCTGACGCACCCCCACCCCGACCACTTCGGCGGTCTCGTGACGGGCCTCGACGCGATCACCGTGGGCGCACTGTGGGACACCGGGCAGGGCGAGCAGGAACAGCTCGGCGGCGGCTACGCGACGCTCCTCGATGCAATGCGCAGCCGCCGCGTTCGCATCGTTCGACCCGACGCGCTTTGCGGTTCACGGCAGATCGGCGGCGTGTCGATCGAAGTACTGGCCCCATGCCCGGGGCCGTCGTCCGACCGCAACCCGAACGACAACTCGTTCGTCCTCCGCGTTACCTATGGAGTGCGCGCTCTTCTCCTCGTCGGCGACGCCGAGCGCGAAGAGGAGGCCGAGCTCCTGTCGCGCGCCCGCCCGAGCCTGCGGGCCGACGTGCTGAAGGTCGGCCATCACGGGAGCGCCACGTCGTCGACCCCGGCGTTCCTCGCGGCCGTGGCGCCGAGCGACGCGATCGTCTCGGTGGGCCGCCGCAACCGCTTCGGACACCCTCATCCGCTTACCCTCGGGGCCCTCGCCGCGAGCGGCGCGCATCTATGGCGGACCGACCGAGACGGCGCCGTCACGGTCACGACCGACGGCCACTCCCTCGATGTGCAAGGCACGGCTCGCGCGTCGCCCTGACGGTCCCGTTGGCGCGCACGCCCGCCGGGCGTAGAGTCGCGCGTGGCGGCTCTCGCACCTCCCCGGAGCGCGCAGGCCCAGCAAGCGCCCGATACGCGAACGAGACCATGACCGAACGCCTCGTCACGCTGCTTTCTGCCGAAGAGATCGCGGCGCGCGTGCGCGAGCTCGGGGCCGAGATCACGCGCGAATACACCGGTCGCCCGCTGGTCCTCGTTTGCGTCCTGAAGGGGAGCTTCGTCTTCGCCGCCGACCTCGCTCGCGCGATCGACCTGCCGGTGCGCATCGACTTTCTCGGCGTCCGCTCGTATGGCGTCGACACGGAGACGAGCGGCGTCGTCCAGATCACCCAAGACCTGTCGCGGCCCATCGAGGGCGAGCACGTCCTGCTGGTCGAAGACATCGTCGATACCGGGCTCACGATCGCGCATCTGATCAACCTGCTGCGAACGCGCGGGCCGACGAGCGTTCGGGTCTGTGCGCTCTTGCACAAGCCGGCGCGGGCGCGCATCCAGGTGAAGATCGACTACCTCGGCTTCACCATCGAAGACCGCTTCGTCGTGGGCTTCGGGCTCGACTTCGCCGAGCGGTACCGCAATCTGCCCTACATCGGGGTCATCGAGCACTCGTGACGCACCCATCGGCCCCGTCTACGATCGCCAGAGCCGAGCCGAGCTGACGCATGTCGAGTCCGTACGCCGACGAAAACTTCTTCCGCGCCTTGCTGTCGAAGGCGGTCGCGGGCAAGGCCAGCGACGTGCACGTCAAGGTGGGGCAGCCGCCGGGCGCGCGCATCCGGGGCGAGATCGTCTACTTTCGCACGGACAAGATCTCGGCAGACGACGCGGTCGCCGTCGCGCGCCACGTGATCTCGAGCGCCGAAGTGCTGGGGCGGCTCGACCAGCTCATGGAGTACGACACCTCGTATTTCGCGCACGGGATCGGCCGCTTCCGGGTGAACGTGTACCGGCAGCGCGGCTCCCTTGCCGTCGTCATGCGCTTCATTCCGACCGACATTCCGTCGATCGAGGTCCTCGAGCTCCCGCTGCCGGTGACTCGTGACCTCGTCGAGAAGCAGAACGGGATGGTGCTGGTCGTCGGCGCGGCCGGCAACGGCAAGAGCACGTCGATCGCAGGCATGATCGCGCACCTCAACGGCACGCGGTCGCTCCATATCGTGACGGTCGAAGACCCGATCGAGTTCATGCACAAGGACCAGATGTCGAGCATCAGCCAGCGCGAAGTCGGGATCGACACGGCGAGCTTCGCCGCGGCGCTGCGGGCCGCGCTGCGGCAGGATCCCGACGTCATCTTCGTGGGCGAAATCCGAGACGAAGAGACGATGGAGATTGCGCTCAAGGCTGCGGAGACGGGCCACCTCGTGCTGGCGACGCTCCACACGAGCGACGCGATCCGCACGGTGGGCCGCATGCTCGCGCTCATGAAGGGCGACCCAACCGAGAACCGCTTCCGCATCGCGAGCTGCCTGCAGGGCATCATCGCGCAACGTCTCCTCCCCCGCGCCGACAGCGCGGGAGTCGCGCTCGCCGCCGAGGTCCTCGTCGCGTCGCAGTCGGTCAGAGAGGCGATCCGCCGCCCCGAGAACAACCCGTCGCTGAAGTCGTTGATGGAGAAAGGAACGCACCCCTACGGGATGGAAACGTTCCAGATATCCATCTCGCGGCTCCTCGAGCGGGGCGTCATCGACGAGCAGACCGCGGCCGAAGCTCTGGTCTAGGCGCTCGAGTCGGCCGGCGGCTGGAAGCAGCAAACGGCCGCGAGCGCGTCACGGGTGCGCGGCGGGGTGCCCGATGGCCGGCGGCGGCTCTACGACGCGCGTCGCCCTCCACACGATCGGCGCGATGAGCAGGGCGAGCGCGACGAGCGCGGCAAGCGCGAGCATCCCGATCCCGAACTTGAGCGACGGGAGATCGTACGCCTCGATCGCCGACTCGTGGACGACGACGTCACGTGCCGCCGACTCGGCGGCGCGGTCGAGCGTCGCGATCTGCTCGCGCGCCGGATCGACCTCGGCCCCGAACGCGGCGCGGTCGGCGAGCGCCAGATGAGCGATGGCGACCAGCGCGCGTCGCACGTCTTTGCGTGCCTCTTCGACCGCCGCGGTCCGCGTGCCCACCTGGCGGCTGAACCATTGCTCGAGCGACGTTCGCTCGGCGCGGCTTCCCTCGAGCTTCTTCTCGGCCTCGGCAGTGCCCTTCTTCGCCACCGAGACGCGATCTTGCGCCTCGCCGATGGAGCCGCGAAGCCTCACGGTCTCGACTTGACGGGTCTCGCGCTCTTCCGCCCAGGCGGCCACGCCGGAGCTCAGGCCGGTGGTATCGAGGAGCGTCGCACCCGCGGCGGAGGGCGTGCGACCCGCCCTCGAGCCCAGCAGTGTCGCGCTCGGCCGACGTCCCGACGCCATCGCCGGTTCGCTCCCCGCGATCGCCTCGAGCATCGCGCGCACCGCGACCTGCATCGCGGACGCGTCGTGCCATCGGCCCGGACGATCGAACGCGAGCGCGCGATCGACGATCGCGACGACCTGTCGAGGAACCGCCGGCGCCACCGCGCCCAGCGACGGCGCCGTCGCCGTCGCGCTGAGGATGAGCTGCTCCTGGCTCGACTGCGCGTCGTGCACGTGACGCCCGCTGAGGAGCATGAACATCGTCGCTCCGACCGCCCAGAGATCGGTGCGCCCGTCGACTTCGTCCCAGTGAGCGAGGGCCTGCTCGGGCGCCATGAACGCCGGCGTCCCCATCACCATGCCCGCGCGTGTCGTCGACTGCCGCGCGCTCCGTTGCTCGAAGACCTTCGCGATGCCGAAGTCGAGCACCTTGAGCGCTCCCGCCTTCGTGATGAACAGGTTCTCGGGCTTGATGTCCCGGTGCACGACGCTCTTCGCGTGCGCGGCCACGAGCACGTCGAGGAGCTGGTCGGCGATCCAGAGCACGTCCGCCACCGGCAACCTCTGGCCGCTCCGCTCCCAGCGCTGGTCGACCGTCTCGCCCTCGAGCATCTCCATGACGATGAACGCCGAGCCGTCGGGCCCGAGGTCGTCGTCGAGGACGCTCACCGCACCTTCGTGCTGGATCGTGTTCGCGGCGTAGCCCTCTTGAAGGAAGCGCGAACGGATCTCTTCATCGTGGCAGAACTCGGCGTGAAGCATCTTGACCGCCACGCGTTTGCCGTTGCGGTGCGTCGCCGCGTACACCACTGCCATCCCGCCGACGCCGATCACCGCGTCGAGCTTCCATTTGTCCTGAAGCACTGTGCCGAGGCGCACGCGCGCGCGAATCGCGTGCGGGTCTTCAGCGGCCGTGTCGAGCTCGGAGCGCATCGTCATTCGAGCGTCTCGCTGGCCTCGCGTTGCTGCGCGGATCGCAGCTCGGACTCGGCGCGTTTTAGCTTCGATTCCCCGCGGGCGAGGGCGGCCTGGGCCGACGCCAGCTCCGCGGCGATCGCACGCTCTTCGGCCTGCGCGTGCGCGACCTCGGCCTCTAGCTTGTCGAGGCGGGCGTCGACGGACGCCAGGCGCGCCGTCTGCGCGTCTTGCTCCGACGCCAGCACCCGGTCCCGCGAGCGGAGCACGTCTTCCGCGCCCCGGAGCTCATCGATCGCGCGCGTGTACTCGTTATGCTTCTCGGCCAATGGCCGGGAACGCTCGGCGAACGCGACGAGCGCGTCTTCCAGCTCGTGAGCTGCGCGCGCGGCTTCTTCGCGCCGCCTGACGAGGACCTTCCGGAGCTCGCGCTGGCGAGTCAGCACGCGCCAGGCGTAGAGCGGCGAGAGGAGCCAATGCCTGGGAGGAACGCCGTATTCGGCCAGGAGCCGGGCGTCGAACGCCACGTCGCCCACGTCTGGAACGTTCTCCGCCCGCGCATCGGACGCAGCGCCTGCGCTTCTCGCGTTGACCGCCGTGACCGCGCGGGCCTGAACCGGCGCGAGCGCCTTCGAGCGGGCGAGGACGTCCCCCCCGGAGAAGGAGCGCGGATCGACGGCGAGCTCGAGCTTCATTTCGACTTCTTCGACCTTGCGCACCTGGGCCCGCGGTGGCGCCCGCTTCGGAGCTTCGAGCTCGAAGTCGAGCGCGCCGCCCGCCGCGTTCGCGGTGCGCGCGCCGCCTTGGCCACACTGGCGGCAGGGAGCATTCGCCGCGCCGGGCAGACGCTCGGCTCCGCAGGAGGGGCACGACGGCATGGACCAATGATACCGCATCGAGCGCCTGTGCTAATGGGCCCGACGTGGGTTCGATAGGTTCGCGCACCAGCAAGCGCCTCGAGTTCCTGGTGAAGATGACGTCTTCCGGAAACGAGGATCCCTTTGTCTGGTACGGCCTGGCGATGGAGTACCGGTCGCTCGAGCGGCACATCGAGGCGCTGGCCACCTTCGAGGCCCTCCGGGCACGCACCCCCGACTACGTACCGATGTATCTCATGTGCGGTCAGATGCTCGAATCTACCGGCCGGGCGACCGAAGCGCGCGTATGGCTCGAGGCGGGCATCGGCGCTGCCCGGGCAAAAGGCGACTCGCATGCCCAGTCCGAGCTCGAAGGCGCCCTCCAGGCGCTCGGCTGAGGGAGCGAGCGCGAGGCTCGCCCCGACCGCGACCCGGCGGGCATCCCCTTACTTCGAGCGCTGCCCTCGAAGGGTTGCGAGCCGCTGACGCACAGCGGCCTCGGAGCCACGGTCGGTCGGCTCGTAGACGACCTCGTCGGCGATCTCGTCGGGCAAGTACCTCTCGCCCGCCACCACCCCCCCTTCGAAGTCGTGGGCGTACTTGTATCCGGCCCCGTATCCTTCGTCGCGCATCAGCGGGGTCACCGCGTTGCGGAGCTTCTTCGGCACCGGGAGCGCGCCGCGCCGATCGATGAGCTCTTTCGCCCGGTGCCACGCGGCGTTGCAAGCGTTCGATTTGGGAGCCGTCGCCAGGTACACGCAGGCTTGCGCCAGCGCGTACGTCCCCTCGGGCATTCCCACCCGCCGGAGCGTCGCGTCCGCCGCACTCGCGACCACGAGGCCCTGCGGGTCGGCGTTGCCCACGTCTTCGCTCGCGAAGATGAGCATCCGGCGCATGACGAAGAGAGGGTCGTCGCCCGCCGAGAGCATGCGCATCATCCAGTAGATCGCCGCGTCGGGGTCGCTGCCGCGCATCGACTTGATGAACGCGCTGACGACGTTGTAGTGCTCCTCGCCGGACTTGTCGTAAAGCAGCGGGCGGTGGCTCTCGGCCTTCGCGACGGCCTCGAGCGAGATCGTCTTTCTCTGATTGGCCCCGTCCGGCTTGGTCGCCGCGTCGACCTCGCTCGCCAGGCCGGCGCCCTCGCCGTCGAGCCAGTCCGCGACGAGCTCGAGCGACGACAGCGCCTGGCGCGCGTCGCCGCGGGCCGCCTCGGCGATGGCACGGAGCGCGCCCTCTTCGGCTTCGAGGTGCTTCGCGCCGAGGCCGTGCGACTCGTCTCGGAGCGCGCGCCCGAGGAGCTCGACGAGATCGTCGACGCCGAGCGGCTCGAGACGGAACACCTTGCACCGCGAGAGGAGCGCCGCGTTGACGGCGAAGCTCGGATTCTCTGTCGTCGCGCCGACGACGACGATGGTGCCGTCCTCGACATGAGGCAAGAACGCGTCTTGCTGCGCCTTGTTGAAGCGATGGATCTCGTCGACGAGCACGATGGTGCGCTGGCCGTGGAACGCGAGACGATCGCGAGCGGCGGCGACGATCTCGCGCAGGTCGCCGACGCTGCCGAGCACGGCGCTGAAGGGGACGAAGTGCGAGCGTGTCGCCCCCGCGATGACGCGCGCGAGCGTCGTCTTGCCGCTGCCCGGCGGCCCCCAGAGGATCATCGATCGCACGCGGTCGCCGGTGATGGCCTGCGTCAGGAGCGACTGCGGCCCGAGCACGTGCTTCTGCCCGACCAGATCGCCGAGCGTGTGCGGACGCATGCGGTCGGCGAGCGGAGCGCCCCGCTCGAGGCTCGTCTTCGCCGATGCGGCGAAGAGCGTGTCGCCGTTAGAAGGGGGCGGGCGGCGCGGGCGCGTGGCCATGCGCCGAACCTAGCCCGGCCGGGCGGCGCGCGCTGCGGCTTGCGGGCCGATGCTGGGCTCCGTCCGCCTCAGGGCGTGGGTGAACCGAATAGCCTCATCAGCGCGACCGCGAGCCCGATCCCCACGAGCAGGAACCCGACCGCAACGCCCACGAGGAGCGGGACGTTCGCCTTGGCCGCGCGGAGTCCGCGAGGCGCGGGTGCGGGAGAGCGAACGAGCCCGGGCGGCGGCGTTCGCGCGAGCCCGGAAGCAGAAGCGGAAGCGGGAGGTCGCGGAGACGCCGGCGACCGCGCCGCTGCGGGAGAGACCGGGAGGGGCTTCGGGCTGCTGGCGAACGCCTCGGGCGGGAGCTCGGCGGCCCCCTGCAGAACGGCGTGCATCGCCACGGCGAAATCGGCCGCGCTCGCGAAGCGATCCTCGGCGCGTTTGGCCAGCGCGCGGTCCACGACCTGTTCTAGCAGCGGCGGAAACGTGCGCCCTGGCACGCGCTGGTTCAGCGGAATCGGCTTCGTCGTGACGTGCATCTGGATGAAGTCCATCGCGCTCTTGGCGTCGAACGGAAGCTTGCCCGTCAGGACCTCGTAGAGAATGACGGCCAGCGAGTACACGTCGCTCGCGGGAGCGAGGGGCTTTCCCTGCGCCTGCTCGGGGCTCATGAACTCGGGCGTCCCGAAGACCATGCCCTCTTGCGTGAGGATCACCGATCCGGGACGCATCTGATTCTCGCCCACCTTGGCGAGGCCGAAGTCGAGGAGCTTCGGGAAATCGTGGAGGGCGCCCCCGTGGACGATGAAGATGTTCTCGGGCTTGAGATCGCGGTGAATGATGCCGGCTTTGTGCGCCTCATCGAGGGCGCCGCACGCCTGGATTAGTATGGGGAGCGCGCGCCCCATGGGAAACGGCCCCTCGGTGCGCACGGACTGATTCAGGTTCTTGCCCTCGAGCAGCTCCATGATAATGTAGAGTGCACCGTCTTCGAGCTCGCCGTAGGCGAAGACGCGCACCGTGTTGGGGTGCGAGAGCTGGCTGAGGGCGCGCGCTTCCCGACCGAACCGTGAGACCAGATCTTTGCGGTTCGCTAGCTTGGGGTGGAGGATCTTGATCCCCACCATCCGGCTGCTCTCGATCTCCATCGCCTTGTAGACGGAGCCCATTCCGCCGGAGCCGATCTTCTGGAGGATGCGAACGGTCCCGTTCAGAATTTCGCGTCCGATGAACGGGTCCTGCGGGCGCATGGGGGCGACGTCGAGTGGTATCACGAGTCGCTTCCGGGCATCATCGAGGCCGTGACGCCGTTTCGCACACCGACCTGGCCCGTGAGGCTCTCCGGCAGGCGGTGAATTGATGCTCGGACGATGAAAGACGCGCTCGGTCTCTTGAGGTCGACCCTCCTCGCGAGGGCGGGGTTCGCTCACGCCTTTCCGGAGCGCGCCGCGACGGACGACGAGCTCGCGCGGGCGCTCGGGATCGAGCCGGGTCGGGCCATCGCGCAGGTGAGGCAGGTGCACGGCGGCGACGCTCTCGAGGTCAGCGACGAGCGCGGCGCGAACGGCCGCGAAGGCGACGCGCTCGTTGCCCGGGAGGGTCTCGGGACCGTGGCGGTGGGAGTGCGCGTCGCGGACTGCGTGCCCATCCTGGTCGCCGACGAAGCGAGCGGAAGCATCGCCGCGATCCATGCCGGCTGGCGGGGCGTCACGCGCGGCGTCATCGCGGCCGCGCTCGACCGCCTGCGAGGGCGCGACCATCGGCCCGGCGAGGGCGAGGGCGAGCGTCTCGTCGCCGCGATCGGCCCGTGCATCGGCGCATGCTGCTTCGAGGTCGGGCGCGACGTGGGTGAGGAGATCGCGCGCGCTGCAGCTGAAGCGCGCGTCATCGGGTCCGAGAGGGGAGAGAAGGTATACGTCGATCTGCGTGCCGCGGTGCGGGCGCAGCTCGTCGCCGGCGGGGTGAGCGACGGGCGCATCGACGACGTACCGGGATGCACGAAGCACGAGGCGGCCAGATTCCACTCGTTCCGTCGCGACGGGGCCCATAGCGGTCGGATGCTCGCGGCGATTGCGACGCGACCGCGGCGAGCGTGAGGCGCTCGCGGCGCCTGCCTCGCGCATTCCACCCGAGCGCGTCCGCGTGAGAGAATGACGTCATGATGAAGGGCGCCCTCACGGACATCAGCAAGGCCGTCGGCAATACGCCGATCGTGCGCTTGAACCGCGTCACGGCCGGGCTGCCGGTCGAGATCTACGTCAAGTGCGAATACCTGAACCCGGGCGGTAGCCACAAGGACAGGCTCGCGGCGAACCTCTTGCGGAGAGCGGAAGAGGGGCCCCTCAAGCCCGGCGGCACGATCGTCGAAGCCACGAGCGGCAACACCGGCGCGTCGCTGGCCCTGCTCGCGGCACTCCGCGGATACAAGTGCGTCTTCGTGATGCCCGACAAGATGAGCCAGGAGAAGATCAGCCATCTCCGCGCGTTCGGGGCGCGCGTCGTCGTGTGTCCGACGGCCGTCGAGCCGGAAGATCCGCGAAGCTACTACCAGGTGGCCCTTCGTCTCGCCCGCGAGACGCCCAACAGCTTCTACGCGAATCAGTACCACAACCCCGCCAACCCCGAGGCGCACTACCTCTCGACTGGCCCCGAGATCTGGCGGCAGACCGGGGGCGAGTTCGAGGTGTTCTGCGCGGGCATGGGCACCGGCGGCACTCTCAGCGGCACGGGGAAGTTCCTTCGCGAGAAGAACCCGAACATCAAGATCGTCGGCGTCGATCCGGTCGGGTCGCTTTACTACGACTTCGTCAAGACGGGCCGGGTCACCAAGCCGTTCTCGTACAAGGTCGAGGGCATCGGCGAAGATTTCTTCCCGACCACGATGGACCTCAAGATCCTCGACGACGTCGTTCGCGTCGACGACAAGGAATGCTTTCTCATGACGCGGGAGCTGACGCGCCTCGAGGGGCTCTTCGTCGGCGGCTCGGGCGGCGCGGCGGTCTCCGGTGCGGTGCGCTACGCGCGCGGAATGGCCGAGCGCGGGGTCGATCAGGCGGGCGATCGGCCCGCGCGCATTCTCGTTTTTCTCGCCGACGCCGGCCACAAGTACGTCTCGAAGATCTTCAACGACGACTGGATGCGCGAAAACGGATTCCTCGAAGATTCGCCGGGCCTCGGGACGGTTCGCGACGTCCTCGCCGGTCGGGGTGCGCGCCCGCTCGTCACCGCGCGCCCCTCGGCCACGCTGCGCGAAGTCATCGCCCAGATGAAGGCAACGGAGATCAGCCAGGTGCCGATCGTCGAAGGGGGCAAGCTCCGCGGGATCGTCGCCGAGGTCGATCTGCTCCGGGCCCTGGTCAGCGGCGGCAAGACGTTCGAGTCGCCGATCGCCGAGGTCATCGAAGACGACTACGCGACGGTGACGCCGAACACGAAGATCGAGCTGCTGAAGACCGTGCTCGCCGACGCCAAGGTCGCGATCGTCGAAGACGCGGGCGAGGTCCTCGGGATCGTGACCAAGATCGATCTCATCGACTTTCTGGCGCGCTCGGCGCAGAAGCCGGCGGCGCCGCCGGCGGCGTGACGGTCTCCGTCGCTTCGTCGGCGCCCTCGATCTCGTCGGTGCGTTGCTGCGCGAGCGCGATCTTCTGGTTCGCCGCTTCGAGCAACCCCGATGTGTGCATGTACGTCCGCAAGATGACGCCGGCGCTGGCGGCGCCGAAGACGAGCGCGAACAACCAGATCTTTCGGCTCGAGAGGAGCAGCGCCACCGACGCGATCACGATCCCGATCTCGGCGCAGAGCTCCGTTCGCGCCGCGCCGACCATCGCGGCGCAAAACGCGAGCATGACACCGAACGCGCCCTCCCCCTTGCCGGCGTTCACTTCAACCAGCGCTGGAGCTCGGCGTCGAAGCCCCCCATGTCGACCTGGCGCGCACCGTCGAGTACGAGGCCCGCGCGCGTCGCGGCGGCGCGCGATCGCTGCGGCCACGGCGCCAGCCAGACGAGGCGGCCACCGGGAGCGAGCGCGGCGGCGGCGTGCCCGACGAAGCGATCGAGCAGCGCGTCGAGCCCGGGACTTCGCGCCGCGCGACGACCCATCGGTGGGTTGGTGATGACCAGAGTGACGCCCTCCGGCGCCGCCGCGAGCACGTCGCGCTCCTCGAGACGCGCGGTGAGGCCCGCGGCGGCGAGGTTCTCGCGGGCGACCTCGAGGGCTTGGGCATCGATGTCGCCGCCCACGAGAGTGCGGTACGGACCGAGCAGCGCGCGCTCGACGAGCTCGGCGCCCGAGCCGGCGAACGGATCCCAGACCACGTCGTCGTCGCGCACGCCGGCGACGCGCGCGAGCGCAGCCGCAAGGGTCGGGTGCGAGGCCGCCGGCACGTCGCCGCGGCGCCAGGTAAAGCGCGGATCGACGATCCCGCGCGGCTCGATCGCGAGGTCGACGGCGCCCGCGTCGCGTGAGTCGCTGGAGAGGTCGCGCGTGACGATCAGCTCCCAGGTGGACTCGGTCGGGTCGTTCACGAACTCCGGCGCTCGTGCTGCAATCGCGCGCGCCGTGTCCCAGGTGACCCCGCGCTGGTGCCCGCCCTCGGCCCAGGCGATCCGGTACCTCACCGCCCCCTCCGTCCAGGTCGCGAAGAGCGCGCGCGCCGCGTCGCTCGTGGCCGCGCGGGCCACCGTCTCGGAGGCCGCTTCGTCGCCCTGGCGTCGCTCCCTCGGCAGGAGGAAGCGGAAGGCGAGCATCGTCCGGGCG
The DNA here is from genome assembly GCA_937902985.1 of uncultured Myxococcales bacterium. Lineage (GTDB taxonomy): Bacteria > Myxococcota_A > Polyangia > Polyangiales > Polyangiaceae > Palsa-1150. The sequence goes on from CALFNG010000551.1 coordinate 30,457, forward strand.
GCGTGGAGAGCGTCGATCGATCCGGCGAGGCGGGCGCGCACACGCCCCGGCCCGTCGACGCGCACATCGACCACCGCCGCAATCTCGGACAGCTCGTCGGCGAGCATCGCCTCGAGGCCCCGGCGGGAGAGCACCGTCATGTCGACCGG
>CALFNG010000552.1 GCA_937902985.1 uncultured Myxococcales bacterium
GATCGATGGATCCAAGTGCGGACTTGGATCGAGGGACAAGCGCGTGGCGCCGATGGAAGTGCGGGGATCGATGGATCGATCCCCGCACTTGCATGGATACAAGCCCGCTCGGGACGGAGGGACACGCGGCGATCGTTCGATCCAAGTGCACGGATCGATCGAGCGATCCCCGCACGTCACTCGATCCGAGGCGACCTATCTTCGCTAGTCGGCCTGGCTGGGGAAGGCGCGCCCGTCGGTCACGATCCACGTGACCGGGACGTCGACCGCCGAGTTCGGCGTCTCGGCGACGAGCTGGAAGTCGAACGCCACGGCCACGGTGATGGCCGGCGGGGCGAAGCTCGGGAGCACCCGATCGTAGTAACCGGCGCCGTAGCCGATGCGGTGCCCGCGCGGGTCGATCGCGAGCGCGGGAACGACGATCACGTCGACCTCGGAGGGCAGCGCTTCCGGCGCCCCGGGCGAGGGCTCGCGGAAGCCGAAACCCTGCTCGATCATCGCGTCCATGTCCGTCACGAAGCGAAAGGTCATCACCCCGGTCTCCGGATCGATGCCCGGGTACGCGACCCGGACCCCGCGCGCGCGTAGCCGGGCATCGAGACCGCGAAGATCGACCTCGTGGCGATCCTCGATCGGCCAGAACAGGCAGACGGCCTTCGCTCCCGCGAGCGGCTCGAGGCTGGCGAGCCGATCGGCGATCCGGGCCGAGCGCCCGGCGCACGCCGAGGCCGGCAGGGCCTTTCGCAGCGACCGCATGCGCTTGCGGAGCTCGGTCTTGACGCGAGCGCGAAGGACGTCGTCTGCCGACGATGGGATGAAGCCGTGGTGTTCGGGGGGCATCGAACTCGTGAGGCTAGCGCAACCGCCCGCGAACCCGCTCCTCGAGGGCTCCCGGACCCCGCGGGGGCGCCTTACGTTGGCGCGATGAGGGCGCCGGGCGGTCGATGAGCAAGGCCTTCACGAAAGAAGACGACGACGCGGGGTTCACGCTGGAAGCCGCGCGCCCACGCGTCGTGACGGGGCCGGTGACCGCCCTCGGGTCGACGCTCGCGCGGGCCCGGACGGGCTTCGAGGCCGTCGCGGCGGCCGCCGTTGCGCCGCCGCCGCAGAACCGGAGCGTCGTCGCCTTCGGCGCGGAGGTGCGCGCGCGCGACGCGGCCGGAAACGAGCGAATCGTCGTCATCGCGTCGGCCGAGGAGGTCGGCCTCGTGCCTCACGCAGCGACGGCGACGTCTCCTCTCGCGCGCGCCTTGATGGGAGCGCGCGCGGGCGATGTCGTCGAGGTGGACGGCCCGCGCGGCCTCGAGGAGCTCACGGTCGAGGGCATCGTCTACCCGGACTGATCGCAGGCTGCCTCACTCTTTCGAGTAGGCGGCGGTCGACGAGATGTTGCACGACGCCGGGCTCGTCTCGTCGACGACGGTGCCGGACCCCGCTTCGTCGGCTGCGTTGCCGCCGGTGATCGCGAATGTGTACGACGTCAGCGTGACGAGGTCGGTCTCGCGGGGGCTTGTCTCGGTGCACATCTGGCCGGGCACCGCCGTGGCGGTCGTGCCCGTGACGTTGGCGAGGAAGGTGCAGCCGCAGCTGCCTTGACCCGAATACGTCCCGATCAGAGAGTTGGCGGCGCCGCGTGCGAATTTCCTCGTCGGTGTTCAAGGTCTCGGCGCAGGCCGCTATTGCCGGCCGCCCCGAGAAACCGCCGCGAGCTGCTGGGCGGTCCGGCCCTCCATCATCATGCGGAGCTCGTCGGGCTCGAGCGAGCGGCCCGTCGCCTCTTCCTGCGAGATGAGCTTCTTCATGTAAAGCGCGTAGAGGCTCTGGTTCAGGGTCTGCATGCCGAACTTGTCTTGCCCGACCTGCATCTGGGAATAGATCTGGTGCACCTTGTCTTCCCGGATCAGGTTGCGGATCGCGGGGTTGGGCAAGAGCACTTCGAGCGCGAGCACGCGGCCGGGAGCGCCCATCTTCGGCAAGAGCTGCTGCGACGCGACGCCCTGCAGCACGAACGAGAGCTTCGTTCGCGTCTGGCCTTGCTGGTGCGGAGGGAAGACGTCGATGATCCGGTTGATGGTCGACACGGCGCTGTTCGTATGGAGCGTCGCGAAGACCAGGTGGCCGGTTTCGCTGATCGTGAGGGCCGCCTCGATCGTCTCGAGATCGCGTAGCTCGCCGATGAGGACGACGTCGGGGTCCTGGCGCAAGACGTACTTGAGCGCCGTCTTGAACCCCTCGGTGTCCGAGCCGATCTCGCGCTGGTTCACGATCGAGAGCTTGTGGTTGTGCAGGTACTCGATGGGGTCTTCAACAGTCAGGATGTGGAGGCGCTGCTCGGCGTTGATCTTGTCGATGATGGCCGCCAGCGTCGTCGACTTGCCGGAGCCCGTGGGCCCGGTGATGAGAACGAGCCCGCTCGGCTTGTTGGCGAAGTCGGCGAGGATCGGCGGCAGCCCGAGCTCCTCGAACGACAGGATCTTGAACGGGATGGCGCGGAACGCCCCCGCGACCGCGCCCCGCTGCATGTAGATGTTGGCGCGGAAGCGCGAGAGTGCCTTCACGCCGAACGACAGATCGAGCTCGTTGTGCTTCTCGAAGTGCGCGCGCTGCTCCTCGGCAAGGACCGAGAAGCACAGCTGCTTCGTCTCGATGGGGCCGAGCGGCGGCAGCCGCAGCGGGACGATGCTGCCATCGATGCGCAGGAGCGGCGGCGTCCCCGTCGTGATGTGAAGGTCGCTCGCACCCTTCTCGATCATCGTCCGGAGGAGCTGGTGGATGGTGACCTTGATCTCGGGGGGCTGGGTCATGGCTAATCCGACATCGTGACGCGCATGATCTCTTCGGGCGTCGTGACGCCATCCATGATCTTCCGGATGCCGCTCATTCGCAGTGTGGCCATCCCGTTCTTGATTGCGCCGATCTTGAGCTCGGCGGTCGACGCTCCCTGGAGCACCATCTCTTTCAGCGAGTCGGTGAAGCGCATGACCTCGTAGAGCGCGACGCGGCCCTTGTAGCCGCTCCCGTTGCACGTCCGGCAGCTGCCGCCGCCTCCCTTCATCAGCTTGGCGCTCGCGATTTGCTCGGGCGAGAAGCCGCAATCTTCGAGCACCTTCTTCTCGTATTTCACCTGCTGCTTGCAGTCGTTGCAGATCTTGCGCGCCAGGCGCTGCGCCAGCACCAGGTTCACGCTCGCCGTGATGAGGAACGGCTCGACGCCCATGTTCAAGAGGCGCGAGATCGTCGCCGGCGCGTCGTTCGTGTGCAAGGTCGAGAGCACCATGTGGCCCGTGAGCGCCGCTTTGACCGCGATCTCGGCGGTCTCGAAGTCGCGGATCTCGCCGACCATCAAGATGTCCGGGTCCTGCCGGAGGAAGGCTCGCAGCGCCATGGCGAAGTTGAGCCCGATCTCGTCGTGCATCTGCACCTGGTTGATGCCGTGCAGGTTGTATTCGACCGGGTCTTCCGCGGTGCTGATGTTGTGGGCGATCTTGTTCAAGTCCGAGAGCGCCGAGTAGAGCGTCGTCGTCTTGCCCGAGCCCGTCGGGCCCGTGACGAGCACCATACCCCAGGGCTGGTGGATGGCCCACATGAAGTCTTCGAGCGGTTTGCCGTCGAAGCCGAGCTTGGTCATGTCGAGCTGCAGGTTGCCCTTGTCGAGGAGTCGCATGACGACCTTCTCGCCCCAGAGCGTCGGCAGGACCGACACGCGAAAGTCCATCTCGCGACCCTTGCCGAGCTTCAGCTTGATGCGCCCGTCTTGCGGGAGGCGCCGCTCGGCGATGTCGAGCGCCGCCATGATCTTGATGCGGCTGATGACCGCGTTCTTGAGCTTGAGCGGCGGCGTCATCTCTTCGGCGAGAACGCCGTCGATGCGGTAGCGGACGCGGAACTTCTTCTCGTAAGGCTCGATGTGAATGTCGCTCGCGCCCTTCTTGATGGCGTTGAGCAGCATCATGTTGACCAGCCGAACGACGGGCGCGTCTTCGCTGGCCTTCTCGAGCTCGAGGAGGTTCGTCGGGTCGTCTTCGTCGCCCGTGAACTCGATCTCGGTCTCGTCGAAGCCGGCCATGACCTCGTCGTACGAGGGGCCGGCGTTGTAGTATTTCTCGATCGCCGTGTGGATCGAGGTCTCGCTCGCGATGACGGGCTCGATGTTGTAGCCGGTCAAGAACTTGAGATCGTCAATGGCGTTCAGGTTCGTCGGGTCGGCCATCGCGACGATGAGGGCGTTGCCCGTGCGCGACACCGGGAGGACGCGATGGCGTTCGCACGGCTCTTTGGGCACGAGCTTGAGCACGTCGGCGTCGACCTCGTATTCCTCGAGGTTGATCGTCGGGACGCGATACTGCTGGCTGAGAAAGCTCGTGATTTCGTCGTCGCTGACGTACCCGAGCTTCGCGAGCGTGTAGCCTAGGTTGTTGCCCGATTTCTGTTGCTCGTCTTGGGCGTGCCGGAGCTGCGTCAGCGAGATCAGCTTCTCGCGAACGAGGAGCTCTCCCAGCCGGTTGTTGTTTGCCATGCGACCTCGAGCTTAACAGTCGTGGGGCCCCTCGCTAAAGAGCTCGTTGTCGTTCGCGTCGCGAGCGCTACGAGAGCGATGGGGGCGCGTGGGAGAGGAGAGGGGACAGGGTAGGCACCGTGGCGTTCGTCGGGCGGCTCTTTCACGGCTTGCAGGGCCTGTTCGCAGGCCGATCGCGCGCCCTCGCCGGCGCTCGAAGCGCCGAGTTTCACGGCGAGTTCGAGCGAGCGGTCGCTCTGTTCGAGCAAGGAGGCCGGCCCGATGAAGCCGCTCGGGTGCGCCGGGCGCGCGCGCTGTCGGCGCTCGCCCAGAGCGCGGCGCCCGTCACGTCGTCGGCGCGGCAAGATCTCGTGACGCTCGCGGTCGAGCTCGAGTCGCTCGGCGAATTCGAGCGCGCGGCCGAGGCGTACGCGCGAGCGAGCGATCCCGACGGCCAGGCGCGCGCGCTGGGCGACGCCGGGGAAGTCGACCGTCTCGATGACCTCCTCGTGTCCCGGCAGGCCCGCTCGCGCGACGAGCTTGCGCTTCGTGGCGCGCACGAGCTCTTCGCGATGCTCGTGGCGAGCGGCCAGCGGCGCGAGGCCGTCAGGCTGTCCCGAGGCTCGGCCGACGACGGCCTGCGTTCGCTCGGCCGGGCTGTCGAGGCCCGGCGGGTGGCGGGACCCGTGGTCCAGGCGCGCGTTCGGGGGCACGCGAAGACGCTCGTTCTCGGCGAACGCGTGGCGATCGGCCGAGCGCGCGCCGAGCCCGCGGGCGAAGGTCGCGCCGACGAAGACGCCGGCCTGGGCATGATCCTCGTGCCCTCCGCGGCGGTCAGCCGCCGGCATCTGTCGATCGCCCGGCGAGGCGGCGAGGTGTGGATCCGCGACCTGGGCAGCCACAATGGAACGACGCTTCGAGGCGCCCCGATGACCGGCGAGGTCGCCGTGGGAGACGGGATCGAGCTTTGGCTCGGCAACGAGGTTCCGCTCGTCGTGCGTCTCGTGGGCGAAGGACCCGACGAGGGTCCGCGCGCGATCGCGATCGAGGTCGCGGGCGTGCGCTACGTGGCCCCGCTCGGACCGGCGCGGCTCGGCCTGGGGGCGTGGCGCCTCGAGTGGTCGCGAGGGACGGCAAGCGTCGAAGGCCGCGACGAGGCGCGCGACGAGGCGTGGGTCGAGCTCGCGACGGACGACCGCTCCCCGGTGTATGCGGGCGGTCTCCGGCTTGCGGAGCGCGTGACCCTTCTTGTTGGCGACGCGATCACGAACGAACGGCCGGGCGAGCCGGTCCTCGTTATCCTGGGCGCGGAGGGCTGATCGGTGCGCGACCCCATCGAGCACCTGGTGCGGGTCGGGGCTCCGCATGGGCCTTCGCTCGAGGAAGCGCTCGAGGTGTTCGCGTCGATCCGGACGACGCCGAACGAAGGGCGCGCGGTCCAGCGGCTCCTGGCGCGCGACGCACTCGCGCCTCTGCCCGAGCCGTTGCTCCTCGCCGTCGCCTCGGCGCTGGCCGACCGCGGCGAGACCGTCGCGGCCGCGGGGATACTGCGCCGCACCGATTCCCTCCCGGCCCTCATGACGCGAGCCGATCTGCTCGAGCGGGCCGGCGATCGTTCAGTGGCGCTCTCTCTCGTGGAACGCGTGCTCGGGCGCGATGTCGACTGGCCCGGGGCCCGCGAGCGCCGGGCCCGCTGGTCGGCGGCGCTTGGGCGCGAAGGGGCAGGGGCGGCGAGCGCCGAGGGCGCCGCCGGCCTGAACTCTCGCGACGCCTCGGGCGGCCTCGTCGCGATCGGCCCGCTCGCTCCGCTGGCCCCGTTCGTCTTGCTCCGCGAGGCGGGCCGGGGTGGCTCGGCGACCGTCTACGAGGCCGAGGACCGGGAGCTCGGGCGGCGGGTCGCGCTCAAGGTCTACCACCAGCCCGATCGAGACCGCGCGAAGCTCCTGCACGAGGCCCGCGTCGCGGTCGCGGTCGCGGGCGAAGGGGTCATTCCCGTGTTCGACGTGGATCCAGAGCGAGGATGGCTGGCCATGCAATGGGCGCCCTTCGGCGCGCTCGCCTCCCGGCGGAGGCCCGGGCATCCGCTCGGCTGGGTTCACGCGCTGGCGGTCGCCCTCGCCCGGGTGCACGCGGCGGGGTGGGTGCACCACGACGTCAAGCCTGCGAACGTGCTCTTGCGAGCGCCTGGCTCGCCGATGCTCGCCGACTTCGGCATCGCGCGCCGGGTGGGCGAGCCGAGCCCTCCGGGAAGCCCCGGGTACGTGTCGCCCGAGCGCCTCGCGGGCCGTTCGAGCGACCCGAGCGACGATGTCTTCGGCTTCGGTCGCGTGCTGCTCGTCGAGGCCGCGCACGCAGGCGCAGGGGTCGACGAAGCCTGGCGATCCCTCGCCGCCGAGTGCACCGCCCCGGATGCCCTGCGCCCTCGCGATGGCGCCGCCCTGGTCCAGCGGATCGACGCCCTGGAAGGGCCCGACGAGCGCAGGTAAAACGGACGGGCGCGACGGCAAAACAGACGTTACATTCTGCCGCGAGACCATGCCCACCACGTACACCGACCTCATTGCGGACATCCGCAAGCGAACCAAGCAAGTCAGCCTCGAAGAGCTCAAGCGCCGGATCGAAGCGCGCGAGAAACTCACGCTCCTCGATGTCCGGGAGAAAGACGAATGGCGCGGGGGCTACATCCCCGGTGCCGTCTCTCTTCCGCGTGGCTTTCTCGAGATCCAGGCCGAGCAGAAGCTGCCCGACAAGAACGCACGGATCGTCGCGTACTGCGCGGGCGGCACCCGATCGGCGCTCGCTGCGGCCACGCTGCAGGAGCTCGGCTACACGAACGTCGAGACCGCGAACCCCGGCTTCGTTCGCTGGAAGGATCTCAACTACCCGATCGAGCTCCCGCCGCAGCTGACCGACGCCCAGCGCGAGCGCTACTCGCGCCACATTCTCTTGCCGGAGGTCGGCGAAGTCGGGCAAGCGCGGCTGCTCCAGAGCAAGGTGCTCCTCCTCGGCGCCGGGGGGCTGGGGTCGCCGGCGGCGCTCTACCTCGCGGCGGCCGGCGTCGGGACGCTCGGCGTCGTCGACGCCGACGTGGTCGACGCGTCCAACCTCCAGCGCCAGATCATCCACGCGACGAGCCGCGTGGGCATGTTGAAGGTCGAGAGCGCCGCGAAGGCGATCGCCGATCTGAACCCGGACGTGAAGGTCGTCGCCCACAAGGAGCGGCTCAGCAGCGGCAACGTCGAGCGGATCTTCGCCGACTACGAGGTCGTGGTCGACGGCACCGACAACTTTCCGACGCGGTACCTGGTGAACGACGCGAGCGTCTTCATGGGCAAGCCGGTCGTCCACGGGAGCATCTTCCGGTTCGACGGGCAGGTCACGACCTTCATCTCCGACAAGGCCGCGAAGAAGCTCGGCGTCCAGGCCGGGCCTTGCTACCGCTGCCTGTACCCCGAGCCGCCGCCGGCGCACCTGGCTCCGAGCTGCCAGGAGGCGGGGGTTCTGGGGATCTTGTGCGGCATCATCGGCACCGTTCAGGCCACCGAGGCGATCAAGCTGCTCCTCGGGAAAGGCACGACGCTGAACGGTCGGCTGATGACCTACGACAGCCTGAAGATGAAGTTTCGGGAGCTGAAGCTCCGGCGCGATCCGACGTGCCCGGTGTGCGGTCCGAACCCCGCCATCACGAGCTACATCGACTACGAGGGCTTCTGCTCCGTCGGCTGACCCCGCGACGCCGCGGCTGACGCGACTGACGCGACGACCGTCGCGTCAGCCCGAGAGCATCGCGTCAGATCGTGTGATCGGCGCGATGCGACCGGTGGTGCCGCTTGTGGGTCTTCTTGACGGGCGTGGCTTCGAGAGACGCGGGCGCCGCTTCGGCAGCCTTCGGCGCTTCCATCGGCGCGACGGTCACCGCGGCCGGGAGCGAGGGGAGCTTGCCGTCGCTGTTGTCGGCCTCTTTCGTGGGCTCCGCCTTGGGAGCCGACTCCGGCGCGGACCCGGGGGCGCGGGCTTCGCCCTTCGCCGGCTCGTCCTTCAACGGCCACGCCGTCACGTACTTGGGGGCTTCGCCGGCCTTGCTGATGTCGATCCAGGCCACGTGGCCGGTTCCGGTGTCGCGCACGTCCATGTGGACGAACCCGCCGTTCGGATAGAAGCCGCAGCCCGTGTCCTGCACGGTCTTGCAGAAAGCAGCAACGGCCTCGTCGTCGGCGCCGTCGATGCGAAAATCAATCGCGCGGCCAGACGCGTGGTAGCTGCCCGCGTTGCGAGACTTCGACCCGGCGACCAGGACGATCTTCGTCGTCTCGCCGTCCTTGCGAAAGTGATCCGCCACGAGCTGGAGGCGCTCGGCCAGGCGCGGGTCCAGGCGACGGATCCCCGGGGCCACCTCGGTGCCGTGGGCCTTGCCTGCCGCGAGGGGCTCTTTGGGCTTCGAGGCGCTGGCCGGGCGGGCCAGGATCGAGAGCTTGTCGACGCTGGCCGGGATCGGTTGCCCGTCGCACCGTTCGAGGGAGAGGGACGCGGACTCCCCCCCCGCCACGATCTCGACGGGTGGCTTCGCGTGGCGGCACGCGTGATCCGCTGCGTCGTGGTCTTCGCGTGAGGGGTCGGAATCCGTGATCCGGGCCGTCCGGTGCACGCGCTGCCCTTCGTCAGCGTGCGTCGAGGCGCTCGCCATCGAAGGGGCGAGCGCGAGGGCGAGGGCGGTCACCGAGAACGCCATGAATGAGGGACGCGTGCTGAACATGCCGTGCATCGAAGGCCTCCGTGTCGCACATTGGGTCACATGTCGTTCGGCACGGCCAAGAAAGCGATGAACGTTCGGGCATTCCCCGAGTGCGAACGCGGCTTTAGGCTGCGGACGATGCCCGACGCACGAACGCTCTCGGCCTCCGAGTTCGAGGACATGCTCCGGACCCTGACCGCCGATGCGGTCTCCGGCGACGGCAACCTCGGCTGTCTGGCCTGCGAGGGATGCGAGCGCTGCCGGGAGTGCACGTTCTGCGTCGACTCGACGGGTCTGTCGCGGTGTCACTACGCGACCGGGTGCACCGAGTGCGTCGACTGTTCGCACTGTGAAGCGTGCCGCGGGTGCAGCGCGTGCCAGCACTGCACCCTCAGCGAGGACTGCGTGGGAAGCGCCTATCTCGTCCGGTCGACGGGCTGCGCCGGATGCACGTACTGCTTCGGGTGCGTCGGGCTGAAGCGGCGCGACTTTCACATCCTGAACGAGGCCTACGACCGCGCGACCTACTTCGAGGTCACCGCGCGACTCGCGCGCGAGCTGGCTCGCTCGGGGCTTGCCCGGAGGGCGCCATGAGAGCCGTCGTCCAGCGCGTCCGGAGCGCGCGCGTCGAGGTCGGAGACGAGACCGTCGGAGCGATCGAGCGCGGACTCCTCGTCTACCTGGGCTTCGGTCGTGGGGATACCGACGGCGACCGAGCCTGGGTGCTCTCGAAGATCGTGGACCTTCGCGTCTTCGAAGACGACTCCGCGATCGGCCCCCGGAAGATGGCGCTCAGCGTCGTCGACGTCGGCGGCGCGCTGCTGCTCGTCAGCCAGTTCACGCTGTACGGGGATTTGCGGGGCGGACGTCGTCCGAGCTTCGACGGCGCCATGCCGCCCGACGAGGCGCAGCGCGCCTACGACGCGGCGGTGCGCGAGGCGCGCGCGATGGTCCCGCGCGTCGAGAGCGGCCGGTTTCGCGCCGAGATGCAGGTTCACTCCGTCAACGACGGCCCGGTCACGCTCCTCATCGACTCGGCCACCCGGGGCGCGCCGGGTCGAGCGAGCCCGTGACCGAGCGCGTGAGCGAGCGCGTGAATGACCGCGTGAATCAGCACGGCGACGCCGCGAGCGATCCGGTCCTCGAGGCCCTCTGGGAGCGCGCGCTCGCGGCGTGGGAAGACGACCGCGGGCACGTCGCGGTTCTCGAGTACGCGCTACGCACGCAGGCCCTCCCCGAAGTGGCCGGTCGCTATCGAGTGCTCGTCGGCGATCCGGAGCGCGGCGTGCGAGCCCAGAAGCGGCTCGATGCGCTCATCGCGGCGGCCACCGCGACCCTCTTCGCCACGAAGACCCCGAAGCCGGAGAAGATACCGCTGCCGATCACGCTGAGCGCGTTCGGGGTATGCGCGGTTCTGCTGGGGTGGCTCGCGTGGGCGCTCTGGGGCCCTCGATAGAGCCGGCAGACGCGGCGAGGAACGCGCGCTCGACCGCCGCGTAGTCGGCGTCGACCTCGAGCCGGGCGAGCACGGAATAGAAGCCGAACTGCAGGCGGTTCACGAAGACCATGTCCGGTGGCATCGGGAAGAACTCGCCGGCCGGCACCTTTCGGGCCGCGTGCGCCATCTCTTTCATCCCGTCGACGAGGCCCGCGGCGTAACTCTTTTCGATGCGGTACGGCGACTCGAAGAGGGGCTCGAAGCACCTTCGCGTATAGGCGACCGCGAGCGTCTCGAGCGTCCCCGGCTTCGAATGGACCAGCGTCGCGACGGCGCGCGCGAAGGCTGCCTCGTCGCGATCGAGCGCCGCGCGATGCACCCCTTCCGCCCGGAGGCGGTGGCCGCTCTCGACCTCCTGGACGCATCCGTAGTCGAGGAACGTGACGGCGCCGCCGGGATGAAAGATGTAGTTGCCGGGGTGCGGATCGGCGTTGAGCATCGAGCCCACGAGCGTCCCCTTGAAGACGAAGCGCCACATCGTGTGCGCCCAGGCCCGTCGCTCGTCGGGCGACGCGGCGCACGCTTCGTCGAACGTCGCGCCGTGGACGAGCGCGGTCGTCAGCACGCGCTGCGAAGAGTGCGACGAGAAGAGCTCCGGGACGCGGACCGTCGGGTCGCCCGCGTGGAGGAGCGCGAAGCGCGACAGGCGTTCGGCCTCGAGACGGTAGTCGAGTTCCTCCCGGAAGCGTGCCCGGACGACGGCGAGCATCTTCTTGGTCTCGAAGCGCTTGCCCCCGAGCGTCCCGATGAACCCCTCGAGGAGACCGGCGTTTGCGAGGTCGCTCTCGACCGCTTGAGCCACGCCCGGGTGCTGCACCTTCACCGCGACCTCGCGCCCGTCGGGCAGCGTGGCCACGTGCACCTGCCCGATCGACGCGCTCGCCAGCGGCTCGTCGTTCCAGGCGGCAAAGAGGCGATCGATGGGTGCGCCGAGCTCGGACTCGACGCTCGCCCGGATCTCCGCGGCCGACGATCTCGGGGCGGCCGCCTGGAGGACTTTCATCGACGCCTCGAACGCGTCGCGCTGGGCTTCGGGAACGAGGCCGTCGACGTAGCTCGCCATCTGCCCGACCTTGGCGGCGAGGCCGCGGAGGTGACCGAGAACCTCGGCCGCTTGCTTCGCGGTTCCCGCCCCGCTGCGATCGAGCAAGACCCCGGCGCCGGTCTTCATGCCCATGGCGGCAAGGCGGGCCAGCCGCCCCAGGCGCCCTTGCGGCACTTTGCGCTCTTCGCTCACCGACCTCGACTCGTAGGGCACGCGGTCCGCTGCGGCAAGGAGGGCCGCATTCGTTCGAGGCGCCGTCGTGACTTCCAGAACGCGGACGGCTGCGCCGCCGCTAGAGCCGGCGCTGGCTCTAGGCGAGTGCCGCCTCAATCTACGAGACGAACGGCGAGGGCCATGGCCGCGCGCATGCCATGGGCGTCCGCGGTCCACGTGCCCGCGCGGTCGTAAGCCGTGCCGTGGTCGACGCTCGTTCGCACGATCGGCAGGCCCAGCGAGACGTTCACCGCGTCGCCGAAGCCCGCCATCTTCATGGGGATGGTCGCTTGATCGTGGTACAGCGCCACGACGCCCGCCCAGCGCCGGGCCTCGGCCGCCCGCACCGAGGCGAGGCGAAAGGCACTTTCCGCGGGAATGGGGCCCTCGAGCGTGGCCTCGATGCCCGCCGTGCGAAGGCGAGCTCGGGCGCTGGCGATGCCCGGGACGATCCGGGTTCGCTCTTCGCGTCCGAGCAGGCCCCCTTCGCCCGCGTGGGGGTTGAGCGACGCCACGGCGATGCGAGGGGCCGTGGCGCCGGTGCGAGTCAGCAACCAGGCCAGCCAGTACGAGGCGCGCGCGACGCGAGCCGGAGTGACGGCGCGCGGCACCTGGGCCAGCGGCAAATGCGTCGTCGCGAGCGACGTCACGAGGTCGGGAGACCAGAACGCCATCACCACTTCGCGAGCGTGCAGCCGTCGCTGCAAGTGCTCGGTATGCCCGAGGAACTCCGCGGCGCAGGGGGACGCGGCGCCTCCCGATCGCACGATGGCCTCTTTGCTCACGGGCCCGGTCACGAGGGCGCTCGCAGCGCCGCTCGACGCGAGATCGCAGGCGGCGTCGATCCAGGCGAGCTGGGCTGCCCCCGACGCCCGCGTCGGCGATCCCGGCTTCCGATCGCGTGGCGCGAGGTCGCGGCCCGGCTGCCACACGGCGACGAGCCCCCGCGGGAGCGCCCACGCGTCGGACGGTTGGGTCACCCGCACCAGTCGGGCCGCGGAAATTCCTCGACCCGCCGCAGCCGCGCGCAACGCGCCGGCGTCTCCGACGAGCAGGACGCACGCGGAGCGCTCGGCCGCCGCCGCGACCACGCTGACTTCAGGGCCGATGCCCGAGGGGCATCCCACGCTGACTACGATCCGCCTCACTGCGGCAGCCACGACGGCCTCTTCAGCGCGACTTGGCCGGGTCGCTGGGAGCCCGTAGTTTGTACCCCGCGCCGCGCAGCGTCTCGAGGGGGAGGGCGTCGCCCACCTTGGCGCGCAGACGCCTCACGTGAATGTCGACGGTTCGCGCGCCGCCCTCGTAGCGGCTGCCCCAGACGCGCGCGAGCAAGGTCTCGCGGGAGAAGACCCGCCCGCGGTTGGCGGCAAGGAACGCCAGGAGCGCGAACTCCTTGGCCGTCAGGGTGACCCTTCGCCCCTCGACGCTGACCTCGTGGGCGGCGCGGTCGACGAGGAGCGCGCCGATCTTCAAGCGCTCTTCGGTCGCGAACTCGCTGCGCCGCCACTCGAGGGCCCGGATGCGTGCGTAGAGCTCTGCCGGGACGCACGGCATGACGATGAAGTCGTCGAACCCGCTCGCCGGATCGAAGCTGGTGATCTGCCGAGGGGGCAGGGTCACGACCGTGGGAATCTCGCTCAGCTCGGGGACCTTCCGGGCCGCGCGCAGCGCCGCGGCGGCCAGATCGGGCCGCTCGCCAGCCTCGAAGACCATGGTTCGCACTTCGCCGTCGGAGCGCGCTTGCTCGACCACGTTGACGAAATCGTCCCAGAGATCGAGCGTCCGCACCTCGGACCCGAGTGTTCGCAGAAGCGCGGCTGCCCCTTCCGGGCTGTCGACCAGAGCTCGATGACCGACGACCAGAACGAATGACCCAGACTTGCCCACAATACCCGACGCACTTCATAACAGGGCCAGCTGTACGGCGTCGAGAAGTGTTTCGCGTCGCGCTCAGCCGACGCGCGTGCCGCCGACCGTGATCGCGTCGATCTTCACCGTGGGGCAGCCCACGCCGACGGGCACGCTCTGCCCGTCTTTGCCGCACGTCCAGATTCCGTCGCTGAGTTCGACGTCGTCGCCGAGCATCGTCACGCGGCGGAGGACCTCGGGCCCATTGCCAATGAGGTTCACGCCCTTCAGCGGCGCGGTGATCTTGCCGTCTTCGACGAGGTACCCCTCGGTCAGAGAGAACACGAAGTCGCCGTTGGCGATGTCGACCTGGCCGCCGCCGAACTTCTTGGCGTAGATGCCGCGCTTCACGCTCCGGAGGATCTCTTCGGGCTTGTGGGGACCCGCGAGCAAGATGGTGTTGGTCATCCGGGGCATCGGCGCGCTCGCGAAGCTCTCACGGCGACCGTTGCCGCTCGAGGTGCCGAAGTGCCGGGCGCTTAGGCGATCGTGCAGGTACCCTACGAGCTTGCCCTTTTCGATCAAGACGGCCCGCTTCGGCTCGTTGCCCTCGTCGTCGACGTTGATGGTCCCGCGGCTCTGAAGGACGGTCGGGTCGTCGACCACCGTGCACAAGTCGCTGGCGACCCCGTTGCCCATCTGCCCCGAGTAATTGCTCGTGCCCTTGCGGTTGAAATCGGCCTCGAGCCCGTGGCCCACGGCCTCGTGAAGCAAGATCCCGCTGTCGCCGGGCGCGAGGACCACCTCCATCGTTCCTGCGGGGGCCTCCTGCGCGCCGAGCATCGTGATGGCCTGACGCGCCGCCTCTTGGGCGTGCCACTCCGGGCTCTTGCCCTCGAAGTAGCCCATGCTCGTCCGCCCGCCGCCGCCGCTCGAACCCTCTTGCCGTTTGCCGCTCTGCTCGGCGATGGCGCGGACCCCGAAGCGGACGAGCGGCTGCGTGTCGCGCGCCATCGTTCCGTCGCTGGTCACGACGAGGATCTCCCTGATCTCCTCGGAGAGGCTCGCCTCCGCCTTCAAGATGCGCGCGTCGTAGGCATGCGCGGCCGCCGCCGCGCGCTCGAGGAGGCGCCGCTTCTCGAGCCCCGGGACGTCGAGCGACACCTTGTCGAGCTGGTAACGGCTCGGGATCTCGACCACGCGCGCCGCGACCGGAACGACAGAGCCGCCGCCGCTCGCGATCTGGGCGGCGGTGTCGGCGGCGCGCTTCATCGCGTCCCAATCGAGGCGCTCGACATAGGCATACCCGGTGGCGTCGCCCTTCTGCACGCGAACGCCGAGACCCATCGACACCCCGCGCGACACGCTCTTCAGGATCCCCTCATCGAACACGAAGCCGCCCGCCGCGCGGTACTCGAAGAAGAGATCGGCGTAGTCCCCGCCGCGCCCCAGCGCGATCGTGAGGAGCTTGCCGGCGAGCGCCGTGTCTATCGCGGCAGAGCCTCCAGGGGCGAAGGGCGCCTGATAGAGAGACGAATGGGTGTTCAGATTGGCCATCGGGCGGGAACGTACGGTCTGCATGGCGGGCCGTCGAGGGGTCGCGCCCTCGCTCCCACTCCGAGGGCGCGACCCCTCCCTTTGCCTACATGCCCATCGCCCGGCCACGGCTCGCTGCGGGCTCTCCGGGGGCGCGAGCGGGCATTCGGCGCGTGCCTCCGCGCGGCCTCGCGCGTACCTGAAGCGTTGCTATCTGCGCCGGATCTGTGCAGCCTCGCCAAAAAGAGGATATTCTCTCTGGGTAGGCCCTGTGTTCCGCGGCCCCGGGTCCGTCCGTCTTCGCTATCCTGTCGTCACGTCTCGTTCGCGCCTTTCGCTTGGGGTCTCGCGTGTGGGCCTATGCGAGGGCCGAGCCGGCGCTGTGCGCGCGCTCTTGCTTCCGTCGACTTCGTTCGATTCAGTCCGCAACAACCGCATCATCAGCAAGTAGTTCCATTGCCGTCCCTGAAGCCGAGGAGCACTCCGAGTCGTGGCGATTGACCGCGAAAAGGTACTCGCCGCCGCCCAGAAGTACGTCGAGAAGAAGAAGTACGACAAGGCGGTGATCGAGTACGAGAGGATCATCCAGGAAGATCCGAACGACGCTCGGACGCTCCTGAAGATGGGCGACCTGCAGCTCAAGGTGGAGGGCTACGGCGCCGCCGTGGCGACATACGAGCGCGTCGGCAAGTTCTACGCGCGCCAGGGGTTCTCGCTCAAGGCCATCGCGGTCTACAAGCAGATCCGCGAGATCATCACGCGTCACGTGCCGACGCTCGAGGACCGGTACGCCCACATCGCGCCGAAGCTCGCGGAGCTCTACCAGCAGCTCGGCCTCACGAGCGACGCGCTCGCGGCGCTCGACGAAGTCGCCACGCGCCTTCAACGGCAGAACCGCGACGCCGAGGCCATCGAGGTCTTTCGCCGGATTGTCGATCTCGACGCGACCAACCCCCTGCCGCATCTGCGCCTCGCCGAAGCGCTGTCGCGCGCGAAGGACATCGACTCCGCGGTCCGCGAGTTCGGTATCGCCGCGGGACAGCTCGCCAAGCTCGGGCGCAAAGAAGACGCCCTCAAGGTCATCGAGCGCCTCCTCCACCACAAGTCCGACACGACGCAGGCCCGCCTGGCCGCCGAGATTTACCTGTCGCGCAACGGCCCGAGCGACGGGATGCAGGCGCTCTCCAAGCTGCAGATCTGTTTTCAGGCGAACCCGCGCGACCTCGACACGCTCGGCCTTCTGGCGCGCGCGTTCACACAGATCGGTCAGGCGGCGAAGGCCATCGAAGTCCAGAAAGAGATGGCGCGCATCGCGCGCGACACCGGCAAGACCGATCTCTTCCACGAGCTCGTCGCGAAGCTGCTCAAGCTCGCCCCGAACGACGAAGGCGTGAAGCGCCTCGCGACCGGCTCGACGGTGCCGCCGTCGGCGGCCGCGCGCAAAGCCTCGTCGGCGCCGCCGCCGTCGCGGGACGTTCGAGACTCTTTCCCGAGCGAGCCGTCGTCGGCGTCGTACGAAGACATCGGCGAGGGCGACATCGAGTCCGACGAGCAGCCGATCGAGCTCGTTCGGAGCGCCCGCCCGCAACGCGACGACGTGGTCGTCGACAGCGGCTTCGAGGCGGCCGAAGAGGTTCACGAGCCCACCACCGCGGCGGGCTCGCACGGGCAGATCGCGCGCATCTTGACCGACGCGGCGTCGCTCCGCGACGCGGGCCGGAGCGAGAAGGCGATCGAAGCCCTGCGCATCGGCCTCGAGATCGCGCCCAAATCGATCGAAGCGCACCAGATGCTTCGCGACGTGCTGCTCGAACTCGGCCGCACGAAGCAGGCGGTCGAACAGATGATCGTGCTCGCCGAGCTCCTCGTCGAGGGGCTCGACCCCGAGGCCGCCGCCCGCATGCTCCAGGAAGCCCTCACGGTCGAGCCGGACAACGCCCGGGCGAGCCAGATGCTCCGGAGCCTCGGCTACGAGCTCGTCGAGGAGCCCGACGACGAGACCGACGGGCGAATTCCCATCCCGGGATACGACCCGGAAGCGCCGCTGCCCTCGTATGATCTCGAAGAGATCGGCCCCGAAGACGTGGCCCGGCGCTCGTACTCCGAGCCGAGCATCCGCACCGCCGCCCTCGCGCCGCGCCAAGCTCCGCCGCCGTTTCGTCGCTCGCCCTCGGTCGCCGACATCGACGACCCGTTCGCGGCCGAGCCGCTTCCGAGCTTCCCGCTCGACGCGGCGCCGGAGAGTGAGGCCGTCTTCGACCTGCGCGGCGGCGCCCCGCTTCCCTCGCCGAGCTTCATCGAGTCCGGCGAGGCTCCTCCCCCCACCACGGCCACCAGGTCCAGCCCTCCCGAGCTCGAGTCGGCGCTCGAAGAGGCCGAGTTCTTCGCCTCGCGGGGCCTCTTCGACGACGCGAGGACCATCCTCCACGAGCAGATCGCCCGTCTCCCGAACCATCCCCTCCTGCTCGAGCGGCTGACGGAGCTCGAGGCCCAGGAGCACGGGATGCAAGGCGGGTCCGGGACGCGGGTGTCCCCGTCCGCGAACGCGGGCGTCGAAGACCGCTCGTTCGACATCGCCGAGTCCCTCGGGGGCGACGGCGATCGCGCCAGCGGCGTCGGATCCGGCCGGACCGGAGCGCCCGTCGAGCAGGTCGACGTCGAAGAGGTGTTCGAGAAGTTCAAGGCCGGCGTTGCCGAGCAGATCGACAGCGACGACTGGCAGAGCCACTACGACCTCGGCGTCGCCTACAATGAGATGGGTCTCATCGACGACGCGCTCCGTGAGTTCGAGGTGGCGGGACGCGACGCGACGCGCGCCTGCGTTTGCCACTCGATGATCGGGACGATCCACCTCGAGAGGGGCAACCTGAACGAGGCCATCGACTCGTTCATGCGCGGCCTTCAGAGCCCCGACCGCACGAAGGAACAAGAGGCGTCGCTGAGCTACGAGATCGGCGCCGCCTACGAGGCGAAGCGCATGTCGAAACAGGCGCTCGAGTTCTTTCAGCGCGCAGTCCGCCTCGTTCCGTCGTTCCGCGACACGGGCGAGCGCATTCGCCGGCTCCAGAAGGTCGAGCCGAAGCAACCGGTACGGGCCGTCGCCGTCGGGGCCGACGACGAGTTCGATCGCGCCTTCGACGACATCCTCGGCCACAGAAAGAACTGACCCGCTCGCTCTCCCTCAAGGCGCGAGCGCGCCGAGGAGCTTGCGCACGTAGGGGTCGTCGCTGGCCTCCAGCGCGCGGAGAGCCTCGGTTCGAGGCGCGCTCGACATCCATACCTTGCGTATCGCGCCCCGAAGGGCGGTGATGCTCGCCTCGGGGACGCCCCTTCGCCGGAGCCCGACGACGTTCAGGCCTCGCACCCGCGCGCGGTCGCCCTGGACGACCACGAACGGGGGAACGTCGCGCTCGCACGCCGCGGCTGCCGCGACGAACGCGCTCTCGCCGACGCGCACGTGCTGCGCGACGCCGCTCAGACCCCCGAACGTGACCCAGTCGTCGATGCCCGCGTGGCCCGCGAGCTGGGTCCCGTTCGCGAAGACGCAATCCGAGCCGACGGCGACGTCGTGCGCGGCGTGCGAGCCGACCATGAAGAGATTGCGCGATCCGATCCGCGTCGACCGGCCGTCGGTGCCTCCGTGCACCGTCGCGTGCTCGCGGAAGACGTTGCCGTCTCCGATCTCGAGCCGCCCCGGAGCCCCCGCGTGCCGCTTGGCCTGCGCTTCACCGCCGATGACCGCGAAGGGATGCACGACGTTGCCGGCTCCGAGGACCGTGGCTCCGCGCACCATCGCGTGCGGGTGCAGGACGCAGCCCGGTCCGAGGATTACGCCCGCCTCGACGATCGCGTACGGACCGACGACGACGTCGCGCGCGAGCTCGGCGCGGCGATCGACCACCGCCGTCGCGTGGACTCCGGAAGACGAATTCGCGACCAACGGGGGCCTCTGCTCCTTGGCGTCTCAGCGCGCCCGGTCGACGACGCTGGCGAGGAGCTCGGCGCTCGCGCAAAGCGTCCCGTCGACAGCGGCCTCGCCGCGGAACTTCCACACGTTCGTGCGGTGGTGCGCGATGGTGACCTCGAGATCCAGCCGGTCGCCCGGGGTCACCGGGCGGCGGAACTTCGCCTTGTCGATCCCGAGGAAGTACATGAGCGAGTTCGACGCATCGAACGGCTCGGTCGCGTACGCGAGGATGCCGCCGATCTGGGCGAGCGCTTCGACGATGAGCACCCCCGGCATGATCGGTCGCGACGGAAAATGGCCTTGGCACCAGGGCTCGCCCATCGTCACGCATTTGTGGCCGACGATTCGTTCGCCCGGGACGACCTCGGTCACCCGGTCGACCAGCACGAAGGGCCAGCGGTGCGGGAGGATCTGCAAGATCCGGTCGATTTCGATGGTCGTCTTCACGCGCTCGCCCGCCAGCCCCGCATGCTGCCACGCGCCGCCTCTCCGGTACACCGCCCGCACGCGCGAGAGCGCGAGATTGGCCGCAGAGGCGCAGAGGACGCAGAGGTGAGGGGTTTTAGCCGAGCGGCCAATCTCTCTCTTCGGAGGGGCGCCGCGCCCATCAGAGGCGCTCGAGGCCGCGGTAGATGCGGGCGAGGGCGCGGAGCCAGCGGACGCGTGGGACCGCGGGGTACCCGGCGACCGTGGCGCCGGCGGGGACGTCGCCGATGACGCCGCTCTTGGCCGCGATGCGCGCGCCGTCGCCGACCACGATGTGATCGGCGATCCCCGTCTGTCCGCCCACGAGCACCCCGCGTCCGATCGTCACCGAACCGGCGAACCCGGACTGCGCAGCGATGAGCGTGCCCTCGCCGATGTCGCCGTTATGACCGACGTGGACATGCGCGTCGAGCTTGGCGCCGCGACGGATGCGGGTGGGCGAGAGGGTGCCGGCGTCGACCGTCGAGAGCGGGCCGATGGCGACGTCGTCGTCGATCACGACGCCGCCGAGCTGCGGGATTGCCCGCACCGCGCCGCCGGCGCCGAACGCCCAGCCGAACCCCGGGTGACCGATGACGGCGCCGGCGCCGATCGAGACCCGGGCGCCGAGGACGACTCTGGGGCCGAGGATCGCGGTTCGCGCGATCGAGCAGCCCTCGCCGATCACCGGAGGCGCATCGGCAACGAGCGCCTCGTCGAGCAGCTCCGCCATCGCCCAGGTGGCGTGCTCGTGAAGCCAGAGCGCGTTCGCCGCGGCCGCCACGCCGAGCGCGCTCTCGAGGGAAGCCTCGACGAGGAGCCACGCCCCTCGGGCCGCCGCGTCGCGCGCGGCCTTCACGTGCCGCCGCGAGAGGAGAGGCGCGAGGTCGCCCGATTGAGCCCGTTCGACAGGCACGATGCGCACAGGCGCCCGGTCGGCGCCCGTCACGACGCGGCCGCCATGGCGCGACGCGAGCGCCTGGAAGGTATGCCCCGGGAGCCGGATGCCCCCGTCCCAGGTCACGGCTTCGGCGTCGGTGCCGGGGCCTTTGGCGCGGCACTTCCGGCAGGCGGGGCCGCGGCGACACCGCCACCGCTGTTGGAGAGCTGGATCACCCGATCGGTGAGGTCGAGGTCGCCCCGCGCGAACGCCACGGTCGCCCGGTCGACGATGAGGTCGTAGCTGTCTTGCCCGGCGAGGCGCTTGATCGAGCCGAGCACGCGCTCGAAGATCGGATCGGTCAGCTCTTTCTGCTTCTTCTCGAGCTCTTTGTTGTACTCGACGAAGGTCTGCTGGAGCTCGACCATCTCTTTCTGCCAGTCGTCGACCTTCTTCTGGAGCGCCTGCTGCGAAAGCACTGTCTTCTGGCGGTCGATCTCCTCCTTCTGCTTCTGGAGGTCGGTCTGCTTCTTGTTCAGCTCTTGCTGGCGGCTGTCGAACACCTTCTTCAAGGTGGCCTGCGCGCGGAGCCCGTCTTCGGACTGCATGACCGCGCGTTGTACGTCGACGACGCCCATCTTCATTTGCGCCGAAGCGCTCGAGCCGAAGAGCGATACGGAGGCGAGCAGCGTGGCGGCCAGGAGGGGGCGGGCAAATGTGCGCATCGCGCAGGGGCGTAGACCAAGGGCCGGAGGTCGGTCAAGGCTCTTCGGTCGGCGGCGGCACGCTCTCCACCTGAACCGTCACGTATTCGGCGCCGAGTGTGCCTCGAATTCGCGCGGAGAGACGCTGTCCGAACGTTGGATCGCTCGAGTGCGTACGCACGTGCACGGTGATCGCGTCGTGCCCGGCGCCGAGAGTCCAGACGTGGAGGTCGTGAACGCCCACGACGCCGGGGCTCTCGGTGACGACCCGGCGGATGGTCTCGATCGGCAGGTGACGGGGCGCCGCCTCGAACAGCACCAGCGTCGCGTCACGCCCGAGGCGGAGCGCGCCCACGACCAGGATGGCCGCCACGATGAAGCTCGCGACCGGGTCGGCCGCCGGCTGTCCGCCGAACCGGATGACCAGCGCCGCGACGAGCGCGGCCACGGCCCCGAGCGTGTCGCCCACGAGGTGCAGCCAGGCCCCGCGCAGATTGAGGGCGTGTCCCTCGCGCTTCGAACCCGGACCGTGCGCGGCGTGTCCCGCGGCTCCCGCGCCCCCTCCGTGGCCCGCGTGGTCGTGTCCCCGATCGTCGGGGTTGTCGGGATCGGGCTCGTGGGCGTGGGCGTGCCCGATGACCCCGTGAAGGAGCCACGCGCTCAGCCCGTTGACGACCAGCGCCATCGACGCCACCGCGAGCATGATGCCGGGCCGCGGCGGCGCCCGGCCGCGAAGCGCGTCGGCCGCTTCGATCACGATGAACACGGTGGTCGCCAGGACGAGCCCCGCACTGAAGATCGCCGCGACGGGCTCGGCACGCCGCAGGCCATAGGTGAAACGCGGCGTGGGCCGTCGGACGGCGAGGCGCATCGCGAAGAGGCTCACGGCGAGCGCGAGGATGTCTATCAAGAGGTGCAGGGCGTCGGCCTGGAGGACGACGCTGTCGGCGGCGATCGCCCCGGCAAGCTCGAGAACGAAGAAAGCCGCCACGAGGAGAATGACGAGCCGCAGCCGGCGGGCCTGCCGCGCCTCCTGCGGAGTGAATCCCACCGGCCTCGGGGAGGCATGGGCGTGGTCGTGACGGCCTTCGTGCCCGTGCCGATGTTCGTGCGCGTGGTCGTGGCCGTGTCCGGGCTGCGAGTCGCCGGCGGCGCGCGGCTGCGCCATCACAGCAGCACGTAGTCGTCGGCGATCGCCGCGGGGGCGTTGTCGAGCGCGATGGCCGTCTCGTCGTCCCGGCGGACGGCCGTCATGTAGAGCCCGTGCAGCACGCCGGGGTGGTCGTGCACGAGCGAGAGGAACTCTTCGCGCGGCAGAAAGAGCGTCACTGTCGGATGCACGGCGATGACGTCGGCGTTGGCCTTTCGTCGCAAGACGAGCGCCACTTCGCCGACCGTCTCGCCCGGCGAGAGCGACGTCAAGACCACCGACTCCGCGCCGTCGTGCGCGACGACCGCGACCCGCCCTGACGCGACGAGGTGCAGGCCTGTGGCCTCCTGCCCTTGCGTCACGAGCTTCTCGCCCTTCTCGTAGATGCGCGTCTCGAACCGCTCGACGAGCATCGTGCGCTCTTGCGGCGGCACGGCCACGAGGACCGGCGACGTGCGCCCCAGGTTCGCCACCATGCGACGCCGGCAGTGCGCCGCCAGCTCCACGGCCACCTCGGGTCGCCCCTCGGCCACGGCTTCGAGCGCCTCGCGCTTGGCGACGAGGAGGATCGACGGGCGCGTCGCCACGACGCTCGCGGCCCGCGGCGCCCGCGAGAGCAGCGCCATCTCGCCGAAGAGGGCCCCGCTGACGAGGCGCGCCAGCAGGATGGGGGGCCTGCCGTCGTCGTCGCCCGAGCTGCGGAGGACCTCGAGCTCGCCGCGCGCCACGATGTACGCCTCCGAGCCCTCTTCGCCTTCCTGGATGACGCAGTGGCCGGCGGGCACCGTGATCATCTCGAACGCGCCGACCAGATCCCTCAGCGCCTCTTTGGGCATCGCGCTGAACAGGGGGAGCGGGGCGGTGAGCAAGATCTCCGATCCGGTCGCGTCGTCGTACTCGCGCTTGGCGGTGTGGACGATCTGCGTCGCCTTCGACGTGAGCGCCGGCCCGGTCAAGAACGAGCTGAGGGGCTGGAACCCCTCGAAGTTGGGCAGCGGCGGGGGAGGGGCTTCGGTCTCGGTCAGCCGGTCGGAACCCTGACAGAAGGCGCTCGCGAGCGCGTCGAGGTCGTCGCGCACGTCGACGCCGAGCGCGCGGAGATCGCCGATGGCCGCCACGGCGAGAGGCAGGTTCGCACCGTCGATCGCGCGGCGAATGGCGAGTTCGAACCCTTCGACGGCGGCCTCGGGCCGGCCCATCTGCTCGAGCAGCCGGCAGGTGATGACGAGGGCGCTCGGCATCGACGGGGCGCGCTCCACGGCGGCCGCCGCCCAGCGGAGCGCCGCCTCGGTTTCGTTCGCCAGCAAGAGCGCGAGCGCGCGGTCAATCGGGGAGTCAGTGGTCTGGGCGCCGGGAAGATCCGGCGGAGCAACGCGCATAGGATTGGTGCGTCATCCTATCACTGCTCGCGTCACGGCTCGCTCGGCTCTTTCTTCCCTGATTCCGAGCGCTCCATGAAGGCGCTCATCGCGCTGGCCGTCGCCGCGACGAGGGGCAAGACGCGGGGGTAGTCCATGCGCGTCGGGCCGATGACGGCGATGGTGCCGGTCGCCTGCCCGTGCGCCGTGTACGACGCCCCCACGATGGCCAGCTCGCCGCCGCCGAGATCGCCAGTCTCTTCGCCGACGACCACGTGTCCCCCCTTCACCTGCATGGTCATGTCGAGCAGCGCCACGAGCTTCTCGCGGGCGTCGAGGGCCGTCACGAGCCGCCGCACGTCGCCCGCGTCGTCGAACTCGGGCTTCTCGAACAGCCGGTCTTGACCCTCGATGACGAGGCTCGTCTCGTGGGCGACCGCCTCTTCGACGGCCGCGCCGCCGAGCTCGAAGGCGGTTCGCCGGAGCTCGTCGTGCTGCACCCGCTCGTTCTGCAGGCGCTTCGAGAAGAGCTCGCGGAGGTCGCCGAGGGTGCGGCCCTCGACCACGTCGTCGAGGAGGTTGTGGATGCGCTGCAGCTCGGTCTCCGTGACCGTTGCGTGCAAGAAGCGGTTGTGGACCGCGCTGCTCTTCATCACGACGACCGCGAGCACTTCGTCGGGCCCCGTGCGAAGGAAACGCAGCTGCTTGAGCACCAGGTTCTGGGATCGGGGGGCGAGCACGACGGCGGCCGTGCCGGTCAGCTCCGAGAGCAGCTTGCCGGTCTCCCTCATGACGTTCTGCCCCGGCTCGATCGACGAGAACTTCTCGCGGATCTGCGACTCTTCGTCGGTCGTCAGCGTGCGCATGTGCATCAGCGCGTCGATGAACACCCGGAAGGCGCGGGCGGTCGGCACCCGGCCGGCGCTCGTGTGCGGCTGGCGCAGGTACCCGAGGTCCTCGAGGTCGGCCAGCACGTTGCGGATGCTCGCCGGAGACAGGTCGAGCCCCGAGCGCTTGGCGAGGGTGCGCGACCCCACGGGTTCGCCGCTCGCCACGTATTCGGTGACACAGTGGTAAAGGACCTGTCGTGCGCGCGCGCTCAGATCGAGCATGCTTCACTCTTATTTAGCACTTATATGGGCCGAGCGGCAGTTTGGACGCGCTCGAGCCCCAGCGGCTATCCTGAACGACGCTCGTGTCGAATTGCGCGTTGACGGCCTGCTCGTTCGCGCTGGCGATTGCCTGCGCGGCCCCGGCTTCGAGCGCGGGCTTCGGCGCGTCGCGCTTCGATCCGCCGCAGGGGCCCTACCGGCCTCCGGCGCTCTCGCCGGCCGAGACCTACGCGCGGCTCGACCGGACGACCTGCGAGGCGGAGCTCGGGCAGAGGGGCATCGCGTTCGTGCGCGTCGATTCGGCGCGCGGCGTCCTCGAGCCCGTGCGCCTCGACGGCGCGCTCCACGGCGTGACGTTCCACTCCGAGCTCCCGCCCGCGGAGCGGGGGGCGAGCGTCATCGAGATCGTCGATTGCCGCCTGGTGCTCGCGCTCGACGACTTCGCCGCGCAGCTGGTGTCGCACGACGTGGTGGAGGTCGTGCACTACTCGATGTACCGCCCGCCCTCGGCCCGATGGCCCGTGGCAAGGACGGCGACACGCCACCCGGGCGGGCTGGCCATCGACGCGGCGAAGTTCGTGAAGCGCGACGGTTCGAAGCTCGTGGTCGAGCGCGACTTCCACGGGCGCATCGGCGCGAAGACCTGCGGTCCCGGCACCGGACCGCAGCCGGCCACCCCCGACGCCCTCGAGCTCCGCAAGATCGTCTGCGACGCGGCGGAGGCCAGGCTGTTCAACGTGGCGCTCACGCCCGACTTCAACTGGCCCCACCGCAATCACTTTCACCTCGAGGTGACCGCGAACAGCCGGTGGTTCTACCTGCACTGAGAGTCCTCACGGCGATCGACCCGGACGCGTCGGGCACGCCGTTCTGGGCGAAGAACACCTTGTTGGCGCGCTGGCGGAACCTGGCGAGCGTGCGCAGCGGCTCGACGCCTCGCTCCGCGGTCCGCTGGTCGGCCGTCGTGATGACGCAGCGGTCACAGGGCTTTGGGATGCGCACGCCGCCAGACCGTCACGCGCCTTCGCGAGGCGGCTGGCTGCTGCGTCGCGACTCGTAGCTCCGGCATACCGGGTGCGCTGCGTGATGAACGTCCCTCCGTCGTCGACGATCATCCATCGGCGGTCGTGGCGCTTCCGTGTCGCTTCGAGCGCCGACCCGCTAGAACGCGAGCGTGAGCGACGCGCCCGAGCCCGGACCTGCCCTGCAGTCACCCGGCGCACCGTCCCGCGAGTCGCCGTCCCTGGGGGCGCCGCCCCCGGGCGCTCCCGCGTTCCTTCCTCCGCCCCTCTGGGCGCTCCTCACGCTCCCGTTCGGGCTCACGGTCGGCTTCGCCAGCATCGCGGTGCCGTTCGTCCTCCGGTCGCGTGGCTTGCCCATGACGCTGATCGCCACCGTATCGCAGACGGCGCAGCTCCCTCACGTCATCAAGCCGTTCTGGTCTCCCTTGCTCGACTCGGGGCCCCGGCGGCGCACGTGGTACTTCGCGTCCGTCGCCCTGGCCGCGCTCGCGCTGGCCGCCACCGCGCTCATTCCGCCGATTCCCGACGAGCGTATCGGGCCGGTGCCGCTCCTGGCCCTCTACACGGCGGCGCTCTTCGTGGCGCAAGCGGCGGTCGCGACCAGCGGCTCCGCGGTGCTCGCCCTGATGGCGATCACCGTTCCCGACGCCAAGCGCGGCGCCGCGTCGGGCTGGCAGACCGCGGGGAACCTCGCCGGCACCGCCCTCGGGGGAGCGCTCATCACGTGGATGCTCGGGCATCTTTCGGCGTCGACGACGGCCGCCGTCATCGCCGTCATCTGCGGGCTCTCGGCCTTGCCCGCGATCTTCATCGACGAGATCCCGCCCCTGCGGCGCCGCGCCGCGCGCCTCGTCGCCGATCTCCTCGCGCAGGTGTGGCGGACCCTCCGCTCTCGCGAGGGATGGACCGGCATGGTGATCTGCCTCTCGCCGGTCGGCGCGGGCGCGCTCACGAACCTCTTCAGCGCGCTCGCCAAGGACTACGCCCCCGACGACGCCGGCGCCGAGCACCTGGTGGTCGTCGTCGCCGGGGTCTTCGGCGGCATCGTCAACATGGCCGGCGCGCTCCTCGGGGGGCAGCTGGCCGATCGCATGAACCGCCGGCTCGCCTACGGCGTTTGCGGCGGCCTGTCGGCCCTCTGCGCCGTCGCCATGCTGCTCGCGCCCGCGACCCCCGGGGCGTTCACCGTGGGCTGCCTCGCGTACCAGTTCGCCAACGGCCTCTGCTACGCGGTCTTCTACGCGTTCGTCCTCGAGCTCGTGGGTCACCGCGACGGCGTGACCACCCAGCTCGCGCTCTACGTCGGCGCCTCGAACCTCGCGGCGTCGTACGTGACGTGGTTCGACGGCTTCGGCTACGACCGAGCGAAGGCGCTCGCCCCGCGCTGGGCCTCGGCCGGGCGAGCCGGGATGCTCGGGATGGATGCGCTCACGTCGATCGCCGGGCTCGCCGTGCTCGGGGCGATGACGATGTTCGTTCGAGGTCGAGGGGAACACCGCAAAGACGCGAAGGCGCCGAGGGTCTAGCGGCGGCGCAGCCGTCCGCGTCCTGGGAAGTCACGACGGAGGCGGTCGCGC
>CALFNG010000553.1 GCA_937902985.1 uncultured Myxococcales bacterium
CATCATCAAGTCACACCGGCGAATGTTGAAGCGCATCTCGACGACGGTGCACTAGACGGCAGTCTTGCCGCTTCATCGCGAGGGGACTCGCATGCGCAACTTCTACCGAACCAGGGCCATCGGCGTCGTCGCACTCTCATTCGCCGGACACGCCTGGGCGCAGTACCCGAGGCCCCCGCAGTCCCGAGGGACCGGTCGCTCCCGAGGCGCTTCTATGCGCTGCCTTCTCCGCGCAGCACCGTTGGCACCTCCCGATCGCGGCTCCCTGCACACCAACGGAACGCTCGAGGTCGACTCCATCGCGATCGCCGTCGTGCAAAAGGACGGTAGTGTTGACCTCGGTGGGAGTAGCCAGTCCCCCCGGATTCTAGACGGCAGCATGATTACCCCGCACCGGTTGCCACATCACCACAGCACGGTGGGAGACGAATGCACGAACTCCTACCATTGGCCGCCGGATCCTCAGAACCGCTTAGATCGGAGCGTCGCCGTCGAAGTCTTCGTCCCCGCCGGTCCCGAACTCGAGCTCGTTCATGATCCGGAGCAGCCTGACCTGCGGGTGCACGCTGAGCGCTTCGGACGCCACTTGCAGGACAATCGGTTCGACTTTGATGAGCTTGGCGAACTCGGCGATCCTCTCGGGGTTCGGCGGCTCGGACGTCAGCCCGGCGATCTCGGTCGCGTTGCAAAGCCCGACGCCTTCGAGATCCTCCCACTGCCGAGGCATCGCGTCCATCAGGAGCGCGCAGTCGATCCAGCCGACGATCTGTCGCTTGTCGTAACGCGTGTTGCGCAGGAGCCGCACGGGATCGGCCAGCGCCATGCCCGTCACGCTCGTGATGCCCTCCTCGGACAGGCGCTCGGCGACGTCGATGGTCACGCCCCGCAGCTGGGTCACGGGCAGCGCGCGCGACCGATGCACGTCCGGACGATGCGTGAACTTCCAACCCGTCTTCACCAATCCTTCGAGAAGACCAATTGCGTATCGAGGCGAGAAGCCAGCGACGAAGAATAGGGCGATGTGAAAGTGACGCGCGGTCTCGTCCGCGCCCGGCGTCGATTGCGAGGAGTCCCAGAACATTCCGAACACGCCCGCGACGATCGGTCCAACCGCAAGAGTGATCGCGCACCACATCGCCGCGCCGGGCGAAACATCGTTTCGGAAGGTCCGGTACCCAAGCGACAACAAGACCTGGCAATAGGCGCCCGCAAGGCCATACGCCGCACCGACCATCGCAGGAAGAGGCCAAGGAATCTCCGTGGGCCCATGAATGGGATCCACAACGCACCCGAGGGAGTCAAAGGAGCGGGCGAGCTCGCGCAGCAGCGCGTTCGAGAGGCCGATTGTGAACCAGGCAATGAAGAATGCCGGAACACCGTATCGTAGGAGCAGCGTCACAATGCCGAAGTGACGACTGATGCTCCGTCTCAGGACCGCGGCCATCGCATCGTCTCGCTCGGTCTTACGGTTCGAGGAAGCCAGGTTGCCAGGTGGGAGCCGGGGACGTCGCAGTCGAAACAGCGCGAAGCCGTGCGCGATGACGAGCGCCGCTGGGAACGCGGACAGGTCCCACCGCCACCGAGAGTTGATGGGCGCGAACCAATCGACGAATCCGATGATCCCACAGATGATCGAAAGAGGCAGGCACACGGCGCTCCAGTGGATGGCGCTCGAAGGCGACTCTTCAAGACGACTCCGCCGGGTCGCCAGCCACAAAGCGAAAAGGATGACGCCGAGCCCGAACGCTCCCCAAACGTCGAAGTCGCGAAGTCGTAGGCCGACGTCTCGAATGTGGGCCTCCGTGCAGATCGACATGCGCTCCGACACCGTCGAAAGACACTCTTCGATGGCTCGTCGCCTGTCAATCCGTGTTTGACCATGACGGTGGTCTCTTCTTACCGTCGCGCCTGGTCCGCGGCCAAATCGCGACGCTCTGCCGGCCCTGACGGGCAAGGCTGAAGGCGGCGTCGCCGTGACCGAGGACTCGCCCGGGAGCCGCTTCCGACGACGAGTATTGTGCCGGCGTCGGCGACGAGGACCTCGGACTGTCCCAAATGTCGATCCGAAGCTTCACGCGGCGTTTGCGGAGTACTTGAGCAAAGCCCCGCGACTTTGTCGTCGTTCGATGCGGTCGAGGGTCTGTGGGCGGGACGCGGGAGGGGAAGGGGATGGACGTGACCCAGGCCGTGGTGGTTGCGTCGGTGTGTTAGTGCTCCACGAATTCTCGCAGGACGCTGGGCGGATGGTGGTCGCCGAGGGGATGATGTGCCGCCCGCCTGCAGGATGCTCCCGAAGTGGGTTGTGCAGAGCGGTTCTCGGTCGACGAGCAAGTGCCTGAAGCCCGTCAGAGTCCGGCCGCTGCGTCGGAGAGGTCGACAGCGATCTGGGCATCCTCGCCGTCACCCCGGCAGGTGACGCCCGCGATGTGAACGCGTCGGTCTTGAGGTCGATGACGAACAGGACCCGATAGCCCACGAGGCCCCAGCGCGTGACCGGCTCCCCACTAAAGAAGTCCGCGGTGGCGACGGCGCCCGAGTGCGCCATGAGGAAGGTCTTCCACGGCATCGTTTTCCTCGGATGGGAGCGGGCTCAATGCCTCGCCGCTCGGGGATGCGCTGGATAGTTGACCGTCCGAGGTCGAAGCCGAGGTTCTTGAGCGCGCCGCGAAGGCTCAGGTAGCCCCACGATGGATTCTCGCACGCCGTTCAGAGCACGGTTAGGGTGTCGAAAACCGCGTCGCCATTCGTATCTTGCAGCCGACATCGAATGGGTCGACGCGGGGGGCCGGGCAGATTCATTACGGTGTGGGCCGGCGGCGGCGGGAGTCGAAAGAGCGGAACACCGGCACCGTCGTTCAACGCCGCGTAGGCCTCGAAGGCCGGGAAGTCGTCTACCTTGCAATCGAGCTCCAGTACCCGTCGAGATTCGTCGAAGGTCAGCGTTCCTGCAAAGTCGATGTCGCCGACGACAGCGGATGGAAGCACGCATGGATTGTGCGCCGCACATGAGAAGAGGATGGTGTGTGACGTGCCAACTCTGCGTGGCCCCATTGTGAAGGTCATCCTCGAGGTATTGCCGTGGCGATGAGCGAGCGTCCGCCCGGTCACCATGTCACACTCGACGGTCTCGTCGCACTTGTGCCACTGGGTCATCCCGCCGGGCGAGGGCCGGAGGTCGAGGCGCACCTCCGAGTGCATGCGAGAGCTTGCATGCACGCGGTTACTGAAGGAGCGCTGGTCCGTGTAGTAGCCGAACAGCGTGAGGGCGAGCGGACCGCCGGGTTCGGTCTTGTTTGCAATATGAAGATACGACTGGCTGCCGAGGAGCGGAATGCCGGGCCCCGGAATCATCGTCAGATGCGCATGGCCCGGCACCCGCCTGGTGTAGCCGTTGATGGTCTGCGGAATGAAAGCGTTGATCCACATCTTGAAAGAGGTGATGGGAATGGTCACGGCGCCTCCTTGTGCATGTTCGTCGACCTGCGTGCGCTGTGCAGAAATCTGGCTCTCCTGCAGGTTTGATGGAAGCACGAACGCGGTCGTCGTGGGCCCAGGCGGCAGGATTCTCGGGGCGAGAGCGAATTCGGGCGCGGTCGAGGGGGCTGCGTAGGGTGCACACGAGGGAGCGGAGGTACCGTCCGGTTGTCTAGACAGGAAAGGCAACCGCTCCCCCATGCGCGCGACGACTCTACTCTCAAAGATTCTCGGATTGAACAAGACCCGTGTCCGCAACGTGACATGCGTCGACGAAGGGCTGGTGGTGGACGTCGTGCCGAGCACGCGTGTGCCGCGCTGCTCGGGGTGCCACTGCCGCGTACGTACCGTGCACGATCGCTACGAGGGGCGAAGGTGGCGTCATCTCGACGTGGGGCCGTTTCGCGTTTGGCTTCGCTATGGCCTGCGCCGTGTCCGATGCCCACGCTGCGGAGTCTGCGTCGAGTTCGTGCCGTGGGCGGAGAACCAGTCATGGTTCACCTACGACTTCGAGGAGCACGTCGCGTACCTGGCGCAGCGCGCCGACAAGACCACGCTCAGCACGCTGATGCGGGTGGCGTGGCGGACCGTCGGCGCGATCATCGAGCGCGTCCTGCCTCGGCATCAGAGCGGCGACCGACTCGACGGCCTGACGCACATCGGCGTTGACGAGCTGTCGTACCGCCGGCACCACGAGTACGTCACCGTGATCGTCGACCACGTGCGTGGTGGCGTCGTCTGGGCGAGCCCCGGCAAGAACGCCGAGACCTTCAAAGCCTTCTTCAAAGAGCTTGGAAAGGAGCGCTGCGCGCAGCTCGAGGCCGTCACGCTCGACATGTCCGCCGCGTACCTGAAGGCGGTGACCGAAGAGTCGCCCCAGGCCCGCATCATCTTCGACCGCTTCCACGTGCAGCGACTCGCCCATGACGCGCTCGACGCGGTGCGCCGCGAGCAAGTCCGAGAGGCGGCGCCAGAAGACAAGCACGACCTGAAGAACACGCGCTTCGCGCTGCAGAAGAATCCGTGGAACCTCTCCGCGATCGAGGAGCAGAAGGTCGCCGATGTGCAGAGGACCAACCGCCCGCTTTACCGCGCCTACCTGCTCAAGGAGACGCTCGCCAAGATCCTCGACGGGGGCCAGGTCAACGTCGCCCGCAAGAAGCTCCTCGAGTGGGCCGACTGGGCCGCGCGCTCCCGACTGCGCCCGTTTCAGAAATTGGCGCGCACCGTCCGCAGTCACCTCGAGGGGATCGTCGCGTACGTCGCGACAGGTCTCTCCAACGGCCGCAGCGAGGGCCTCAACGGAAAGATACGAACCATCACGCGCCGCTCCTTCGGATTCCACGGGCCCACCAGTCTCATCGCGCTCATCTTCCTCTGCTGTTCCGGCATCACCCTGCTGCCCGTGCACAAGTGATCGCTGCTTCCACTAAACCTGCAGGAGAGCCAGAAATCTGGCGTCAGGGCGCGGCAGGGTTGAATGCGCTAGTCGGTCCAGCGGTCGGGGGAGGGCCAGGGGCCGGACCACCGCGCCCGGGGTGCCTGCTCTTGCCCGCGTCCGGCGGAATCTCCCTCTTCCCATCGCCTGTCGTGGTGTCGTCGTGGCCGGTGTCTGCGGCGGAAGGGACTCCAGTCGCCGTCTCGACCCGCGGAGCGCTCGTGTTCGGCGACGGGAGGTTCGCACTGGCCTCGTCGCCCACAACCGTCCCGTCCAAGGTGCTCGTCTTCGCGTTTCCCGAAGTGACGGGGTGGACGGAGAAGTCCCCAGGATGCCGGCGGCCAGATAGCCCCAACACCGAGAGCGCGACCGTCACGGCAGATCGGAAGAGCACACGTCTGAACTCCAGTC
>CALFNG010000554.1 GCA_937902985.1 uncultured Myxococcales bacterium
CGCTCCGCGCGGCGAGGGCCGCCGTCGCCGATCTCGACGCCGGAGAGGCCGCTCCCTGGTGCAGTGGTGACGCGCGTCGCGCCTGCGTCGCGCACGCGGTCGACGCCTCGAGGCATTCGGCATCCATCGCCCCGCTGCTGTGCGAGCCTCGTGTCTTGGAGGCGCGCGCCCGGATGGCCGATCCCGACCCGCGACCTGCGCTCTCGGAGCTGGCGGAGGCGGCCGACGGCGTCACCGATCGGGTCACTTGCCTCGAGGCTCTCGTAGAGCTCGCCAACACGGTCAAAGACGTGAAGCGCGTCACCGAGACGCTGGCCAAGATCGTCACCGCGGGATGCGTCGATGATTCCGAGTGCGCAACGAACCTCGCCTGGGTTGCCGCGGCTGAAGAGCACAGAGGTGATCCCGGACGCGCGCTGACGCTGTACAAGCGCGCGTACGACCGCTCACCGGACAACGACGCCCTCCTCGAAGCCGCCGCGCGCCTCGCGGTCGGCTCCGGACTTCACGCCGAGGCCCAGCGCGACTACGAGCAGCTCGCGCGGAGACACCCCGACGATGCAAGGTGGCGTCAATCCGCCGCCGTGGAGCACTTCGCGGCGCTCAAGGCGGCCGCCAATCTGTAGGATACCTCGGGCAGAACCGCCCCCGTCGTGGCGACGGGCTCGACAAATCACGGCGCTCCTTGATAGGAGTCCGGCGGTGTTTCCAATAAGTGGGGAAGTTCGCACTCTTGGCGGCGTCGGTGCCCGACGTGAGGACGTGCGCGAATGCAGCCGATGAACCGTTCGGACAATGACGTCGCCTCGAAGGACCGGCGAAACTCCATCTACATCTTCGGAACCGCGTTCGCCATTTACGTCTTGTTGCGCTCGCGGTTCTACATTGGCGACGGTGTCCGCTATCTGCCCGTGGCGCTCGGCGCGACGATGCCGAAGGGCGGTGGCAACTCGCATTTCCTCTGGCCCTGCGTGCTCTGGCTCGTCTGTCGAGCGTCCGCGGCACTGGGCATCCTGCCGATCCGCGAGGGTCTCGACGCCAGGGAGGGTCTGATCGCGCTCCTCCAGGGGATCAATTCGTTTGCGGGCGCGCTGGGACTTGTCTTGCTTTACCGGTGGATACGCGGCGTCGCGACTCGCCGGGCCGCGCTCATCGCGGTGGCCCTGACGGGCCTTTCGCATGCCTTTCTCCTCCATGCCACGGATATGACCGAGCCCATGATGGCTGTTGCGCCGATGATGGCGGGGCTCTGTCTCCTCGGATGGGCGCCCGATCGGACGTGGGCGCGTCTCGGGGCGGGAGCGTTAATCGGATTCGGGGGCGACTTCTACCAGATCGCGCTCATCGCGGTCGCGCCCGCGACATGGCTCGCGGCACGGTCCCATGGCTCGGTGACACTCGCGGAGCGCTTTCGCCGCCTCGTTCGCGCCGGCATCGAGATCGGTGGGGGGAGCGTCGCCGTGTACGCGGGCGTGATTGCCGGCGTCCGGTTCGCGCTGAGCCCCGGCGCCCACTTGACTGAAGAGCTGGCGAGCGTGCGAACCGTCAACACGGCCGGGGGGCTCGCCGGAAGCATCGTGCCAAAGCACTTCGCCGCGTGGATCTTCGGGTTCGCGAATGCGCTCGCCCCCATTCGTGCGACGGAGGGCATTTCCAGGCTCTTTCAGGAACCTGCTCGCGACGTGTTCATCAGCCTGGCGATCCTGGTGCTGGCTCTCGCTTTCCTCGCCGGGCTGGTCCTCCGCCTCGTGCGATCGCGGCAGATTCTGGGACAGCTCGGCCGCTGGCCCGACATCCAGGCCGCGCTTGGATGGTTCGCTCTCGTTGTCTTCATGGTGTGCGCCTGGAGCGTGCTCTACGAAAAGTTCTGGGTGTTCGCGTTGCTCCCCCTGTCGATGGTCGTGGCGCTGGCGATCGACCCGCACGGAGACGAGCCGGCGGCGGTCGGCGACCCAGGCGGCCCACGACGGCTGATGTTTCTGGTGCCGGCCGCCGTCCTGGTAGTCGTGAACATGGCGACCGGGGCGATCCCGAGACGCTACGCGCTCAATCCCGACGTGCGCGGGCTGGCACTTCTGGCCGATCGTCTTCGGACAGATGATCTTCTCGTATGCCCGGGCTGGGACGTGCTCAGCGTGTACGTGCGCACCCTCTTGGAGCTTCCAGTCGATGTTTTCGACGTGACCGACGAGGCCATTGCGGGGCACGAGCTCGCCAGTGGACTCCGCGCGAAGGTGGCGGCAACCATCGCGCGGGGAGGGCGCGTGTATTTCTTGGCCCTTGTCGACCTTTCGCATGACGAATGGGACTTGTTTTACGGCTCGAGGCTCCACGTACCGTTCGAGTTGCTCGATCCGTATCGGACGGGATCGCTAGCCATCGAGCAGCTCCCCGGGGTGCTTCCGGAATCGCTCTACGAGTTCAAGGAAGGGGGACCCTGACCGCAAACGATGGCGGGCGCGGGGGGCACCGTCGGCACGATGCTCCACGGGGCTCTGTGATTGCACCAACAACGGAACCACCTCGCCTTGAATGCCTGCCCGCCTTCCCCCACCCAATTCACTTGCCACGGGCCCGAAGGGGGCCGCCCCGTTGAAAATCTCGCCGTTGCATGCAACTGTCGGCGCCTGTACCGTCGTCCCCGAGGTCAGCCATGACATCCCTCCTTGCTCCGTCGCGGCTACTGGCCAGTAGCCGAAGGTCAAATCCGGCGCCGAAGGCTGGAGCGAACTCGGTCGTGCTGATCACGCCTCCGTCGGTCTTCCTGCTCGACGAGCGTGTTTTC
>CALFNG010000555.1 GCA_937902985.1 uncultured Myxococcales bacterium
AAGGGCCGCACCTCGTACGATGCCGCGAGCACGACGCCTCGCCGCGATTGGCCGCCCACGATGACGGGGCGTCCGCGAAGGCTCGGGTCGTCGCGCTGCTCGACGGACGCGTAGAAAGCGTCCATGTCGACGTGCAGGACGGTCCTCATGTCAGCTCTTGAGGGCGTTCTCGAGGACCTTCTGGATCAGCGCTTCGTAGCCGATGCCGACTTGCATCGCGGCCTGCGCGAAGTCGTCTTCCTTGGCCAGCGAGGGGTTCGGGTTCGCCTCGATAACCACGATGTCGCCCGCCGCCGTGAGCCGGGCGTCGATGCGCCCGAGGCCTCGCACGTGCAGGATCCGGCACACGCGCCGCGCGATCTCGGCGAGCTTCTTCTCCACGCCCGCCGGGAGTGGGCCGGCGGGCCCGTTCCGGATGCCCCACTTCTTGCGGTAGCCCTCGTCCCACTTGGCCTTGGCCGTCGCGAACCGGGGCGCATCCTTGAGCGCAAGGGGGACGTTCGGCGCGTAGGCCGAAGGCGACTCTCCGTCGACCGTCGCCAGCGCCGGGGCTTCGCCGAAGAAGATCTCGCGCGGCGGAAACACCGTCAGGCGCTTGTTGCCCAGGACCCCGAGGTAGAGCTCGCGCCCGTCGACGTACTCCTCGATGAGCGCGTCGGTCTCGAAGCGGTCGTGCAGGAAGCGCGCGCGCTCGAGGACCTCGTCTTCGGTCTTCGCGAGCGACGCTAGCGCGATCCCGTCGCTCGCCTCCTCGCCGATCGGCTTGACGAACGCCGGGTACGAGAAGCGCCGGAGGCGGCGAAGGGGCCGCTCGCGCCGCGAGACGACGAACCGCGCCACCCGGATGCGGTGGAACGAGAGCAGCTCCTTGGCCAGCGCCTTGTCCTTGCAGAGCATGAGCGCGTCGGGCCCGGCGCCGGTGTACGGCACCTTCAAGAGCTCGAGGAGGGCAGGGATGTTCGGCTCGTGGGCGCGGTCCGAGAAGAACGTCTCGCACAGGTTGAAGACGACGTCCGGCTTGAAGGCGTCGACCCGGTCGAACACCGACTTGGCGTCGTCGTAGACGGCCAGCGTCTCGACCTCGTGCTGCAGCGTGCGGAGGCACGAGAGCACGTCGGCTTCGGTCGGCTTGGCCTCGTCCGTTCGCAGCGACTGCTCCGTGAACTTCTGGCCCTCGGCCACGGGACGGTGCACGTCGAAGAGAACGAGGATCCGCATGCGGCTATACCGACCGCTTGAAGCGACCCGTGTAAAGGTGGTTCGTCACGAGCGAGGCGACGTACGCCCCCACCTCGAGGGCGAGCGCCACGTCGTCGCCGCGCGCGTGCAGACTGAGGCGCCGGCATCGCTCGAGGAGCTTTCGCGCGAGGCCGTCGACCACGTACTTGCGCTGTCCCGTCCAGCGAACGACGGCGGCGACGATGGCTTCGCGCCTGCGGCGCATGAACGCCGCCGCCGTCCCGTGACCGGTCGCGGCCTGCGCGAAGATGCGTCGAAGGTCACGGTCGTAGAAGTCGGGGTAGTCCTGGGCCGACAGCTTGCGCCGGAGCGCGTAGTAGTGGGCGAGCGTCGACGTGAGCTTCGACGCGTCGGCGCGGCGCCGGCCCTGGCCGGGGGTGATGGCGGGCGCCTTCTTGCGCGCCTCGTTCATGAGCGAGTCGACGTACTCGAGCTTCGCGAGCGCCCGCCACCCGCCGTAGCGGACGCGCCAGTCTTCGGGCGGCGTCGACAGCCACACGGCGAACGTCTCGGCAAAGTCTTCGTCGGGGTGAGCTTGCGCATACCAGTTCGGCAGGTGGCGCACGAAGCTCCGGCTGTAGGGCCGCGGGCGGTACCGCTCGGGCTCGTAGTCGATGTCGGGGCTGCCGAACACGGCGCGCCAGCTGCGCCGCGACGAGAAGCGGTAGGCGTGGTCGATCGCGTGCCCGCATTCATGCCGGAGGAGCTGCGCGCACGTCTCGGGCGTACCCCCCTCGACCTCCAGCATCTGGTTCAGCTCGAGCTGCTCGAGCCTCGGATGGGCCAGGTAAAACGGGATCGCGATGGCGGGGACGCCGTCGGGGCTGAACCACTCGTCGCCGAGGTAACACGGGGGCCGGAGCGCCAGGCCGCGCGCGCCGAGCTCGGCGTAGAGCCCCGCGACGCGAGGTTCGAGCGGGCTGCCTTCGACGGGGACGTGGACGTCGCGGATCCTCAGTGCCAGAAGCTCGTCGTCACGCAGGGTGACCCAGGGGGGATCCACGTGGGCGAGGATAGTAGCAACTGCTCGCTTCCCGGCCCCTCTGGCAGTAAAAGAGCGCGCCATGAGACCCGCCGCGATCCTCCGCTCCGTCCGCCTTGCCGGCGCCGCTTCCTTCTGGGTCGCCGGTGCTGCTTTTGTCGCCGTTTGTGGCCTCGCCGGCTGCGACCAGGACTCGTATTCGAGCACCGACCAGCGCGACACGCACATGGGCGACGTCCGGGCGGCTGTCGCGCCGCCGCCCCCATCGGCCTCGGTTGCCGCGGCTCCGGCCATGGCGGCGCCGGCGGCGTCCGCGAGCCACTGAAGGGCCCTGCGGCGCGTGCTTCCCGTCCCGCCGCCGCTCCTCCCGATGCTCGCCAAGCGAGTCGGGGCGCTGCCGGAAGGCGACGGCTGGATCTTCGAGCCCAAGTGGGACGGCTTTCGCGCCCTCGTCTTCCGGGACGGGGACCAGCTGACGATCCAGAGCCGCGACCAGAAGACGCTGAATCGGTACTTTCCCGAGCTCGCCGAGCCGCTCCGTTCGATGCTCCCGGAGCGTTGCGTGCTCGACGGCGAGCTGGTGATCGCGAACGACGGCGGCCTCGACTTCGAGGCGCTGCAGCTCCGCATCCACCCGGCGGCGTCGCGCGTGAAGCTCCTCGCGGAGGAGAGCCCCGCGTCGCTGGTCTTTTGGGACCTTCTCTGCCTCGGCGACCGTGACTTGCGAAGCGAACCATTCCAGAGGCGGCGCGCCGAGCTCGAGGCCGTGCTGGCGAACGCTCGCCCCCCCTTGCACCTCACGCCGGCCAGCGGCGATCGGACCGTGGCCAGGGACTGGTTCCGGCGCTTCGAAGGCGCGGGGCTCGACGGTGTCATGGCCAAGGCGGGCGCCGGCGCCTACGAGCCCAACAAGCGCGTCATGTTCAAGGTGAAGCACGAGCGCGAGTGCGACTGCGTGGTCGCTGGTTTTCGCTGGCATCGGTCGAGTGCGCACGCCGTCAACACCGCGATCGGGTCGCTCCTCCTCGGCCTGCACGACGACGACGGCATGCTCCACCACGTGGGCGTGTCGGCGAGCTTCACCGCTGAAAAGCGGCTCGCGCTCGTCGAGTTCCTCGCGTCGTATCGAACTAACGCGCTCGAACACCACCCCTGGCGGGCGTGGGCTGTCGGCCAGGAGGCGGCCGAGGCGGCCGGTCAGCGCATGCCGGGCGGAAAGAGCCGCTGGAGTCAGGGCAAAGACCTCTCCTGGCAGCCGCTCCGCCCGGAGCTCGTCGTCCAGGTCGCGTACGATCACATGGAAGGCCGGCGCTTCCGGCATACGGCGCAGTTTCGGCGGTGGCGCACCGACAAGTGCGCGGCCGACTGCTCCTACGCCCAGCTCGAGGTCGTCGCCCCGCAAGAGCTGGCCGCGATCTTCGCGCCTCGCTGACCGCCAGGGAGGGCGCCGGCGGATCGTGAGCTTGCTAACGATCCGCGCGCGGCTTCGAGGCGCGTATCGCGTCGCGCCACTCGCGGGTGGGGTCGTCGTCGGGATCGGGCGTTCCCTGAGGGGGCCGCGACGCCTCGGGGACCGCGCGGAGATTCACGCGAACGCGCGTCCACGTCGACGAGCGGCCCCGCATCGAGTCGACGAGCACGTCGTCGACGGCGAGGTGCGCCGCGGCTTCCGGGTGGGCGGCCTTCCAGCGCTCGAGCCCATCGAGCGCGGCTTGCTTGTTCGGTGAGTTCGCGACGACGACGAGCGGCATCTTCGTTCGCGGGGCCTTCGCGGCCGGCCTGGCCGCTCCCTTCGCGCGCGAAGGAGCGACCCGCGGGGCCTCCCCCGCCATCTTCCGGAAGTGCGGGGGCCAGGGCGCATCGCCCAGGCCGGATGCCTCGTCGCGGTCGGCCAGAGCGAGGAGCGCTTCGAGCGACCCGCGCGCTTCGTCGATACCCGCGTGCGGATCGCCGATCCGGGCGAAGCGCGCCGGGACCGTGAAGACCGTGAAGTCGGCCGGGTCACAGTCGGGCACTTCGTTCCAGGTGAGGGGCGCCGAGACGCGCGCATCGGGCACCGGCCGGATGGAGTAGGCCGAGCAGGTCGTCCGGTCCTTGGCGTTCTGGTTGTAGTCGAGGAAGACGCCGCGCCGCTCTTCCTTCCACCACTTCGACGTCGCGATCGAGGGCGCGCGGCGCTCGACCTCGCGCGAGAGCGCGAGCGCGGCGCGGCGCACCTCGGTGAACGTCCAGCGCGGCTCGATGCGAACGTTCACGTGCATCCCTCGCGAGCCGCTGGTCTTCGGCCAGCCTCGAAGGCCAAGCTCTTCGAGGACCGCGTTGACCTCGAGGGTCACCTTGCGCACGTCGTCCCAGGGGACGCCCGGCCCCGGATCGAGATCCACGCGAAGCTCGTCAGGGTGGTCGAGGTCGCTCGACCGGACCGGGTGCGGGTGGAGCTCGATGCACCCCAGGTTGGCGATCCAGGCCAGACCCGCCGCGTCGTCGACGACGATCTCTTCGGCGATGCGTCCCGAGGGGAACGAGAGGGTCACGGTCCGCAGCCATTCGGGCCGGGTGGAGGGGGCGCGCTTTTGATAGAACGCCTCGCCGTCGGCGCCGTTCACGAAACGCTTGAGGACGATCGGGCGGTCGGCGATCCCCTTGAGCGCCCCGCCGGCGACCGCGAGGTAGTAGCGAACGACCTCGAGCTTGCTGAGCTTCGCGTCTTTCTTGAAATAGGGCTTGCTCGGGTGCGTGACGCGCACGTCGTGCCCGCCGATCGAGAGCACCTCGGCCTCCTCGTCCTTGGCCACGGCCTCGAGCCTACACCAGTACACGAGGCCACCGCCGGCGCCGAACCGTGGCCCGAACGGTCGGCGGCCCGGAACGCTCCTTCAGGCGCTCGCCGATTCATGGTTGGACCACCCACCACCCCGGTGGGACTCACGCAAGACCCGGCTCTACTTCGACGTGGGCGACAGGCCCGGCGCGGCGTCGGGTCTTGACAGAGTCAATCATTAGACTAAGTCTAAATTCTGTGAACGAGAACGACCTCCCGAGCCGCCTGCGAGCGGCCGGCGTTCGCCCGTCCGCCCAGCGAATGGCCGTCGCCGAGTACGTGCTGACCACCGACGAGCACCCGTCGGCCGAGCAAGTCCTCACGCGCGTCACCAAGCGTTGGCCCTATCTGTCGCGCGCGACCGTGTACAACACGCTGAACCTCTTCGTGAGAGAGGGCCTCCTCCGCCAGCTGGTGCTCGCGGAGGGCAACGTGGTCTTCGACCCGAAGCTCGAGCGCCATCACCACTTC
Source organism: uncultured Myxococcales bacterium (assembly GCA_937902985.1). Lineage (GTDB taxonomy): Bacteria > Myxococcota_A > Polyangia > Polyangiales > Polyangiaceae > Palsa-1150. Next base: position 5,514 of record CALFNG010000555.1, read on the forward strand.
ATCGACGACGCAACCGGCCGCATCGAAGACGTCCACTGGGACGCGGTGAAGGTCGGCGACGCGCAGCTCGATGGCTACAGCGTTCGCGAATACATGGTCGTGCTGCGTGGGCGAAAGGTCCGCCGGCCGACGGTCACGGCGAAGCAGCCCACGGCGAAGCAGACGGTCAAGTCGCCCCCCCCATCCGCGTCCGCCTCGAGCGTCCGCAGAGAAACAAAGAAGAGCAAGGAACAAGGAAGAACATGATCAGCCCCGGAATGCGCCTCCCCGAGTTCAAGACCACCGCGTGCGTGAGCACGGAGAAGGGAAAGGAGTTCAAGGACGTGAGCTCCAGTGATTTCCCTGGAAAGTGGCTCGTTCTCTACGCCTACCCGAAGGACTTCACCTTCGTGTGCCCGACCGAGATCGTCGAGTTCGACAGCAAGCTGAAGGCGTTCGCCGATCGCGACGCCGTCGTTCTCGGCGGCTCGACCGACAACGAGTTCTCGCACCTCGCCTGGCGTAACAGCCACGCCGACCTGAAGGGCATCCACCACGCCCTCCTCTTTTACAGCCCAAAGATCGCCCAGGAGCTCGGCATCCTGCACCCCGACGCCGGCGTCGCGCTCCGCGCCACGATCATCGTCGATCCGCAGGGCGTCGTTCGCTTCGCCAGCGCGAACGATCTCTCCGTCGGCCGCAACGTCGACGAGGTCATTCGCGTGCTCGACGGGCTCCAGACCGACGAGCTCTGCCCCTGCAACTGGAAAGAGGGCGACGAGACCCTCACCGCGCAGCTGAAGAAGGCGGGCTGATTCCTCCCTCGCAGGCGCAGTGCGCGCTCTCGCGTGCCGCCCCTGTGAGGCCCCCGCAAAGGAACATTCGCATGGCATCCCTCGAAGAACTGCGCGAGACGCTTCCGCACGCCGCGCGCGACATCAAGATCAACCTCCAGAACGTGCTCGCGCCGGGCGCGCTGAACGAAGCGCAGACGTGGGGAGTCGCCATCGCCTGCGCGCAGGCGACGAAGAACACGCGCCTCGTGTCGGCGGTGCTCGAAGACGCCAAGGGCCGCGGCGTGACCGAAGAGGTCATCGAGGACGCGCGCGCCGCCGCGATCTTGATGGCGATGAACAACGTATTTTACAGGTTCCGGCACATCGTCGACAAAGAGGAGTACGCCCAGAAGCCGGCGCGCCTCCGCATGCAGCGCCTGGCGCAGGTGACGTCGAACAAGGCCGACTTCGAGCTGTTCTGTCTGGCGGTCAGCGCCATGAACAACTGCGCGACGTGCGTGCGCTCGCACGAAGAAGCCGTCATCAAGGGCGGGCTCACGACGGACCACGTGCACGACGCCATTCGCATCGCGGCGACGCTCGCGGCTGCCGCGCAGGCGCTCGAGACTCTCTAGAGTGAGAGCGAGATGGGCCGCAGAGGCGCAGAGGGCGCAGAGGGCGCAGAGGGCGCAGAGGACAGAGGGTCTTGCGCGCGCTCGAGTCGCTGGCGCAGATCGGATCCGCCGCGCAGGTCTCCAGTCTTCGACCCAATCTCTGCTTTGGTGCGCCAAGCAAGCTTCGACCTGGAGGATGCCATGTGATGCCTTCACTTGAC
>CALFNG010000556.1 GCA_937902985.1 uncultured Myxococcales bacterium
ATTCGCTGGTACAATACTGAGCACCTACACAGCGGCATTCGCTTCGTGCGACCGACCGACCGCCACGAAGGCACCAGGGAAGGTTGATTCCCCGATGCAGACCAGGATAGCAGCCCCCACGCAACCGGCGCCGCCATCGGCCACGCCGAAGCCGAACAAACGCGGCCATCCCCGGACCGGCGAGGTTCACTGGATGCCGTGCGTCGCGTCGCCCGGCAAGTGCCACCACGTCAGCGGCAACGTCCACTGGCACGCACGCGTGAAGCTCGGCAACGGGAAACGGCCGTTCGTCCCGCTCGACCCACGCATCTCTCACGAGGACGTCGCCGCCGCCAAGGCCGGGGCCCTGGCGGTCGCCGTGGACGTCGAGGTGACCGCGGCGACGGACAGCCCGCGCGAGACGGTGAACGACTACGCGAAGCGCTGGCTCGCCGATCGCGAAGGCCGCGTCAACTCGATCCGCGACGACCGCGGGCGCCTCACGCACCACGTGCTCACGATCCTCGGCCCGAAGGACGCGAGCACGTTCGACCGCGACGACGTCGAGCGCGTGCGCGATGACCTGGATCGCAAGATCGTCCGGGGGGACCTGTCGTGGAAAACGGCCGCGAACTGCTGGACGCTTCTGACGAGCTTGTGCGGCGACATGGTGAACGCGAAGAAGCGCGCGCTGCGGACCCGCGACGACAACCCGTGCAAGGACGTCCGCGCGCCCGAGCGCGGCGCCGACAAGGCGAAGCAGTTTCTCTTCCCCTCGGAGTTCCTCAAGTTCGTCGAGTGCGAGCGCGTCCCCTTGCGATGGCGACGCGCCGTGGCACTCGCGATCTACACGGCCACGCGAGACGCTGAGCTTCGCTGCCTACGATGGGACGGCGGCGACGTCGACATGGCGCACGGCGTTCTGAGCATCACGCGCACCTTCAACCGCCGCACCGGGAAGGTCGGGCCGACGAAGACAGGAGAGACGCGACGCTTCGGGGTCGAGGCGAATCTGCTCCCCCTGCTCCAGGTCATGCACAAGGCCGCGAAGGGAAAGGGCCTCGTCGCGCACCTCGCGAGCGAGCGCGCGATGGCGCGGAACCTCCGCCGCTGGCTCTGGAAGGCCGGCGTGCGACGTCCCGAGCTCCACGAGGCGACCCCGACGCGGAAGCAGATCACGTGGCACGACCTCCGCGCGACCGGAGCCACCTGGATGGCCGTGCGCGGTGACCAGCCGCTCGCCATCAAGCGCGTCCTTGGACACCGGACCTTCGCGACGACGGAGATCTACATCCGCGAGGCCGACGCCATCCGTGAGGGCTTCGGCGACGTCTTCCCTGCCCTCCCGGCGGCCCTCGTGGACCCCTTCGGGAGTTTTGCCAGAATTAAGGCGGTGGCAAAACTGCCGGCGCCGATCTGGCTGAAAACAAGCTCTATTGAGCGGGGTGGACGGGACTCGAACGCGTTTCCGGTCTCTTTTGCAAGTGCGCGACGTCGTTCCGTCTTTCGTCTAATCGTTCGAGTCCCCTCGCCTTTCTGCCCTTTGGCCATATCCACGGCAGTCCGCTGAAATCAACCGGAGTCGACCCCAGTCATGGCACGCTGGTGGCACGGCCGGAGGCCGGAGGCCGTCACCCAACGCGACTCGCGCCAGGTGGGCAGGCGAACACCCGCCCTGACCGCCTGTCATGGCCTTGGCGGCGCTTGGACGCGAAGGACTCGGGGCCGCAAGAAGGCGATCGGCCATGTGCGACGCGCAATCCCTCGCCGCCGCTGGCGTGGGGCGTCTCTTGGACAGGGCGCGCCAAGTCGGCGGCACGAGGAGCGCGCTCCGCGGTCGTCGCCTCACCCGCGTCGCCGCGGTTTCGTCGCCTGCTGCTTGTCCAAGAGACGCCGCGATTTCTCGAGCTCGTGTTCCAGCAGCTTCTCGTCGGGGAGCGCGGTCCGATACTCCGCCGCGAGCACCTTGTTCGGGAGTCCCTCGAGCGCGTACTTCGCCACGACCGCGTTGCGCTTGGTGCACAGGATGAGCCCCACGGGCGGGTTCTCGGCCGGCCGCGTCCAGTGCTCTCGAGCGTAGTTGAGGTACAGGTGCATCTGCCCGGCATCGGCGTGGGTGAGAGAGCCGAGCTTCAGGTCGATGATGACGAGGCATCGAAGTGTGCGGTGGAAGAAGATCAGGTCGATGCGGTACCAGGCATCACCGACCCGGAGCCGTCGCTGTCGACCGACAAACGTGAAGTCTCCGCCGAGCTCGAGGAGGAAGTGCTCGAGATGCAGAATGAGTGCCTCTTCGATCTCGGCCTCGGAATACTCGTCCTTCAGGCCCAGGAACTCGAGGACGAGAGGGTCCTTGATCTCCTCCTCCGGCGTGACGACGTCCTCGGGCCGCTGCCCCGCACCCTTCGTCAACATCGCCGCTTTGTTCCTCGAGAGCGCGGTGCGTTCGTAGAACAGCGTCTCGATCTGGCGATCGAGTTGACGAACGGTCCAGCCTCCTCGAAGGGCCTCGGTCTCGTAAAACCTCCGCGCCGCCTCATCGCGCACCGCGAGGAGTCGGACGTAGTGCGACCAGGGGAGTGCGAAGGACCTCTCTGCGATCCGATCTTCGATACGCGAAAGTGCAGACACCGTCTGCACCCTTGGATGGACCGCGCGAGATTGTGCAGACAGCGTCTGCACAATCGGCGGGTACGCCAGGTAGAACGCCTTCATCTGAAAGAGGTTGCGGCGGCCGAAGCCTCTCCCGAACCGCTTGGTGAGATCCGCAGCGAGGAGTTCGACCAGCTCTTCACCGTATCCGGCGCGCGCGTGACCGCGCTGTTCCTGCTCGACGATACGCTGACCGACGCCCCAGTACGCCGCCGTCATCGCAGCATTCACCGCGCGGGCGGACAGCCGGCGACCGGCCTCGAGGAGGGAAACGATGTCCCCGAGCACGGCGTCGTAGGCGGGCTCCGCCGTCGAAATAGCACCCCTTTTCCGCTGCACGCGCGGAGGCTACCACTCCTCCCGCCGATCGGGCGCGCGTCGGACCCGCCCCCGGGGGCCCACGGCGCTTTTGACGCCGCGCCCCGCAGAGGGTCGATCGCGCCTCGAAGGCTGCGCGGCCCTGCGAGCGGCCAGTCGGGCGCCCGCGGGATCATCGCGCCGCCCGGTTGGGTCTCGGGCAACGGGGCCGGAGCTTGCGGCGCTTTCGCTTGATCCAGTGCCCCTCATTTGGTTCTCCGCCGCGTCGGCACGCGACGTGCCCGAGGCTCGCAGCATAGGCAAGGTGGGTCACGATCCCGCCGCTCGCAGGCCGCCTTTCGGGCGGCGCCGTGGGTCACGATCCCGCCGCGGGCGTGTAAGAAGAGGAAGCGGGGACGTGCCGTCAAGCAGTCAACGGATCGCGTTTTGGCGGCCCGAATCGTGGATGCGTTCCGCTCTCGGTGCAACCGCGGACCAAGTTGGCACGTCAATGGGGATGGGTGCCGGATCCAAGTAGCTGCAAGAAAAAGGGAAAAAGGGTGGAGGCGCCGGGAATCGAATCGCCTGCGACGTCCGCGCCTTGCGTCGTCGATCGTCGCGTACGCGACGCCCCACTGACCGCTTGCGCCCATCACACCGATCATGAAGCCTCCTGTCGAACCTCTGACGCGTGTTGGTTAGCGCAGAAGGCCACCGTTTCCGGAACCCACAGATCCAACCACTTCAACGTCCCAGGTGAACCCGAACCCATTTCGTCCTGGACGCCGGCCGTTCGCTCGTGCGAAACGGCCTCCTCCGTGACGGGCGGGGTGCTCTTGAGAAATTCCGATGCCCCTGCCGCCGGGTAGGCTCGTCCAGAGGGTCCCATGAAAATCGTTCGCTCGTTCTTCTTCTCCCTCGTCGGCTGTGCTGCGGGCACACTCGCCGCAGCGTGTGGCTCCGACGTCGAAGGCGGGTTCCGAATCGAAAGCACTACGTTTCCCCTGCAACTAAAAGCGGCGAGCGGCCACAGCAGCGGCGGTTCGGACGGCGGATCCGCCGGCGACGCCGGTGCACCTGTCGCTTGCGCGGTGAGCTTGACGGCGACGCTCTACTTCCAAGGATCCGAGCGTGTCGACGGGACGGTGACCTTGTCGCGATCCCTATCGTTCGCCGTTCCTGCATCGATCCCCGTCACCGCGGGGAGCTCGAAGAACGGTCAGGCTCGACTTCAGTTCAGCGTGAGTGGAGGCTTAGTGGTCACGTGCGATTACACCCTGCACCAGGCTGCGTCGAGCTTCTCGCTGGATAGCTGCGACCACGGGGCGGTCGCCGGGACTCTCGAGAGTGCCGACAATCTCGTGCTCCATATTCAGAACGCTGACCATGGTGCAGGCACCAGCGGCGATCACATCCAACTCTCCGCCGTTCTCGCCGCACCTTCTGAGACCGCATGCAGCGGTGTGAGCGCATCGATTTCAGTCGACCCCTCGGGAGGGCACTTAGTATTTCCCGATGGCGTTGTTCTGGATGTTCCGCCTGGTGCGCTGGACGCGGACGTGATGATCGAAGAGACCGCCGTTCCCCCCCCGACCGTGATGAATGGTCTGGGAATGCCCCTCGCCCCAGCGGTCCAGCTCAAGCCGGACGGACTCGGCTTCAAAAGCCCAGTCCGGCTTCAAATGCCCATGCCTAGCGTCGGTATCGCCAATCTCATCGTTGTTTCTGCTGAATCGAGCGATCCGTTCCTCGAGGACATTGCTGTCGACACCGGGTCAAACGGAGGGCTTGAAGCGATCATCTGGCACTTCAGCACGTACGGTGTTTTTGGAACGAACGGAAGCAACTTGACTGTCGCAGACATCACGGCCTGCGATACCACACCTGTCCGCGGTCTCTCTCAGCAGATCGAACAAGTCTTTCAGCAGCTCGATCCCGGCACTCTAGTGCCTATGACCGATACAAGAGTACTGTCAAGCGATCCTCTTGGGGCTCCGCTGCTTCAACCAGGTGTGGCCAATGCGATCGTAGCCACACTGAACGATCCCGGTGCGAATGGCGCATCCAAAATCTTTCAGATCACCTCCGGGTGGCGCTCTCTTGCGCAGCAATATGTTCTTGCGCATTGCCAAAACGGAAACGCGACAGCGCCGCCTGGCACGAGTAATCATGCGGATGGCTCAGCTTTCGATTTGGCGGGGAGGTATGGCAACCAAGCCAGCTGCACCGCATCGCTGAACTCGAGCGACAACTTCATCTCGGTTCGGGATCGAGCGCACCCATTGTGGGGTGCCCTTCTCGAAGCACACGGCTTCCTATGGTATGGCTCGGAACAAGGCAAGACCATCTGCGGCGATCCGCCTCACTTTGACGACGTTGGGAATCAATCTCTCGAGCTACGAGCAGACGCAATTAAGGCTTTTCAAAGACTGTGGAATAACAATAATCCGTGCGACCCTATAGCTGAGAACGGGGTTTACGTGGCAGGGGGCGAAACTGAGGCACGTTTAGCCATCGCCCCCGTTGCGGGTTTTCCGCCACAGTACGTTACGAGTGCGCTCATTCCCCCCAATACCGGAATCCAAGGGGGAGGCTGCCTAACACTACTCTGCCGAAAACTTTTCCATTCGGACCGGTCCGTGCGAATCGGGTGGAATG
>CALFNG010000557.1 GCA_937902985.1 uncultured Myxococcales bacterium
GAGGGCGCGCCGGCCTCCACGGTGGATCCAGTCGTAGCGGCCGGCGTAGGACTCGACGGGGCGGGGATGGGGGACGCCGCGCACGCGGCGAACGCGGCGAACGCGGCGAGCGCGGCGAGCGCGGCGAGCGCGGCGGGGAGCGCTTTCGTCATGAACGGCCCCCCTTACTACATCCGTTCGCGGGGCGTTGCCTCGGGGAGTCCGCGGCTCCACGCCGGCCGACCGTCGGGGCCGCGTCGTCGGGAGCCCCCGAACTCGGTCGGCAGCGGCCGGAGCGGTGGTATAGTTGCCGCACTAAGAGCGGCGCGTGCCCAGCCGCGCGCCTGGTCGGGGCTGCGGCGAGACGCTCCTCGTGGCCGAAGACGAACCCGCGCTCCGACGCATCCTCGCGAGCACGCTCACCGAGCACGGGTACGAAGTCATCGTCGCGCCCGACGGAGAAGAAGCGGTGCGCGCCTTCGCCGCGTGGCCGGGCACCGTCGCGATGGTGATCCTCGACGTCGTCATGCCCCGGCAGGGAGGCGTGCAAACGTTCAAGCAGATGCGCGCGCTCCAGCCGGGGCTCAAGGTGCTCTTCACGACCGGCTACGCGCCAGATCGCGCGCAGGTGCGCGAACTCGTCGGGCTCGGCGATCCGGCGGTGCTAAGCAAGCCGTTCTCGCCGCGAGAGCTGGCCCGGAGGGTCCGCGAAGCGCTCGACACGGCGATCCTTCTCCACCCCTGACCGGCAGACACGCGGAGGGACGCTGCTATAGGCTGCCCGTCGAGGACGCCGATGGCAAAAGCGCACTGGCTCATCAAAAGCGAGCCGAACACATACTCGTTCGACCAGCTCGTCGCCGACGGGCACGCCGTCTGGGACGGGGTCCGGAACTTCGAAGCCCGAAATAACCTCCGGGCCATGAAGAAGGGCGATCTCGTCCTTTATTACCACTCGAACGAAGGAAAAGCCGTCGTCGGCGTCGCGCGCGTGTCGCGGGAGGCGTACGCGGACGCCACCGGCAAGAACGACGGCAAAGGGGACTGGAGCGTCGTCGAGGTCGAGCCGGTGAAGCCCCTCGCTCGACCTGTGACCCTCGACGAGTTGCGAAGTCACGAGCTCCTCGCCAAGATGATGATCATCCGCCGCCCGCGGATCTCCGTCGTGCCCGTCACCAACGAAGAGTTTGCCGCTGTGCTCGACCTCGCGAAGAAACGACCCCCGGTGGCCCCGTAGGAAGATTTTAGACGTCCCGGAGCCCATCGATGTTCCCCACCCGGTTCGTGAACTTGCCCGAAGCCCGCGCGCAGTTCGGCGACCGTGTCGACCGGCTAGGCGCGTACTTGACGCGCGTCGACCCACTGGCCGACGCCGTGGTCACGGCGATGGAGGCGATGCCGCCGGGGGCCGGCTGGGCGCTCTTCCGCCGCGCCGCGCAAGGCGGGATCGCGAGCTTGACCGACGCGCCTCAGGCGCTGAGGGCCTTCTTCGCCGACGTGGAGCGGGTGCCGGTCTGGGTCGACGACGAGATACTCGATCGCGGCGGCGCGGTCTTGATGCGCGCGGGACCCCTCGGCGGGATCGTCCTCGGGATGAAGTCTCTCGTTCTGGGCTACGCCTCTCCGGCCGGGAACAAGCCGCTCATCTTGAGCGGACGCCTCGAGGAGCAGGCGGGCCGGCGGCTGAACGAGACCGCGCGCTTCGTGCAGGCGACGATCGCGCCGGGCGGAATGCGTCCGCACGCGAACGGCTGGCAGCTGACGCTCAACGTTCGCCTCATCCACGCTCAGGTGCGAAGGATGATCGCGAAGAGCGGGCGATGGGACGCGTCGGCGTGGGGCGCGCCGATCAACCAGCACGACGAGCTCGGCACGTTGCTTCTCTTCTCGGTGGTCGTCCTCGAAGGGCTGCGCCAGCTCGGCATGCGCATCGCTCCGGGAGACGCCGAGGCGTACATGCACTTGTGGCGGTGGTCCGGGTGCCTCATGGGCGTCGAGCCGGAGCTCTTGCCGGCGACGGAGGCCGAAGGCCGCCGCTTCGGCGATCTCATCGCCGCCACGCAGGGGGCTCCCGACGACGACTCGCGGCGCCTCACGTGGGCCCTCCTCGGCTCGCACCGTCGTGACGCGAAGACCGCGAGCTCTCGAACGAACGCCGAGCGGCTCGCGCGCTTCAGCCAGGCCATGTGCAGGGCCCTCGTCGGCGACGTCACCGCAGACCAGCTCGGCGTCGAGGGCTCGTCGTGGAGCTACGTCGTCCCCTTCGCGCGGCGGCTCGTCTCGAGCATGGAGCTCGTGCGCCAGAACGTCCCCTTCGGGAACATGTCGGCGCTCTGGGCCGGCACGAGGTACTGGGACCGCGTCGTCGACGCTGGCCTCGTGGGAGCCGTGGAGTTGAAGCTACCCGAACGGCTCGCGCGGGCGGCGTAGGACGCGGGCGCAGACGCGGGGGTAGCTCGGCGGGCGTGTCCCGCTCGCGAAACGAGCTCACGTGGGCCAGGCGCCCGTTCCCTCAGGAAGCCGGCCGCGCCCGCGCACGGCGCGGCTCTGCCCGCGCCGGCCTAGCGCGATCCGCTCAGCGGCCCCAGGAAGGGATCGGACTCGTCGCCCCTCGGCTCGTTCGCGGTGGGAGGGGAGTCGTCCATGGTTCGCTTCCACTCGTCTACATCGGCACTCGGTGGCCCTTTCGCGTCCGCGGGGGCGCGACCCGGAGACTTCGACCCGCCGTTGACCGCCACGGGGCGCGCGGTTGGATGCGGCGGGCTCGCCGCCGGGGGGACGACGTTCGCGCCTGCCGGTTCCGACCTCGCCTGCACGAGCTCCGCGTCGATCGCGGCCCTCTCGAGCCCCACGGACGCCGAATCAAGGGTGCTCTCCGGCGTGCGCGGTCGCTGCGATCCGTCAAGCGCATGCCCGTCGCCTGATTCCTTGGTGGCGTTCGTGTCGACCCCCACGATCGCCATCGCGACGAGGGCCACAAGTGCCCACGCCGGCGCGCTCGCGCGCACGACCGCGGGACGGCGCGCACGCCCCGCGGGGTTGTCGCGGGTCCCCGCCCGGCGGGGGGCGACTGTCTTTCGCGCGAGCTTGCGCGGGCCGCTCGAGGTCGTCTTCGAGCCGGCCGTTCCGCTCGCGCTGGCCAGCCGCATCACCTCCGGCGGCGCGCGACCCGGCACGGTCGAACAGAGCACCTCCTGAAGCGGCTCGATCGGCAACGAGTCCGTGGTCTGGGACGCGGCCAGCGTGCCCACGGCCAGCTTGCCCATCGGCGCAGTCGTGTTCACCTCGGCATTCGCGTACGCCGACCGTTCGTCGACGCTCTGCAGTTCGCGAAGTCTCTCCACGAACTCCGCCACGCTCTCCCAGCGGTCCGCCGGGTGCTTGGCGAGCGCTCGAACGATGGCCCGGTCGACGTTGGGCGAGACCCACGGACAGAACGTAGAAGGCGGCGCCGGCTCCTTCATGAGATGAGCCTCGATCATCGCGTCGACGTCGCGCAACTGCACGTCCCACGGGAACTGTCCCGTGAGCATCTCGTACGCTACGAGCGCCGCCGAGTACTGGTCTGCTCTTTCCGAGACCGCCTCGCCGCGAAGCTGCTCCGGCGCCATGTACCGCGGCGTGCCGAACAGGGAGCTCGACTCTCGACCTGCGGCGCGCGCCAGCCCGAAGTCCAGGAGCTTGACGACGCCGCTGCCCGGCATGTGCTCGACGTCTTGAAGGAAGATGTTCTCCGGCTTCACGTCCCCGTGCACGACCGGCGGCCGCTGGGAATGAAGCACCAGCAGCCCTTCGCAGAGTTGCGAGACGACCGCAAAGACGTTCCGCGGGGTGATCGTCAGACCGTCGACGCGGGCGGCCCGCATGAACCGGCGGAGGGTCTGGCCGTGGAGCAGTGCCATCACGAGGAACGGCGTGCCGTCTGCCAGCGTATCGTAGTCGATCACCTCGACGATGTTCGGGTGCCGGACGGACGCGAGCAGCCGCGCCTCCGCCAGAAACTGCTGCGTCCAGGAGGACTCCTGGGCGAGCGCCGGGCGCATCACTTTCATCGCGCCGGGGATGCCGGCGGGTGACTTGCACACCTGAAGCACGATGCCCATGCCTCCGTGCCCCAGTCGCCCCTGGACCACCCACCTCGTTCCCGGGAGCGGCTCACCGACGACCCATTCTTCGGGCTTCGTCGATCGTCGGTCGGCCGACCACCGGCGATTTTTCGCGTCGCGATCGACGTCGGGTTCCAATGCAGGCGATCTCATCGCTTCCCCTCACTCACAGCTTGCGCCGCCGTTCCGCACACTTCACCGCGAACGGCCATCGCCCGAGCTCGCTGCCCGGCCCAGCCCCCACGCCCTTCGTCCCCCAGGAGAACGGGCTCCGCGGCCTCGCGCTCCCGCTTGCTTCGTCTCGCTTCGCCGCTGCGAAGATCGCTTCAGATCGATATGCGTCTGTCGCCGCTCATCGCTCGATCGTCACCATGCGTACCCAAGGCTCGCGCACCCGCTCGTATGGCAAGATCCCGAACATGCACGTTGCGTCAATTCGCGCCGTTCGTCCACCTGTCTCGTTCTCTCGTCTCGCGCCACTTCAGGTTCACGCTCGCACGCTCGCACGCACGCTCGAGCCCGCCGTTTCCGCCGCGATGCCCTACCACGCCCTACCGAGGGCAAGCGCCGCCCCTAGTCTAATAGAGAGCACGGCGCGGGGTTGAGGCGCTCTCCTCGCGATGCCGCGATGCCGCGATGCCGCGATGCCACTCTCGGAACGCCGAGCGAGCCCCAGAGACCGCAGACGTGCCCGAACCGACCCGCCGACGCCAGGCTACGTGGTTCGCGGGCGCAGACGCGGGCGCCCTCGACCTCACCGCGCCATCATCGTTCCGCACTGACCCGGCGTCCCCCCGCCCCCGCAAGTCGTGGGCGGCGCGCAGACGCCGCAGCTCGGAATCAAGCCGCCGCAGCCGTCGCCGGCAGGACCGCACGCGATGTTCTCGTCCTGGCAGGTCTTGGGGATGCATCCCTGGTTGCCGCCGCACTGTCCCGACACGCCTCCACCGCCGCAGGTCGCGGGCGCGGGGCACATTCCGCAGCTCTGGATCAAACCGCCGCAGCCGTCACCTGCCGGACCGCAGGCGATTCCCTGGTCCGCGCACGTCTCTGGCTTGCATGCCGTCTGGCAGACGCCGGGCGTGCCGCCGACGCCGCACGCTTGACCGGTCGGGCACGAGCCGCAGCCGTTCGGGATCAGGTTGCCGCACCCGTCGGCCGCCGGGCCGCAGGAGAGGCCCAGGTCGGCGCAGCTCTTGGGCGTGCATGTCGAGGTCGGCGGCCCGGGCACGCATGACGCAAGGTCCCAGAGCAGGTATTCGAGGATGCGCTCCTGCGCCGTGAGCGCGCCGGTGTCGCACTCGGCCGGGAACGTCGTTCCGCCGGACTGGGTGCCATTCACGTGGAAGTCGCTGTAGATCGCGTGGCCGCACTGGCTGGTCTGGCCGATCGGCATGTCGAACGTGAAGTGCAGGAGCATCTGGCTCTTGCTGGCGCTCGGCGGTGCGGGGTCGGTCCCGTCGATCCAGTCGGTCGAGCTGCCGAGCACCTTGTCGACGTCGTGACGGCCCTGCTGGATCGTCACGGTGGGGTTCGCGGGCGGCGCGCCGCCCGGAACGCTGCCATTGAGGGCGCCGACCAGATTCAGCCACTTCACGAACAGGCCCGGGTTGGTCGACGGGACGTTGACGCTCACGTCGCCAGTGAACGGCTGCCCGCCCGGCGCCGGATTCGTGTTGTTGGTGTTCGCCTTCGGGTCCCACTGGGCGGTGCCGTCGAGCACGCCATTTCCGCGTAGCCACGAGTAGCTGTAGTGGGTCGCGAAGAAACGCCCGCCGTTATTGCCGTAGTCGATCAGGTTCCCGAGTTCGGCGGCGTTCTTGGTGAACGCGTCGCCCCAGCAGGGGAGCAAGATCTGGTCGTAATCGCGGTACGTCCCGTTGGCGGCTCCGGGCGTCGTGCCGGTGCCCAGGAGCACCGTCTCGTCTTGCCGCGCAGCCAGCGTGGCGCCCGGGCCGACGTCGGAGACCGCCTGATTCGCGGTGGTGCTCGTATAGATGTGCACGCGGCCGGCCCTGGGGCCGCCCCCCGCGGGCGCCGGCTCGCTCGACCACGTCGAGTAGCTCGTGAACTCGCTCTGCGCGACGCCCATCTTCAAGAGCACGCACTCGATCGAGTCGTACGAGCCGGTGGAGATCGCCGTGAGGGGGATGTCTCCCTCGGCGGACGTCGACGGCATGTGCAGGTCCGGAATCGGGTTCGCCGCGCACGAGTTGCTGATCGTGAACGCGAACTGGCGTCGCCACCGGCCAAGCTGGATGACGATCGGGATCTGGTCACCGGCGGCAGTGCTCTTGCTCACCGGGACGTTGGTCAGGGTGAACGTCCCGTCGAAGTTCGTCGTGGTCGAGACGAGCGGCGCGCCGGACACGTCGGCGCCGCACTGGCTGCATTGAACCTGAGGATGTGTCGGGTCCGCATCGAACGGCGTGACGGGCGTGGTCGGGATGTACACGAGAACGCCAGGCACCGGATCGGGGGTCGTGCCGGCCGGAACCCACGCCGTCGCTCCCTCTTGAAGGCCCGCGCGCACGCGGCCGGTGATGGTGGTCGGCGTGCCGCCGGGGCAAGCGGCCTGCTGCAGGCAGAGCCCCGTGCACGGTACGTTGGTTCCGCAGACGTTCGGCTTTCCGGCGCCGCACGCGAGGGGCGACGTGCACGGGCCGCACGAGGCGAGCACTCCGCCGCAGCCGTCGGTGGCGACGCCGCAGTTGTATCCCAGGCTGGCGCAGGTTGCCGGCGTGCACGGAGGACCCCCGGCGTCCGTGACGTCGCCGCCACATTTGTCGAATCCGCCGCCACCGCAATACCCGCTGCCGGAACACGGCGCTGCGTTGCAATCGATCGCGTTATTGCAGCCGTCCGTTGCCTTGCCACAGTCGTATCCGAGATCGGCGCACGTCTTCGGTGTGCAGTTGAGGCCTCCGTCAATAGTAATCAGCGGGTTTCCGCACTTGCTGAAGCCGCCGACGCCGCACGTGTCAGCGCCCGAACACGAGCCGCAATCGATCGTTCCGCCGCACCCGTCGGCGTTGACGCCGCAATCGAAACCCAGGACCGCGCAGGTCGTCGGCGTGCAGCTGCTCGCGATGCCCGCGTCGTTCGAGGAGACGAAGCCGTTCGACCCGTCGAAAACGCCCATAGAAGCGTCGCGATCGCCCGGCGCGTCCGTCGCTGAACTTCCGCACGACGCGGCAACCAGAGAGGTTGCGCCCGAGAGCGCGACCATCGAGATGAGACGGCCCACGTGACGCGTGCCCATCGAGCTCCTCCGTGACTTTCTTGTGGCGCCGCAAGTTTCGCCGTTGCGCGGCGCAGTATGCTTGTGCGATCGAGCCAGTGCAAACGATCACTGCGGCTTCAATGACGATGCCGATGGTGAACGTCGAGACCGTGCGGATGAGCGTGCGTCGTCGCTTCGTGCCTGTGCGGATGCGAGTGCGGCGCGAGGGGGCCCTCGGGATGGTGATCGTGGTGGGCGTCGTCGTGCGAGTGCGCATGATCATGCGCAATCGCCTCGTGGAAGTGCGGGTGACCGTGGGATTCGGTCAGGTGCAGCCACAGGCCGACGACGAAGAGCGCGCCCGCGCCCAGCGTCGCCGCGAAGGCAACCCGCTCGCCGAGCGCCCAGGCGATGGCGGCGCCCACGAATGGAGCCGCCGCGAAGATCGAACCCGTGCGCGCAGCGCCGATGACCCGTTGCGCGCGCAAGTAGAGCGCGAGGCTCGCGCCGTAACCGACGGCGCCGCAGGCGGCCAGAAGCCCCATCGCCCGCACGGCAGGCGCCGAGGGCCAGCGCTCGCCGAACGCCGACGCAAGCCCGACGGCGGCGAGCGCTCCCATCGCTCCCTTCGCCAGCACGACACGCAGCGGGTCGCGATCCGAGAGCGGACGGCCCACCGTGTTGTCCGCGGCCCACGCGAGCGTCGCCAAGACGACCGCGAGCGCGCCCCACCCCACGCTCGACGCCAGCCCCGCTGCGCCGGTTCCGCTCGCACCGATCGCGATGAGGAGCGCGCCGCCCGCCGTCATGGCCAGGAGCGCAATCCCCGCCCGGCCGCCGATTGGCTCGGACCAGAGCGCTCGGGCGAGGAGGACCGTGAAGACCGCCTCGAGGTTGAGGAGCAGCGAGGCGGCCACGCCGCTAATCCGCTGGAGGCCCCACGCGAGCGCCACGGGCGCGACGACGGCGCCGAGCGCCGCCACGCTCGCGAGTCGAGGCAGATCCCCGATGCGAAGATCGGCGGGCTTTTGGCCTGTCGGACGGGCAAAGACCCGCGACGCGGCCGAGGCGACGGACGCGAACGACGCCGCCCCTCCGTAGAGGAGCGCAGCCGTCACAAAGGGCCCGATGCCGCGCCCGAAGCGCTGCACGAACGGCGTCGTCGCGCCGAACGCGACGGCGGAGGCCACGGCGAGCGCGCCGCCTGTCGCCATCGGGCTGGTGGACGAACGGGGCGAACTCGGCAAACGCGACCCGATCTCGGCGTCGTCGCTCACGGACTCAGATCGAGCTCGAAACCCTCGGGCGAACGGACCGGTGGGCCCACCAGGCGCCGGAGCACCCCCTTCGGCATCCTGAGAATAGCGAGGGTCGCCGCGCGCTCGAGCCGAGAGCGAAGTCTCATGCGGGGATTATGCTCCCACTCCCGATGACTTGGCACGTGCTCTGGCCCGAGGCGCTTCGAGCCCTGCGCCTGGTCTTCCTGGTGGTGGGGCTCGCGCTCATTCCGCTCGTGCTGATCCGACGAAAGGAGCCCGCGTCGACAATGGCCTGGATCCTCGTCCTGGTCTTTCTGCCGGCGGCGGGGGCGCTCCTCTTCTTGATGTTCGGTCGCGATCGGGTGCGGGTGCCCGCGAAGCGCAAGCGCGAGCTGGACGCCATCGTGAGCGCGCAGGTCGCCGCCTCGCGCGACGAGACCGGCGACGAGGCAGGCAGCGACCGCCCGTCGAACCTGTCGATGGTCGCCATCAGCCCGCTCGAGGAGGCGCTCTTTCGAATCGGTCAGCGCCTGTCGAAGCTGCGCGCCACCGACGGGAACAAGGTCGACGTGCTCGTGGACGGGCGGACCATGTACGACACGCTCGGCGCCGCCATCGACGCGGCACGCCATCACGTCCACGCGCAGTACTACTTGATCCGCAACGACGCGACGGGCCGCTGGTTTCGCGACCGCCTCGTGGCCGCGGCCAAGCGCGGCGTGACCGTGCGCCTCCTCGTCGATGGGTTCGGGTGCTTCGCCCTGGGCGCGTCGTGGCGGCGGCCGCTCATCAAGGCGGGAGGGAGCGTGGCCGAGTTTCTCCCGATGCGGAGCGCGCTCCTCCAGCCGGTGAACCTCCGTAACCATCGCAAGATCGTCGTCGTCGACGGCGAGACCGCGTTCACGGGCGGCTTCAACGTGGGCGACGAGTACCGGGGGAACATGCCGGGCGTCGGCTCGTGGCGCGACGTGCACCTGCGCATCGAGGGCCCCGCCGCCGCCGAGCTGCAGCGCGTCTTCTTCCAGGATTGGGCGTTCGCCACGAACCAGCCGATCGATCCGCGCACGTACTTCCAGCGCGAAGTGCCCGCCCGCGGGACGGCGAAGATCGCGATCGTAACCAGCGGCCCCGACACGCGCACGGAGGCCATTCACCGGATGTTCTTCGGCGCCATCGTGGGCGCCACGCGCGAGATCGCCCTGACGACGCCGTACTTCGTGCCGACCGAGTCGATCACGGTGGCGCTGGAGCTCGCGGCCATGCGCGGCGTCGATCTGAAAATCGTGCTCCCGGGCCGCTCGAACCACAGCGTGACGTTCCACGCGGGCCGGAGCTTTTACTCCGACCTCCTCAGGGCCGGCGTCGACATCCGCGAGTACGAGCCGGGCATCGTGCACGCCAAGACCCTCGTGGCCGATTCGCAGGTCGCGCTCGTTGGCAGCGCCAACATGGACCTCCGGAGCTTTCGCCTGAACTTCGAGGTGCACGCGCTGGTGCACGACGAGACCACGGCGACTCGATTGCGCCAGACGTTCGACGACGATCTCGCCCAGAGCCGCCGCGTCGAGTACAGCCACTGGGAGGCGCGGGCGTGGTCGTATCGCGTGAAGGAAGGCGCGTCGCGGCTGGTCTCCCCGCTTCTTTAGGCGAGAGAGCGAGAGAGAGATTGGCCGCAGAGGCGCAGAGGGCGCAGAGGGCGCAGAGGGCGCAGAGGACAGAGGGTTTTGCGCGCGCTGGAGCGCAATAACGCAGATCGATCCGCCGCGCAGGTCTCCGGCCTTCGACCCCATTTCTGCTCTGCGCCCTCTGCGCCTCCGCGCCCAATCTCCCTCTCCTCACCAAGCCAACTGAGCAGGATTGCCCTCGAACTCGACTACCGAGCGTGGAGCGTGGCGATCATCGCGTCGAGCTCCGGAGCGGCGGCCTTCACGGTCGCGTCGGGGCCGGTCAGCTTGAAGAACCAGAAGCCGCTCGGGGCGTCGACGATCGCGCCGACGAGCCGCGCGCCGGGTAGCGTCGACGGCGCGGGCGGCGCGCCCGGCATCTGCATCGGGTGGTAGGAGCCGGCGACCTCGACCCGCGTGACCGTCATGCCGTTGACCTGCCCGGTCGCCTTCGTCGGCGGACCGGACAGCGGATTGAACTGACGGACCCAGCGCCCGATGTTGTCTTCGAGGCTGCCGCCCTGGCCGGCGCCGAAGGTGATGACCGTGCATTCGGCGTCCGAGGTGTCGCCGGTCGCGTGCGGCACGCCGTACTCGGCGATGCGCATCGGGCTCGATGCCTTGCGACGCCCCCAGCGAGGCGGATCGCTCCACTGGAGCGGAGCGCCCGAGGGCGAAGCGACGGTCGGCGACGAAGGTGCCGAAGGGGCCGTCGCCGACGGCGGCGGAGATGAAGTCGACGGCGCCGGAGGCTCCTCGGCGGGAGCCCGAGAGCACTGCACGAGCGCGACGAACCCGAAGGTCAGCCCCGCGCGAACGACGTGAACGAAGGGTGTACGCATGCGCACTCTCGATCTCAGGCAGCGATGCGGCTGGAGGCGGTGCCGAGGATGGCGAGGCAGCCCTCGAGGGAGTCGCAGTGATTGAGCTCTTGCCGGAGCGCCGCGGCGCCAGGGAGGCCCTTGAGGTACCCGGAGAGGTGGCGGCGCGTGCAGTGCACGCCGAAAGGTTCGCCGCGCTGGGCCACGTTCGCGATGAGGTGCTCGCGACAGAGCTCGAGGCGCTCGACCGCGGTCGGAGGCGCGGCGTCTTCGCCGCGATCGAGGCGCGCGCTCACCTCGCGGAAGACCCAAGGGTGCTCGATCGCGCGACGGCCGACCATCACGCCGGCGCAGCCCGTTTCGGCCAGAGCGCGGGCGGCGTCTTCGCCCGTGCGCACGTCGCCGTTCACGATGACGGGGATGCCCACCACCTCTCTCGCGCGCGACGCCCACGACCAGTCCGCGGCCCCCGAGTGCCCCATCTGCGCGGTGCGGCAGTGGATCGTGATCGCCGCGACCCCTGCGTCTTCGAGGCGGCGGGCGAGATCGACGATGGGCATGTGCGACTCGGGGCCGAGCCCGATGCGCGTCTTCACGGTCACGGGCAAGGCGACGCTCGAGACGGTGAGCTTCGCCATCGCGACCATGGCGGCGGGATCTCGCAGCCAGCCGGCCCCCGCGCCGCGGCCCGCGATCTTGGGCACCCAGCAGCCGCAGTTGATGTCGATGAAGAGCGGCTCGGCCTGCTCTGCGAAGCGCGCGGCCTCGGCGAGGCGCTCCGGGTTCGAGCCGTAGATCTGGATGCCGGTGAGCTCGTCGTCATCGGCGAGCTCGATCTTGCGGCGCGCGTTCTTGCAGCCGCGGAGGAGGCCCTCGGTGTTCACGAACTCGGTCATCGCGAGGGTGGCGCCATGCTTGCGGCAAAGGCGCCGGAAGACGGCGTCCGTCACGTCTTCCATAGGGGCGAGGACGACGGCGTTGCGTACGTAGAGGGCCTGGAGGCGTTCGCGCGGCGAGACCAAAGCGGGCGGGGCTCTAGCACGCCGGAGCTCGTGACGCTCTCACTACGGGTGTTGCTGCGCCTGCCGCGAGCCGTCCCTCGCCTACAGGTCGCCCATCCCCATCGCGGTTCGCCGGCGCGCCCGCTCGATGCGCTCGGCGAGGGCCGGCGCTTCGATCGTCGCGAAGCGATGCGAGATCACGATGGCGTCGCCCTCCCGTCGCTCGAGGAGGATCGCCGGACGCGCGCCATCCCAGCGCACTCGCTCGAGGTCTGTCCAGGCGACGAACGTCTCGAGCGACGCGGAGTGGAGCATCACTCCGTCGGTCCGGATCGACAGGTACGCGTCGTCGCGCAGGATGCGGTGCATTCCGGCCATCGTGACGGCCGCGCCCGCAGCCACGAGGAACAGCCCGACGATGTCGGCGAGCTCGCGCACCGAGGCAGGCTCGCGCGTCGCGAACGACACCGCCACGACGAGGCCGCCGAGCGTCAAGAGGGCGGGGCCCGCCACGAGCACGCGGCGCATCCGACGCCAGGCATCGACCCGGTACCAATCGAGCATTTGCACCGGCGGGCTCATGTCAGTCTTCGGGATCCTCGTCGCGCGACGGCGAGCGCGGAGGTGCCGCGGGCGCGTCGGGAATCGATGCGCCGCACGCGGCAGCCGCGCGGGCGATGGTCGCGTCGTCGGCCGCGAGGTCGACATCGCAGCGCCCGTTGATCGACGCGAGGGCCCGCTTCGCCCACTCGCGAACGAGGGGATACTCGCCGACGAGCTCCTTCGCGATGAGCGGCGCCGCCGACCGATCGCGCGCCTCGCCCAGCGTCGCGATCGCCACGGCGCGCTCGTGAGGCTTGCCGCGCTCGAGGGTCGCGCGCATCGCGTTCGCGCCAAGCGAGCCGTAGAGCTCCTCGAGCCGCTGCCGCGGGTACTTCACCGACCACCAGCTCTCCATCGCATCGACGAGCGAGCCGACGCTCTTGTCGGCGTGGCAGAGCGCACATTCGAGAGGACGATCGCCGAGCACGCGCGCCGCGTCCGTCGGTGAGCCGATGCGGTGATAGCGGGTGAGCGTCCCCGCGAGGCCCATGTTCTTGCGCGGCATGTGACACGCCACGCACGAACCGCCCGCCCCGCTCGGGTCGTGATGCGAGTGCTTCTTCAGCCAATCGCGATCGGCGAGCCCCTCGTGGCAGGCGGTACAGATCGCGTTGCCTTCGGGCGTGGCCAGCGCGCGCAGCTTCTCTTCTTGCGCCCCGCCGTGCGGATCGTGGCACGTCGTGCACGCCATCGCGGCAGCGCACCCGCCGAGCAAAAAATCGCGCCCCTCGCCCGAGTTGATGTGGCTCCCGCCCGGCATCGTGTCACGACGCCCCCCCTCCCAGGTGAAGGGATACCGAGAGAAGAGCACCTGGTGACAGCGGGCACAGACGCGATTGATCGCAGGCGCGGGCGCAGACGCGGACGCGGGCTTCAGCACGAGGCCCGGCGGGAGCGCGGGCGAGGCCGGCGGCGTGGCTTCGAGCCACGCCGCGACCGGCGCGAACGACGGGTGCACGCGCGGGTTGCGCGTGTGCTCGCGCGCGCCTCCGTGGCACGACTCGCATCCGATGCCGACCTCGAGGAGCGCATCGCCGTCGAACCCGGCTCGCACGACGTCGAGCGCATGGCGGGCGACGGTCTTCGGGTCGTCGCCCCTCACGGCCACCCCGCCGAGGCGCGCGATCTCGTCGTTCGCGGCGATGGCGAACGAGCCCGGGTCGGTCACACGCACCGGCGCGCGTCGCTCGACCGGGAGCCATCGGTCGACCTGCTCGCCCTGGTAACCGGGCGCGCCCGGGCCGGCGAGCGCGCCCAGCAAGCGGTCCATCTCGGGCACGGTGTTGTGGCAGAAGATACACGTTCGACTCCAGATCGGGCCGGCGCGCACCGTCGAGCGCTCGTGCACCATCACCGAGTAGCCCTTGTAGCGAAGGGTTCTGGCTCCGATGAGATACGAGACCGGCAAGACCATCTCCTCGCCGTGTCCGCCCACCTCGACGCCCGCGAAGTCTTCGCGCGTCCGCCCGCCGATGACTCGCGTCACCCGGTACGTCGTGCCGGCCCCCGCGGCCGGCGCGAGGCGAACGAAGCGATCGTTGCCACGCTTCTCGAGCACGACGGCGTCGTCCTTGAAATGCCACGTCGTGCCGTCGAACGGCGCGCACACCTCGACGCCTCGAACGCCTCCCACGTCGCGCGTCATCCGGTGCATCGGCGAGCGCTCCCACGCGGCGCTGACGTCGGCGTGACACGGGACGCACGCGGCGGATCCCGCATAGTCGGTCCGCTCGACGTTGCTGCGCACGACGTCGCTCAGGTGGGCCGCGCTGGTCGCACGGGCGGGAAGCGGCGGCGACGCCGAGCACGCGGGCATCGCGAGCGTCGCCAGCGCCGCGCATCCCCCGAGAAGCGCCGCGTGTGCGGTACGATGGCGAACGATGGCGTTCATGGCGAAGTGGAGAGAGTCTACTTGAGCGCAGGCAAAGGCCCGCCGAAGCCTCCCCCGAAGTCCGCGATTGGACTCACCGAGGTCGAGCGCGCCATCTCGGTCCTCGAGGGGCGCCATCCGGAGCACGAGAAGCTCCGGCGCCAGACGCGCGCGGGCATCGACCAGCGTCGCGGCGAGATCGAGATCGAGCTTGCCCGAAAAGCCCGCGCGCGGCGACTCCGCGCCCTCTTGCTCGCGTGCGGCGCGGTCCTGGCGGGGGTGGCCGTGTTCATCGCGTGGCGGCTGGTCTCGCGAACGCGCGCCGTCCAGGCGGCGCTCGACGCGACCGAGGCGCCCTGGCTTGCTCGAGGCTTCACGAGCATCGGATCCAACGTCCTGACCGCAGGAAGAACGCTCGACGTGGACCTGCCCGGCGGGGGGTGCTTCGTCGGCCTGGCGGCATCCGACGCACCGGTGCGAGCGACACTCGGGGGCGCGCTGGTCGAGGGGCCCGGCTCGGTCGCGTGGTGCGCGTGCGGGCCCGGGCACGTGAGCCTCAAGGGGCCGCCGTCGAGCACGCCGGTCGGCCTCGGGGTGATGCGCGTCGACGCGGCAGCGCTCGGCGGTCCGTTCGCGCGCTCGTGGGTCGAGTTCACGCCCGGCGCGTGGGGCGACAGTGGACGCGAATGCGCTGACGCGACGCTCGACGCCTGGATCGAAGGCCATCGCTTGCCGCACGTCGAGCCCGACGCGGCCTGGCTCGAGTCGGACCCGTCGCGGGTCGCGCTACGGCGCGCGGGCCTGAAGGTGGCCGGCGCCGTCGAGCCGGCCCACCCGTTCGGCCTCGTCGAGCTCCCCGCAGCCTCGTGCGCGCTGGCCGTTGCGCGAGCCAGCGACCCCCTCTCGCTTCGCGCGACCGGCGGCGAGCGCCTCGTCTCGAACGCGCAGGGCGCCCTCGCGTGGTGCACTTCTACGCCGGCGACCCTCACAGTGTGGCGCGATGGCGCGTCCCCCGTGGCCATCCTCGTGGGGCCCGCGGCGCGGATCGGAGGCCGCCTCGGCATGCGCGAGACCGCCGATGTCGCCGGGGTGCCGCTGACCCTCGACGCGGTCGGCCTCCGGAACGCCGATCTGCCGTGGGACTCCGCGGCGCTGCTCACGGCGAGCGCTCTCGTGAACGTCGAGCCGTGGCCGCTCGGCGCCGAGCCAGGCCCGCTCGATGGGCGCACGGTCGCGCTCGCGCTCGCGCCCGGAGCCGCGGCCGTCTGGGGGCCGGAGCGTGCGGTCGTGGCGTGCGACCCGCCGCTGGCGCAGCTGGCGGGGACCGCCCCCGCCTCCCTCGATGCCCTCTGCGCCCCGGCCTCCCCGGTCGCCTGGTTCAACAAGAAGGACGCGCCCGCGGGCGCCGCGCGAGGCAAGCTTCCGGTGTGGCTCTCGCCTCTCGAGGGTCGCCACGAGCCCGACGCCGTCGCGCGCATCCCGGAGTTGCTCGCGCTGACGCGGCGCCTCGCGCGCGAGGGCTTCGAGGCCACGTCGCTCGAAGGGGTCACGGAGCTTCCCGACGGCGTACGCGTCGTCGGCCGCGCCGCGGAGGACGCCGTTGTCGCCATCGGTCTGGCCCCCCGGCCGCCGTGGGCCCTTCCCTACTCGAACGGCGTCCCGTGGGACCTCGGCGACGCGCCTCGCGTCGTCCCCCTCAAGCCCGGCGAGACCGTGAAGCTCGTGTCGTCGCCCCCCCCGAGCGCGCCGCTGAGCGCGCGACGCACGGTCGTGTTCCGCCGTTCTTTGGGCGCGCCGCTCTGAGCGCCGTGGCCGCGCCCACGGAGCTCGTCGGAATCATCACGTTGCGGGTGGGCGAAAGGCCCGAAACGAGTCGCACAGGCGCTCGACCGCGGCGAGAAGGTCGGCCGCGGTCGCGTCGGGGCCGGCGAGGCGCTGCACGTAGGGCGCGAGCCAGGCCACGGCTTCGGGCGTGCGGCCGAAGACCTTGGCAGGATGGGGCGGCGGCGCGAGCATCTGGAGACCCGTCAAGACGCTCCGGTGCATCGCGCCCGCCAGCCCGTCGGCGAGGACCACGGTGGCCGACGCCGTGCGCGTCTTCTCCCAGCGCTTCACGATGGCCGCCATTCGGGCGCGCTCTTCGGTCGTCATGCGCGCGCTGCTCGGGAAGATGATCGCGAGCTCGACGAGCTGCCCCGGGTTCGTGCGGTGCCAGAGGCTGCCGGCGGCCTCGATGCGCATCATGTCGTCGAGGGTGACGTGCCCCTCGAACGCATGAACACCGAAGCGGCGCCACATGCCCATCACGAGGTTGGGCAGCGAGAGGATCGGCTCGAGCTTCAGGGGCACCGCCCGCATATCGTGTTCTTTCCTCGCACGGAGAGTCAATGGCCGCGCGTCAGTCGTGGTCGACTGGCGCGTCGGCGACATCCGCGGCGTCCGCAGCTCCCGCGTCGTCGAAATTGCAGGGCGGGTGGAAGGCCCCGTGAGACAAGAAGTCTCCCCTCGCCACTACGCTAGCGCGGTCTACCCGAATCGAGGAGTCGCTGGTCTTGCGGTTCGAGCGGTAGATCTCGGTCGCCACGGCAGCGCCGTGGATAGGCCGACTAGCCCACGAAGTGCCGATGCAGGCGCGCGTAAGCGCCCTCCGACTCAAGGAGCGTGTCGTGCGTCCCGCGTTCGACGATGCGTCCCTCCTCGACCACGAGGACGAGGTCCGCGTGCCGTACGGTCGACAGCCGGTGAGCGACGACG
Source organism: uncultured Myxococcales bacterium (assembly GCA_937902985.1). GTDB lineage: Bacteria > Myxococcota_A > Polyangia > Polyangiales > Polyangiaceae > Palsa-1150. The sequence goes on from CALFNG010000557.1 coordinate 17,281, forward strand.
AGGCTCGTACGCCCGGCGAGCAGGCGAGCCAGCGCGGCCGTCAGGCGCTCTTCGGTGCGCGGGTCGACCGCGCTCGTCGCCTCGTCGAGCAACACGAGGCGCGGCGCCGCGAGCATCGCCCGCGTGAAGCACACGACCTGGCGCTGCCCCAGCGAGAGACCGCTGCCGCGCTCCCCGAGGGGGGTCTCCCATCCGCGCGGGAAGGCCTCGATGAGATCGAGCACGTCGAGCGAGCGGGCGGCGCGAACGACCTCGTCGTCGGTGGCGAAGGGGCGCGCGAGCTTGACGTTGTCGAGGACGGTGCCGCTAAATAGGAAGTTGTTCTGTAGGACGTTCCCCATCTGCCCGCGGAGCGAGTCGCCCGTGACTCGCCGCAGATCGACTCCGTCGACGAGGATCTGACCTCGGCTCGGGATGTGGAACTTCGCGACGAGCGAGAGGAGCGTGCTCTTTCCACCGCCGGTAGGCCCCACGATCGCGACCGATTGGCCTGGTGCGACGACGAGGTTCACGTCGTGCAGCGCGAAGCGCCCGGGGACGTATCCGAACGAGACGTCGCGGAACTCGATGCGGCCTCGAATCGCCGGCAGGGGCTCGGCGTCGGGCTCGTCGCGCCACGCGGGCTGCGTGTCGAGGAGGGCAAAGACGCGTTCGGCGCCCGCCATCGCGGTGAGCGCCTGGTTATACTGATTGCCGAGCACGGCGATCGGATTGAAGAAGAAATTCGAGAGAAAGAAGAACTGGACGAGCACGTCGAACCGGATCTCGTGGTGGAGCGCTCGGTAGCCGCCGACGACGAGGAGAATCGCGAGGAACACCTGCCCGTTGAGCTCGAGCAGCGGAACGAAGACGGCGGCGCGACGCCCGGCATCGACGTTGTGGCGCGCGTGATCGTGGATCAGCGCGTCGAACAACCGTTCGTTGACCTTGGCGCGCGCGAACGCCTGCGTCACTCGAATGCCGCCGATCGACTCGGCCACGGTCGCGGTTACACGGCTGAAGCTCTCCTGGGAGGCGCGGTACGACCGAAGCAGCTTTCGACGGAACCGCCGGATCACGAGCGCGAGCGCCGGAACGAGGCCGGCGACGACGAGAAAGAGCAGCCAGTCGTAGGCGGCCATGATGACGCCGGCGATTACCATCGACCCGAGCTGCACGATTCCGACGAACGCGACGTCTTTGACGCCACCGCGCACGGCTTCGAGATCCGACGTGAGACGACTGACGAGGCGACCCAGCCGCTGGCGCTGGAAGAACTCGAGCGGCAGCGAGACCAGGTGGCGAACGAGCGCGTCGCGAAGGTCGTGAATCACGGCCTCGCCGAGCTCGAGGGAGAGCTTCACGCGGTAGTGCAGCGTGACGACCGTGACGACGACGAGCGCGACGAACCACGCGATCGCGACCCCCGTGCCGTGCACGTCCTTCGCGGCGATCGGACCGCTGACGATGGCGGCGGTGGCCCAGCCGAGGGCGGGGAACTGCGTGGCGCGAAGGGCGACGAGGACCAAGAGCACGTTGCGTTTGCGCGCATGAGGTATCGTGAACGCCGCGAGGCGCTTCACGACTCCAAGGTCGAACGGACGCTGATCCTCCTCGTCGTCGTCTCTTCGATGAGCGACCTTGACGATTCCCGTATCGCGGGCAGCGGTCGTCGCGGCGACGGTCATTCGGCCTCGATCGAGGCGGGAGGCCCGGGTGGCCGCCCGGCGTCGGAGACCCCGTGCGCCTCGGCGTACGCGCCGCCGGCGTGCAGAAGACTGACGTGCGTCCCCTGCCGGACGACGCGCCCGCCCTCGAGGACGACGACGCGGTCGGCGAGGCGCAGAAGGGCCGGTCGATGGGTCGCGAGAAGCACGGTACGGCCCTCGATCACGCTCTTCAGGCCCGACAGGATCTCTTGCGCGGTTGCCGCGTCGACCGACGCCGTGGGGTCGTCGAGCAACAAGATGGACGGATCCATCAAGAGCGCCCGCGCGATGGCGAGGCGCTGCCTCTGGCCACCGGAGAGGTTGCCGGCCTGCTCGCCGAGCAGGGTGTCGTATCCGCCCGGCAAAGCCTCGATGAACGTGTGCGCAGAGGCGAGCCGGGCCGCGCGTTCGACCTGAGCGCGACTGGCGTCCGGGTGACCGAAGGCGATGTTGGCCGCGACGGTGTGGCTGAAGAGGAACGTCTCCTGGAAGACGACCCCGACACGACGCCGGAGGGAATCGAGATCCAGATCTCGAACGTCGACGCCATCGACCCGAACGCACCCTCGCTCGACGTCATAGAAGCGCGGGACCAAGCTGAGAAGGGTACTCTTCCCTGCTCCCGCGCCGCCGAACAGCGCGACGCATTCTCCGGGTCGAATGGCGAGATCGATGCCCTGGAGAACCGGCCGGCCGGGCGCGTACGAGAAGTCCGCCGCGTCGAATCGGATCGCGCCGCGGACGGACTCGAGCGCGGGCGCAGCGGGCGGCGATGCCGCCTCGACCGGCGCGTCGAGGACCTCGAAGACGCGGCGCGCGCCGATGAGGCTCTCCTGGAGCGTGTTCACGATCGTCGACATCGTCGTGACCTGCGTGGAGAGTTGCTGGAGGAGCCCGGCGAAGACGACGAGGTCTCCGAGCGTCAGGCGCCCCTGCGCCACGAGGACGCCGCCGTAGCCGAGCAGGCTCACGACGTTCGCGTGGCTGAAGACGTCGATCGACGGCGTGTACCGGCTGACCTGCGCGAAGATCCGCTGCTGGCCGTCGCGCACGGCGGCGTTCCGGCTCTCGAACCGCGCGAGGATCGAGGGCTCGGCGGCGAAGCCCTTGACCACGTGCACGCCCTGAATCGTCTCGGAGACGAGGAGCACGAGATCGTCCATCTGCTCGCGGCTGCGCAAGTACGCCGGCTGGACGCGTCGCGAGAAGCCCGTCGTGACCAGCCACACGAGCGGGGTCGTCGCGAGACACGCGACGGTGAGGACGACGTGCTTCTGGAGCATGTACGCCACGTAGACGACCAGCGCCAAGACGATGACCAGGCTCTGCACGAGGACGCCGTCGACGAACGAGCGAAGGAGCTGCACGTCGCTCGTGATCCGATTGAGGAGCGCCCCGCTCGTGTGCCCGTCGAAGAAGCGAAGGCTCAAGCTCTGTAACTTCGCGTACACGCGCGCCCGAATCCTCGGCACGATGCGGCCCTGGACGAGGTCGGCGACCGCGGCGCCGTAGAGATAGCCGAGCGCGGCGCGCGCGATCCCGAGCGCGATCAGGATCGCCGCCGTGACTTCGACGACGCCGAACGGCGTGAGGGAGGGCCATTCTACGCCGCCGACCTCGGCGCCTGCAGGCGGGGCACCTGGCACCAGCGCGCCGCGCACGGCGTCGATCGCGCGGCCCGTCAGTCCGAGGCCGAAGACCGTCAGGCCCAGCAGGGCCGCCTGACACCCCAGAACCAGCGCACAGCGGTAGCGGTACTCCCACGCCACGAGGAGCAGGCGGACGAGAACCTTCGTGCTCCCTTTCGCCTCGGACTCGATGGCCACGATGAGTTGCGGGTGAGGGCTACACCCTTCGCGTCTCTCAAGCAAGACGCGCGTCAAGCGATCGGCGGTGCGAGCCCCTCACGACCCGTACAAGAGAAGCCGCGGGCACGCATTCTCGCAAAGATCGAGGGGCGCAACCCCGCCTATTCGGTGAAGTGCCGCATCGGCGCCGCCATGGTGTGGGACGCCGAGAAACGCGGCGTGCTTCGGCCGGGAAAGGAGCTCATCGAGCCTACAAGCGGCAACACCGGCATTGCGCTCGCGTTCGTCGCCGCGGCGCGCGGCTATCCGCTCACGCTGACGATGCCCGAGACGATGAGCATCGAGCGCCGCAAGCTGCTCGTGGCCTACGGCGCAAAGCTCGTCCTCACGCCGGGGTCCCAAGGGATGAGCGGCGCAATCGCGAAGGCCGAAGAGATCGCCGCATCGAGTCCCGAGCGTTACGTCCTCTTGCAGCAGTTCAAGAACCCGGCGAACCCGGCGATTCACGAGACGACCACCGGACCCGAGATCTGGGACGACACGGACGGCCAAGTCGACATCCTGGTCTCCGGCATCGGTACGGGAGGCACGATCACGGGAATTTCGCGCTACTTCAAGAAGACGCGCGGGAAGCCGCTTCAGTCGGTGGCCGTCGAGCCGACGAGTAGCGCCGTGCTCACCCAGAAGCGCGCAGGCCAGCCGCTCACACCTGCACCGCACAAGATTCAGGGGATCGGCGCGGGCTTCGTTCCCGATGTGCTGGACCTGTCCCTGGTCGATCAGATCGAACAGGTGACCAACGACGAGGCCATCGACTACGCGCGTCGGCTCACGCGACGAGAGGGGATCCTCTCGGGCATCTCGAGTGGCGCGGCAGCGGCGGTTGCGGCGCGCCTCGCTGCCAAGGCGGAGAACGAGGGCAAGACGATCGTCGTCGTGCTTCCGGACTCGGGCGAGCGATACCTCAGCACGGTTCTCTTCGAGGGCGTCTTCGATGCGCAAGGAATCGCGACATGAGCTCGCCCGCGACGGCTAGCGCCGTTCGTTTGGAACCGTCGGCATGGTCACTCTCCCCCGTGGTCAACGCGATCTGCCAGGCGAACGCCGATCTCGTGCCCGGGCGGCAAGGCAAGCTGGGGCGGCGGTCGCTTCCGTCGCGCGAGGCGGTTGCGGGGGTCGCCTCGTCTCTGCGGGCGGTTCTCTTCCCACGGCATTTCGGTGCGTCCGACGTGTCCGAGGACGGACTCACGTACTACGTGGGTCGCACGCTCGACGCGGCCCTCGATGCGCTGGAACGGCAGGTGCGCGTCGGTCTTCTCTTCGACTGCGACCATGGCGGAGATGACTGCTCGTGCTCTCGCCGCGCGACCGACGTGACGCGTGAGCTCGCCACGCGCCTCCCGGCCATCCGCATGCTACTCGGAGGCGATGCCCGCGCGGCGTACGAGGGAGACCCGGCGGCGACCAGCCCCGACGAAGCGGTCTTCTCGTACGCCGGGATGACCGCCATCACCTACCATCGAATTGCGCACGAGCTTCACGTCCTCGGCGTACCGCTCGTCCCGCGCATCATTTCCGAGCTCGCCCACGCAGCGACCGGGATTGACATCCACCCGGGAGCGCAGATCGGCGCTAGGTTCTTCATCGACCACGGTACCGGAGTCGTCATTGGCGAGACGTGCATCATCGGCGAGCACGTGCGTCTCTACCAGGGGGTCACGCTTGGCGCGAAGAGTTTCCCGACCGACGATCACGGCAACCCCATCAAGGGCCTCTCGCGGCACCCGATCATCGAAGACGATGTCGTCATCTACGCGGGGGCCAACGTTCTGGGGCGGATCACGATCGGTCGCGGTTCGAGCATCGGCGGAAACGTCTGGCTCACCGAAAGCGTCCCGCCGAGGAGTCACGTCTCCCAAGCGCGCGCCCACCAGGAGCTGTTCGGCGACGGGGCCGGGATCTGAAATTCGACCGAATCTGGCGGGGGTCGGCGGCGCGCTGTTCGCGAACCTCAGCTCCCTCCACACCGGCCTCCTCTCCCACGCCGGGACCTGCGCGGCTTCCGTCCAGAACTGGAGGTCAACGGGGTCGAGGCGCAGGCTCGGCAGCCAGCGCGCGAACCCGGCCACGTCGCGCGTGGCCAGCGGCGGGCTCGCGAGGGTGACCTCCCAGGTGAGCGGGTCCGGTGCCGCCGCGGCGCACGCTGCCGTCTTCGCCTCTTCGAGCAAGGCCGCGACGTCGGCGCCGGGCCAGGGCCGGAAGGAGAACGTCAAACGATTCACCACGGTCGGGCCGGTATGCCCGGCCGTCCCAGCCCACCGGCTGCCCGCTGCGCAGCCGCACCTCGAGGAAGCAGCCGCAGCGGCTTCGCGGGGGGCGGCCAGCGAGGAAGAGGGGATCGCCGTGCAGCGCTGGGTTTACGCGCTCGCCGCTACTGGCTGATATCTATGAGCTCGGAAGGGGCGGCGCCGAGGCGGGCACCCAGCCTTCTTTTCACCTCTCCCCACTCGTCTTGCACGATCGAGAACGTCGCGGAATTGCGAACGGTTCCGTCGCGAGCGGGCATGTCTGCGCGTCGTATCCCTTCGAAGCGCGCGCCGAGCCGAAGGATGGCGGCGCGGGACCGCTCGTTCCGCTCGTCGGTTCGGAACGTGACCCGATACACGTTCCATGCATCGAACGCGTGCGCGAGCAGCAAGTACTTTGCCTCGGTATTGCACCGGGTCCGCTGGGCGGAGGCGGCCAGCCAGGTGTGTCCGATCTCGAGTGCATCGGAGCGGTCCGACCGCTGCCGCGCGTTCCCGGCGCTCCATTCCCAGGGCTGGAAGTCCGAGTAGCTCGTCGTGCCTACCACCCGACCTCGCCAGCGGATGGCGAAGGGTATCCGCAGTCCCGCCGATCGCATGCTCAGCGCCCGCGCGACGTAGCGCTCGGCCTCGAGAGGTCCGTCCGGCACCAGAGTGTAACCGTATGCGTTGCGCGACTCGGATGCCGCAGCCGCGAGGGAGGCTGCATCCGCGAGATCGAGGGGCCGGAGCTCGACTTCGATGCCTCGCAATACGACAGTCGGCGCTTCCATGGGGGTACCCTCCTTGCCCAGCCTGATATCGTGGCGCTCCCGAGGTGGAGCGCCACGATATGTCTCGCAACATCGAGATCAAGGCGCGCGTCGCCGACATGGACGCGCTGACGGCGCGCGCCGCCGCGATCGCCGACAGCGGTCCCACAGAGATTCCGCAGGGACGACACCTTCTTCCGCTGCGATAGCGGTCGGCTCAGGCTGCGCACTTATGCCGACGGTTCCGGCAACGGATCGATCGACCCGATTTCGAAGGGAGTCGGCGCGCCGATACGCCCGGT
>CALFNG010000558.1 GCA_937902985.1 uncultured Myxococcales bacterium
CCGATCGCCCGGTCAGCGCGAGCCATCACCCTGCCCCGCCGAAGGATGCGGCCCTTGGCGAAGCTCGTGAATCTCTCGGCGCAAGAGACCCGGCCGCGAGCGAAGCCGACCGCTCCGCGAGCGCGAGGAACTCGCCTATCCGCGGCCCTGATGACCCTGCCCGAGACGCCGATGCGCCGGTCAGCGAAGCTCGCCAGGTCATCGGCGACGCCCATGAACCGGCCAGCGAAAGGAACACGTCGGCCGAGCCGAACACGACGACCGCTCGCGAGCCCCTCGCACGTAAGTGATCCGAATCTCAGGTGGAACGACCTAGAGCGCTTTTCCTCTAAGGTGAGCGGGTCCGGCTCGGCGGTCGCCGCGCGGAAACGCACTTCCTGTGCGTTGAGCACGGCGAGCGTCGAGACGGGCCCGATCGCCGACGAGGAAAAGTGCTCTAGACGAGCCAGTTGCCGTGGAAGAGACACTGGCCGTCGGCGTTGTCGATGCACTGCGTCCGCTCGACGACGAGCGCGTTGTAGCCGATGGCCCGGAGCATGTGCTCGAAGAGCGGCCGGAGCATGAGGCACACGGTCGAGTGGTGGTGCGACCAGCCGCGGACCTGGGCCTCGAACGCTCCGGGGCCGAGGATGCTCACGCGGAAGGTGCCCTCGTCGACGTACGTGCCCCACACGCGCTGGCCGTTCGCCTCGAGGAGCGGTGGCGACGCGATGAGCCGGAAGAGCGAGCGGTAGACGCCGTTGACGTTGTCGTGTGCGACCGCGGCCGCGAGCCGCGAGTGAAGATCGCGCACGTCCTCGGGCGCCGACACGCGCTCGAGCCCATCGAGGAGCTCGCCGATGAGCTGCGTGTCATACCACCCCGAGGCCATGATCCCGAAGGCGGGATCGGCGATCCGGAGCATCGCGCGGAGCTCGGGCGAAGCCAGGTCGAGAACGCGCGCCATCTGCGCCTCGCCGTGGGCGTCGGCGAACCAGAGCAGCGCCGCGCGGATCGCCGTGCCCTTCACGCGTCCGCGCGCCGCGGCCACACGAATCGACCCCGACGAGCGTTGCGTCGCGGGCATCGACGAGCCGCGCGGCCCCATCGAGGCGAGCGCGCCGGGCGGATACGATGGGAGCGGGGGGCGAGGTGGCGGGATCGACGGCGGCCGCGAGGGAGGGACCGTACGCGTCGGCAACGACGGGTGCGCGGAGGGCGCGGCGCTCGGGCGCCCCGATGGGCGGTTCGATACCCGCATCGACCCGGACGACCGGCGTTCGCCGTCGACGCTTCCCTCGGCGATCGCGTGATCGAGCGCGCCACGCAGCAGCGGGAGGAGATCGGTCGCAGCCCCGATGCGCGCGAAGGAGCTCTTTCGGAGGCAGGCCGAGACGATATCGCCGATCACGCTGAGCACGTGCGGCGGGAAGACCGGCTCGTCGCGCAGGATGGCGGCCGTGGTGGCCGCCCCGCCGCGGCCGAACGGCGGGCGGCCGACGACCATCTCGTAGAGGACGCAGCCGAGGGCCCACACGTCGCTTCGCTCGTCGGCGAGACCGTGCTCGATCTGCTCTGGCGAGAGGTACGCCGGCGTGCCGATGACCTCGCGCGCGCTCGTGAGCACGTCGCCGTCGCGGGGCTCGCTCCGGCGCTTCGCGATGCCGAAGTCGACGAGGACGACGCGCCCTTCGGTGGTCACGAGCAGGTTCGACGGCTTGAGGTCACGATGGACGACGCCCGCGCGATGCGCCGCGGCGAGCGCGTCGGCGGTCTGGATGGCGTAGCGAAGGGCCGTCTCGGGTCGCATCGGCCCGCGCTCGGCGATGACCCGCTTGAGGTCGATGCCGTTCACGAAGTCCATGGCGATCCAGGGCATGTCCTTGTGCTCGCCCGTGCCGCGGACACGCACGACCCCGGGATGATCGACGACGGCGAGCGCGCGCGCCTCGCGCAAGAGCCGCGCGCGAGCGGAGTTCGTCGCGATCCCCGGCGGCACCATCTTGAGCACGACCCGCGCGCCGTCCGTGTCACGCGCGAGAAACAGGATGCTCATCCCGCCTTGCGCGAGTCGCCGCTCGACGACGTAGCGAGCGATAGTGGTGCCGGGCGCGATGAGGGCGGAGACGGGGGTCACGGCGGAGGGGTCCTTCGCGCCCGCTCGCGCGGGCCCGCGATTCGCACGCTAGCCGGAGAGAGCGTGCACCGTCGAGCGTGATGGTTCCCACAGGGCGCCCGCCAATGCGTTGCGTCGTCGGTTTGCGTCGCGAAGTGGCCTGCCGAATGGCCTCCCCCGTGCGCGTCCGCTGCGCAGGAGCGTCTAGGACCTGTATCCGGTGGGCGCTCGGGACCAGGGAGATTGGCCGCGAGGCGCGGAGGGCGCAGAGACACTCAGGGGTGCTCGGCGTGGTCCGTCCCCACGATCTTGCCGCGCATCGAACGGAACGCGTTGGCGAGGTAGGCGACCGCCAGCCCGAGCGCAGGGATCCACCACCAGAGGCCGAGCGCGAGCGTGGAGTCGCCGGACGCGGCGGCATACACGTCGAGGTCGAACCGGGCGTCGAGGGTCGACGGGAGCAGGACGGGATAGAGCACCGCCGCGGTCGCGAGGACGAGCGACGCGATGAACGTGCACGAAGCGAGGAACGCGCGCCGCTCGCGGCTGGCGCGGACGACGTCGCCGCCGAGCGCGCGCCCGACGACGAAAGCGCTCGCAATCGCGAGGGCCGGCAAGGGCCACGTCCAGGGGCGGTGCACGAAGGCGACGAACATGGCCGGGCGAACCGCCGCCGTGGCCACGGTCACGCCGGCCGCGAGCACCCACGCGACCCACCACGCGCGCCGCGCGACGCTGCGGCTGCGTGCGCACACGACCCCGCCCGTTTTCCATGCGAGGTACGTGGCGCCGTGCGCCGAGAGGACGGCGACCGCGAGGAGGCCCACGAGCCCGGTGTACGCGTCCAGCGCGCCGACGCGCCGCGACCCAAAGGCGAAGAGATCGAGGTGGAACCAGCCGGTCTCGTCGATCGGAACGCCCCGGACCACGTTGCCGAACGTCACGCCCATCACGAACGCCATCACCGTCGACGTGAAGGCGAAGACGCCGTCCCAGGCCTGTCGCCATAGCGGCGCAGCGAGGACCGCGCGAAATTCGATGGCGATCCCGCGAAGGGCGAGGAGCCAGAGCACGACGAAGAGTGGGAGATACATTCCGCTCAGGGCGGCGGCGTATGCGCGTGGAAACGCGAAGACGAAGACGCCGCCCGCGGCGACGAGCCAGACCTCGTTCCCGTCCCACACAGGGCCTATGGCCGCGAGCACGGTGCGTCGATCTTCTTCGGCCTCGCCGACGATGAAATGCACGGCCCCCGCGCCGAAGTCGAAGCCGTCGAGCACGGCCCACGCCGTGAGCATCCCGGCGACGATGAGAAACCAGGTGGCCTCCATGGCGACGTCAGTGCAGGAGCTTCGGCCCGGAGGCAGGGGTCGGGGCCGGCTCGAGACCGAGCGGCGGCGGGGACGGGGGCGGCGGCGCCGGCGACGCCGCCAGGGTGGGCGTGGGCGTGGGCGCGGCCGGGCCTCGCGCAATCTGCTTCGCCACGAGCAGCACGAAGAGCAGGCCGAGCAGCAGGTAGAGGCCCATGAAGCCGATGGTCGAGAAGACGACGTCGCCCGTGCCGACGTTGAGCGACGTGCCGGCCGAAGTGCGAAAGACGTCGTAGACCAGCCACGGCTGCCGTCCGAGCTCCGCGCTCATCCAGCCCGCCAACGTCGCGATGTAAGGCAACGGAAACGCGAGCATCAGCACCCAGAGCATCGGCCGCGTCTCGAAGAGCCTACCGCGCCAGAGCAGCAGCGCGCTCCCCGCCATCACGGCGATGAGCAGGGTTCCGAGCCCCGCCATCACGTGGTACGCATAGTAGAGGAGCTCGATGTTGTCGGGTCGCTGGTCGGCGGGCACGTCGTCGAGCCCCGTCACCGTGGCCCCGAACGAGCCGTAGGCGAGGAAGCTCAGCGCCCACGGCACCATCACCGGGTTCTCGAGGCGATGCTCGGCGACATTGGGCTCGCCGACCAGCGCGAGCTCGGCGTGAGAGCTGCTCTCGAACTTGCCCTCCATCGCAGCGAGCGCGGGACGCTGGTAGTCCGCGACGAGCTTTCCTTGCTGGTCACCCGTGGGGAAGAGCTGCAGCACGCACGCGGCGAGACCCACGACGACCGCCGTTCGCATCGCGAGCGGCGCGTGACGCGCGTGCTCGCCCGCGAGCGTCCAGTAGGCCGCCACCGCCGCGACGACGAACGTGCTCGTGACGACAGCGGCGCACATCACGTGGGCGTACTCCCAGAGCGCCCACGGATTGAGCAGATACGCGCCGACGTCGGCGAGCTCGAAGCGGCCGTCGCCGAGAACGCGGTACCCTTCGGGATGCTGCATGAAGGCGTTGGTGACGATGATGAAGTAGCCGCTGGACCACGACCCGAGCAGCAACATCACGGCAGAGCCCAGGTGCGCCCTTCGCGAGAGCTTCTGCTCGCCGAAGAGAAAAAGCCCGAGGAACGCCGACTCCGCGAAGAACGCGAACATGCCCTCGAGCGCGAGGGTCAGGCCGATGACGCCCCCGGTGGCGCCGCTGAAGCGCGCCCAGTTCGTTCCGAACTGGAACTCCATGGGCACGCCGGTGGCGACCCCGACCGCGAAGTTGATCCCGAAGATGCGTGCCCAGAAGCGTGCGAGCTCGTCATACCGCGGGTCGTCGCGGCGAAGGGCCAGCACCTTGAAGATCACGAGGAGGAGCGCCAGCCCCATCGTGAGCTGGGGAAAGAGGTAGTGAAACGCCATCGTGAAACCGAACTGCAGGCGGTGCCAGGCGAGGGCGGTCATGGTTCGGCGGAAATTCGAGGAGGATGACGACCGGGCGGCGGGACCCGGCGAGCTATAGCGTGTCCGGGGCCCCGACCCGACCCGTCCGGATGTGAACGCCTTGCGCGGAGATTACTTGCGTAGGCCGGTCGGCCGCGATGATGATGAGGATCGATGGAATTCGGCCCGGCCCAGGCGCGTGCAGCTGCGTCCCGCGTGGCCAAAGGACTCCTGAAGAAGGGGCGGCCCGAAGACGCGGTCGGTGTCCTCGCAGCGTGGGCGGCGAGCGGCGGAAACGACGCTGAGGGCCAGGGGCTGCTCGCCGAAGCGTTGCGGATCGACCCGGCGTCCGTTCTGGCCAAGCTCGCCTTCGAGCGCATGGAAGGCATCGCGGGGGATCACGCCTTGCTCGAGCAGGCCATCGCGCGATGGTCGCCCGACGAGATCGCTCGCGTCGACCGGGAGCTCGCGCGCCCCGCGTTCCTTCGTGCACAGGTCGGGTTCAACAACAACGTCAAGTACAAGAACCAGACGTTTCACATCCAGACCGAAGACAGCGGTCTCGGAAAGCCCCACATCATCACCCACCTCTTCGCCGACGGCGGCCGGGTCATCAAGAGCCACAAGCGGTCGTACGCGGCATACGTCGAGCGCAGCGACGTGGTGCCTTACGTGCGCCAGCTCATGAAGGGCCAGCAGCTCGAGATGGCCCTCGCCCTTCGCGACGGGCGCTTCGACGCCGTGATCGAAGGGCGCGCGATGGGCGGAATGGACGTGCTCGATTTCCCGCCGAAGGTCGACGTCCAGAAGCTCGCGACCCAGAAGAAGGCGCGCGTTCAGGCCGACGGTGGAAGCGGCGAGCGGCCCGCCGTAGAAGCGCCGAAGGTGGCCACGGCCCCCGCGGTCGAAGCCGCGGTCGAGGGGCAACGCTCCCGGTTTCGGGTCACCGTCATGCGGAGCCTGACGGGCGGACCCGGCGTCTACGAGCCCAAGGGCACCGAAGCGGTCATCGGTTCCCAGGGCGACATCGTCTTGCCGGGCGAGCGCTTCTGCCACCCGCGCGAAGGCGAGGTCCGCTTTCGCGACGGGCGCCTCTGGCTCCACGATTTCGAAGCCGGCAACGGCGTCTTTCTCCGCATCAAGGCGCCCGTGGAGCTCGAAGTGGGCGACGAGTTCATCGTGGGCGATCAGCTCTTGCGCACGGAGCGCACGCCGACCCCGCAAGACGGCCCCGACCCGGGCCCGACGTACTTCTACTCGTCGCCGAAATGGCTCTCGTCGTTCCGTGTGGTCCAGGTCTTCGAGGGAGGCGCGCTCGGCGCGTGTGTCCTCGCCCGCGGGACCACCCTGCAGATCGGCTCGTCGCAGGGCGACTTCGTCTTTCCGAGCGACCCGCTGGTCAGCGATCAGCACTGCCTCATCGAGGAGACGGCGGGGGCGATCCTGCTGACCGACCTCGGCTCGCGCACGGGCGTCTTCGTGCGGATCAAAGGCGAGCAAGAGCTCGTCACCGGCGACGAGCTCCTCGTCGGCCGAACCCGCCTCCTGGTCGAACTCACGCCCAGCTAGGGCTCGCCTCTTTCGACGCTCACGCCGGGACAAGAGGGAGATTGGCCGCCGAGGCGCAGAGGATGAAAGGGTCTGAAAACCAAGATCCTTTGCGTTCTCCGCGCCTCCCCGGCTATCTCGCTCTGTCGCACGGGACTCGGGCTCCCGGCGCGTGACTACATCGCGGCAGAATGGCGGTTCAGATGCACGTGCAGCGTCTGGTTGCCGCACACCGGGCAGTTCGGGGTTCGATGGCCGCCGAGGGCCTCGTCCTCCGCGGCCTTCTCGGCGTAGGCGCGTTGAATGTCTTCGAGGGCGGGGGGCAGCGGGGCCGCCTGCACGCGGACGGCGGCAGCCTCGGCCCAGGCGCCACGCCACGTGCACACGGTGCAGCGAAGGGTCTTGTCCATGGCGCGAATTCTTACGGACGGGCCGGCCTTCGAGCAAGCGTCTCGCGCACGCGACCGTCGACGGCGGAATGTTTTTCGTGAGCGGCATTGCCCCTAGACCTAGACTTAGACTAGGGAGGCTCCGAACCTTGTCGCTTCGCGGCAATCGAGGCCCGGGGAACCGTGAGGTACGTCGTTCGGCTCGTGGCGATGAGGTGGCCGGAGGCCTCGGCGCGCACGTCGATCTGCATGAACGTGACGTTTCGACCGCGCCGGAGGACCCAGCCAGTTGCCGTGACGGCCTCGCCGGGCTCGGCGGACCGCAGAAACGAGATGTTGAAGTCCGTCGTGAGCCCGGTGCTGCCGGCCGCGGCGACGCGCGGATCGGTGTTGAACACGGTGCCCGCCACGTGGTCGGCGAGCGCCATGATGGCCCCGCCGTGAAAGATGCCGCCGCCCCTCCGGAGCTCGGCGCGCCAGGGCATGCGCATCGTCACCCGGTCGGACAGGACCTCGAGCGGCTCGATGCCCAGGTGCGAGCCGAAGTGGTCGCGCCGAACGGTGGAGCGCGACTTCAGCGCGTCGAGGTAGGCGGCGAGGGCGGACGCGTCGCCTCCGAGGGCGGCGGTCGCGAGGTCCTTCGACGGCGCGAACTCGGGGACGTGCTCGGTCACGGTTCTCGAAGTAGCACGGCTCGATCGAACAGCGAATCGTGCGCCCGAGGCCTCTCGTCGCGAATGGCGCGATGGTCGCGCGACGGGCACACGCGGTTCGTGAGGAGGGCGACGACGAGCTCGGCGTCGGGATCGATCCACACGCTCGTGCCGGTGAAACCGAGGTGGCCGAACGACCGCGGCCCGAGGCGGGCGCCGGCGCTCGAGCCCTCGGCGCTCTTGCCGTCGAAGCCAGCGCGCAAGGTGCCTCCGGGGCGCGAACGGACGAGCCATTCGAGGGACGCGGCCCCCCGATCGCCGAAGACGCCGCGGCCCGCGAGCCCGTCGAGAACGGCCGCACCGAACGTCACGACGGCGGCGACGGTGCCGAAGATCCCGGCGTGCCCGGACCCGCCAAGCCCCGTCAGCGCCCAGGCGTTCTCGTCGTGCACGGCGCCCACGATGACTCCGCCGCGCCAGGGCACGTCCTCGGTCGGCGCGAACGGGCCTTCGACGCCGCGCGACGCGAGACCGCGGACCGTGCCCGCTTGCCCGGCGAGACCGAGGGGCTCCAGCACGAAGCGCTCGATCGCCTCGCCGGCGTCGCGTGCCCCGGTCGCGCGCGCGATCGCCTCGCCGGCGAGGGCATACCCGAGATCACTGTAGACGGGCTCGAAGCCGTCGGGGCCGGCGTCACGTGGGTCGCCGGCCGCGTCCGCCCGCCGCGCTCCGGCGGCCTCGCGAAGAGCGGCGGAGCGGTCCACGGGCTCGCCGCGCACGAGCGGAGCGTAGAGCGCGCGGTGGTCGGCGAGCCCGGCCCGGTGTGCGAACAAGAGCTCGAGGGGCACGCCTTCGCTCGGCGTCCCGCGGGCCTCGGCAAGCAGCGCGCCGAGCGGCGTGGCTGGGTCGATGCCCGCGCGTGCCGCGGCCACGGCGGTCATGGGCTTGGTGACGCTCGCGAGGTCGAAATAGAGACCCGTCGCGCCGCCGGTCTCTCGCACCCAAGCGCCCATCGCGTCGCCAGCCAGCGGCATGTCGGCGCTACTACGCGGCGGAGCGACCTGGAGCCGCGCCCCGCAGCCCGCGGCTGCGGCCGGCGCCGCCGCCCTCGCCTCGATGCCGCGGGCGATGTCGGAGGGCGTCATAGACTTTGACCCTCTTGCCACGCGACTTGTACACTTTGCGGTCGGGCACGAGAGATCCCCCAATGGCCGAATTCGTCTGGGAAGCCCGCGCGCGAACGGGAGAGGTGCGCAAGGGAGCGATGGAGGCCGAGTCGGAAGACGCGGTCAACCAGCGGCTCCGCGCGCAGCAGCTCCAGCCCACGAAGGTCAAAAAGAAGGGCAAAGAGTTCTCGTTCCAGATCGGGACCGGGGTCTCTTCGAAAGACATCGTCACCTTCACGCGCCTCTTCGCGACGATGATCGACGCGGGTCTGCCGATCGTTCAGTGCCTCGACATCTTGCAGGGGCAGACCGACAACAAGCTGTTCGCGAACGTGCTCCGCGACGTGAAATCGAGCGTCGAGCAAGGCGCGACCTTCAGCGACTCGCTCCGGCGGCATCCCAAGGTCTTCGATCACCTCTACGTCAACCTCGTTCAAGCGGGTGAAGTCGGCGGCATCCTCGACACGATCTTGAACCGCCTCGCGGTTTACATCGAGAAGGCGATGAAGCTGAAGCGCCAGGTCCGCGGCGCCATGGTGTACCCGAGCATCGTCATCGTCGTCTTCTTCGCCGTCCTCTCGATCTTGCTCGTCTTCGTCATCCCCGGCTTCGAGAAGATGTTCAAGGACTTCGGCGCCAAAGACGAGCTGCCGGTCCTCACGCAGATGGTCATGACCGTCTCGCGCCTCTTCATCGGCAATTTCCTCTACATGGTGATCGGCCTCATCGGCCTCTTCGTGGGCCTGAGGTACGTGTACAAGACGCCCAACGGCAAGCGGCGCATCCACAGGATGATGCTGAACATGCCCGTCATGGGGCCCGTCCTCCGGAAGATCGCGGTGGCGCGCTTCACCCGGACGCTCGGCACGTTGCTCGGCTCCGGCGTGCCCATTCTCGACGCCCTCGAGATCGTCGCCAAGACGGCGGGGAACGTCGTCGTCGAAGAGGCGATCATGTACGCCCGCATCAAGATCTCCGAGGGCAAGAACATGGCGCAACCGTTGACGGAGACCGGCGTCTTCCCGTCGATGGTCGTGCAGATGGTCGGCGTCGGCGAGCAGACGGGCGCGCTCGATACGATGCTCAACAAGATCGCCGATTTCTACGAAGACGAAGTCGACGTCGCCGTCTCCGCGATGACGAGCCTCATCGAGCCGGTGATGATGGTCGGCGTCGGCGGAACCGTTGGCGTCGTCCTCATCGCGATGTACCTCCCCATCTTCAGCATCGCCGGGAAGATCAAGGCCGAGTAGCCTCCTCGGCGATGGATCTCGGTGCAGGCGGCTCGCCCCCGGACCACAGCCTGGCGACGCGCCTCGCGTGGATCACGGGCCTTCGCGTCGCGTTTCTCGCGCTCCTCCTCGGCGCGACATCCACACTCTACCTGCGCGGAGAGCTGACCCGCTACCCCTCGAGTCTTCGCATCGTGTTCGTCACGATCGCCGCCGGGTTCGCGCTGGCCGCCGTGTACGGCGTGGTGCTCCGCGCTGGCAGACGCCTTCAAGCCCTCGCCTGGGCTCAGATCGCGCTCGACCAGATCACGTGGACGGCCATCGTCTACGTCACCGGCGGCGCGACCAGCGGCGCGACCTCGTTCTATGCGCTCACGTGCCTGCTCGCCGCCATTCTCGTCGGGTTGCGAGGCGCCGCGGTCGCCGCGCTCCTCGGCACGGCGATTTACGCGTCGCTTTGTCTGGGACTCCACATGGGCTGGGTCCCGCCGCCGCAAGATCAAGCGGCGGGGACCTATGCGCTCGAGCCGGCCGCGATCGTCTACCCGCTCCTCATCAACGCGCTGGGCATGACGGTCGTCGCGCTCCTCGGCGGCTACCTCGCCGAGCGCCTTCGCTTGACGGGAGGCGCCCTCGAGGTGGCGACGCAGCGCGCCAACGAGGCCGAGCGGCTCGCCGTCCTCGGACGGATCGCCGCGGGTCTCGCCCACGAGATCCGCAATCCGCTCGGCTCGATCACCGGCTCCATCGAGATGCTCCGTGAATCGACCGCGCTTTCCGACGAAGACCGGCGCCTCTGCGACATCGTGCAGCGGGAGGCCCGCCGCCTGAACGACCTCGTTGGCGATATGGTCGATCTCTCGCGTCCCCGCCGCCCGCGGGCAGAGGCCACGGACGTCGCGGGGCTCGCGCGCGAGGTCGTGGCCTTGGCCGCGAACGCCGCGCGGGGCGGCGATGTCCAGGTCACCTACGAAGGGCCCGAGCGTGAAGCCCTCGTCCGCTGCGACGGTCCTCAGATGCGACAGGTGCTCTGGAACCTGGTCCGCAACGCCATTCAGGCCAGCTCGGCGGGGGCAACGGTCACTGTGCGCGTGGAGCAGCGTGAACGGGACGTCACGCTCGCCGTCGACGATCAGGGCCAGGGCATCCCCGAGACCGTGGCCCTCCGGATCTTCGACGAGTTCTTCACCACCCGCACGCACGGCGCCGGAATCGGCCTCGCGGTCGTTCGTCGCATCTTGCAAGACCACGCGAGCATGGGCGCACGGCTCGACGTGCAGCGCGCAGCGGGCGGGGGCGCGAGCTTTCAGGTCACGTTGACCCGCGACGTTGCCGGGCTGCGTAAGAGCTCACCGCCGCCGCGCATGCCGTCGCGAGCCTAGCGTGGGACGATGGTAAGTAGCCGGAATCACGGGGGAGATGAATCAGACGCGCTCGTCCTCGTCTAAATTCCGAGCGCCGGGCACGACCCCGAGTGCGGCGCTTGCATCCCATCTCACGAGAGGGCACGTAGCGCCCCGAGGCTATCGATACATGCGCTTCTTTCGTCACGCTCTTGCAGCGAGCGCGGCTCTCGCCGCGCTCGCCATCGCCGTTCCGAGCAACGCGTCGCCCGAAGACGCGCAGACGTTCGTCGACCACGAGCGCCACCGTCTCGAGCAACTCTTGCACGAGCCCGAGTCCGCTGCGCGTGACACCAGGCTGCACGACGCCCTCGGCACCTTCGTCGATTACGACGAGCTGACGCACCGCGCCTTCGGCGAGCCGTGTCCCCCGTCCGAGCTGTCGTGCGACGACCTCTGGGCGAAGTACGACCCGGGGCAGCGCACCGAAGTGCGTGGGCTTCTCGAGCAGCTGGTCCGCAAGAACTACCAGCGGAACCTCTTGAAAACGCTCGACTACGACATCTCCTACCGCGGAGCGCGAGACTCCGGCGGCGACACACGCGTGCTCACCGAGGCGAAGAGCAAGCTCAAGCCGCGCGAGGCGCCCGTTCGAGTGGACTACGTGGTCAAACAGACGGCCAGCGGCCCCAAGGTGGTCGACATCATCACCGAGGGCTCGAGCCTCACGAAGAACTACTACGATCAGTTCCGGAAGAAGATGAACAACCCCGCCGAGGGGTATCCGAACATCGTGGCGAAGCTGCGCGAGAAGATCGCGAAGAAGGACTGAGAAGACCGCGGGCCGAAAACTCGCTAGCCTCCGGGGGTGGGCGCGTCATCCGGGCGAAAGAGCGGCTCGTCGAGGCTCGGCTGGCTGCTCTCGGCGGCGCGCTGGCTGCTCGGAACGGTCGTTCTCCTCGTGGCGCGCGATGCGCCGGCACATGCCCTCCATGGAGCGCACGCCGCCCACGAAGCGGTCCTGGCGTCGGCGACGCCCCAGCCGCGTGTCGCCGCGTGGGCATGCGCGCTCCCGGCGATCGAGGTGACCGCCGCCACGCACGCCAAGGCGAGCGTTCGCCTCTACGGCGACGACGGCGAGATCGACCCCGCCGCGCGCGACGCGCTCGAGCGCATCGCCGCGAACGACGACGAGCCTCACCCGCTCGCGCCGCGCGTCGAGCAGCTGCTCTTGCGCGCCGCGTATCACTTCGGCAACACGCAGGTCTACGTGGTCTCGGGCTGGCGAGAGAGAGCGAGCCGCCACGGCACCGGCGAGGCGATCGACTTCAAGCTGAAGGGCGTGCCCGCTCGCGCGCTCGCCGCGTACCTGCGTGGGCTCGCGCGCGTCGGCGTCGGCGTTTACACGAATCCCAAGACCCAGTTCGTTCACCTCGACGTCCGGGACCAGAGCTATCACTGGATCGACGCGTCGCCGCCCGGCGTCCACTGGCGCGAGGGCGCGCTGCGCGACCCGGGCGCGGCCAAGCGCGACGCCGACTGGTCGCCGCAAATGGACCTACCCTAGGGCAAGCGTCGGCGTCGTGGAACGAGCCCGTCTCGACGCTCGCCGTGCTCAACGCACAGGAAGTGCGTTTCCGCGCGGCGACCGCCGAGCCGAGCCCGTTCGACTTAGCCGACGCTTGCCCTAGCGCCTCTTCTGGCGCGAGATCCGCCGCGGAGGCGGGAGTGAGCGGCTCACGTCAGAGGAAGAGCGCTCGGGGTCTCTGCCGCGCTTCGTGGCCGGCGCCGGCTGGGTAGAAATGGTCGGCGACCAGGCGCATGTGAAAGAGCATCGCGTCGCGCCGGGTGTATGCGGCGTGTCCGAATCTGACGAACGACCCGTGAACGAAGACGCCGCGACGGCGTACCCGGCCCAGAAGGCCGCTGCGACGCAAACAGCCCCGACGAGCACGATGCTGAAGATCACCACATGCCGACCCGAAGGACGATCGCAGTCGCTAACGCTTCCAGATCCCGGCGGCAAGCCGGCGACCGCGAGCTCGAGACGCTAGTGCACGCCGGTGGTGTGACCGCCGGCCGGAGCGGGCTCGGCGAAGACCTGGAGCGGCTCGATGATCGCGAGCTGCTCGCGCGAGACGCTGACGCCGCGATCGCTGAAGAACAGATCGTTCTCGGCGAGCTGCGCGCGGACCTGACCGATGAAGAGGATCGGGTCGCCCGTCTTGGTGTATCCGAGCTGCACGAGCGCGCCCTTCGGCCACTCGCCACCCTCGAACGTGAGCGACTTGCGCAGCATGTAGAAGCCCTCGGCAGGGAGCTTCGTCAGGCTGTCGGCCCACGAGAGGCCACGAAACGGGATGCCGGCGCCGTGGAAGTGCCAGCGGTTGTGGATGTTGTGCTCGGGCGCGGTCACGGTCGGCAGGCCCGAGTCGGAGTGGTTGTGAAAGTAGACGAGCGTCCCCGCGGGGACCTCGCTCTCGTGTTCGGGAAGGGGCTTGGTCGTCCGGTACAAACCGCAGTCGGGGAGCAGACTCTTGGGGGTCGCCATGGCGCGTCTCTACTACTACGATTTCGAGGCCGTGTCGGCCTCCGGGCGGAACTCGATTCCGGCCACCACGCCGTCGGGCTCCTCTTGCACCCAGACCACGCAACCGGTCTGCGGCGCGGGAGGATCGCCATCCGCCGTGCCGGTGAGGTGCACTTCGAAGTGGGCGCCCGGCTCGACCTTCTCCTCGAGGATCACTCGGACGCCGCCCCGACTCACGTTGAGAGCCCACCCCTCGAGGACGCGACCGCCGGAACAAAGGAGCGACACGCGCGCGCTGACTTCATGGCGCGCACCTCCCCGCCGCGTCGCGTGAACCTCGCCCGAAGGCGTCCCTCGAGGAGGCGTCAGATTCCGCCGGGTCTTCACGATCGGTCACTCTAGCAGGCCGGAACGCGTAAGAGGACTGCCCCTGCCCGCCTCTTCGACGCAACGCGGCGACGCGGGGCGATGGGCCAGGCAGTGGGCCAGGCAGTGGGCTTGGCAGTGGGCTTGGCAGTGGGCTTGGCAGTGGGCTCGGCAGTGGGCTCGGCAGTGGGCTTTCGGCAGCGGCGAGTGATGGGCGCAGCCGCCGACCGGCTCGAGGTCGAGGGGGCCACGGGGCCAGCGGCCCTGCCCGCCCGAAGCGGGTTGAACGATTCGCCGGCGCAGCGCACCCCCGCCGACGTGCTACGCTTGCGCCGAGGCTTGCCAACAAGGCAGCTTGCGGATTTATCTCGGGATTTGCGAGCCTGCACGCCAAACGATGTCGGAGCCCCTCCCCCATAACGCCTCGCACATCAAAAGGGCGCTGATCGATGCCGGTTTCGAAGTCTTCCGCACTCGCACCGAGGAAATCGTCCTGGCCGAGCGGCCCCGCGAGAACCTCATCATGGACTCGGGCGTGCGGCTCCGGCTGACGTCGTCGCTCGAGGTCCGCGTCGTTCTCAGGGCGCAAAAGGCCGACTTTCCAAACGAAGACGACGCCCGCCTCTTCGACCGGGTGCGCACGCTCGCGAGCGGTGCGCTCGAGGCCGGCTTCGCCGAAGTCGGCACGGCGGTCACGCGCGTGTCGGACCCCGGGGACGCCGAACGCACGCTCGATACCTTCTACGAAATCACGTACGCGAAGGCCACGGCCGCGCTCGAAGAGGCGCTGTCCGAGCTCAAGTTCGCCCTCGCCCTCGAAAAGCGCGCCGAGTAGCGCGACCTGACTTGCCAGGACGCGGACGGCTGCGCCGCCGCTAGGCGCCGCGTCGTTCGCCATTTCGCGGTATCGATCGACGGTTGGAAACTCGCGTGATACACGGGCTCCCCCTCCCATGCTCTCTTTCTTTCGGCAGAAGGGCCTGTCGAACGTCCTCTACGGCGCGATCATCCTCGCGACCATTCTGACGTTCGTCATCGAATTTCGCCCCAACGCGTCGACGCGAACGGCCTCGCTGAGCGAGATGTGCGCCGCCAGGGTGCGCGGCCGGTGCCTCGACCCGAAAGACTTCTCGTCGGCGTATCGCATCTTGATGCCGTCGCGCAGCGCCGAGATGTCACGCCGCCTCAACATCAAGCGGGTGGCGCTCGACGGGCTCATCGAGCGGGAACTCCTCGACGACGAGGCCAAGCGGCTCGGCATCGGCGTGACCGAAGAAGAGATCACCGATCAGCTCTATGCCGGCTATGTGCGCGCGAGCGTCCCTTCGGCGGACCCGACGGTCGCGCAGGCGATCCTCCAGGAGATGTACCAGGCGTACGCCCGGGCGGGCCTCGTCTCGCAAGAGGTCGCGCTGGCGCACTTCAACGACCGCGACACGGCCATCCCCGTCGACTTCCGTGACCCGAAGTCGAAGGTCTTCGACATGAAGGTCTACGAGCGACAGGTCCGGAACCTGAGCAACCGCTCGACGACCGAGTTTCGCGCGGAGCAGGCCCGGGAGCTGCTCGCGGCCAAGATGCGCGACGTCGTTCGCGCGCCGGTTCGCGTGAGCGAGACCGAGGCCTGGGAGGAGTACGCGCGCCGCTACGACACGGCGACCGTCGCATGGTTCCCGGTCAAGGAGGCGTGGGCGGCGCGCTGGATCACCCGCGCGAACGCGAGCCCGAGCGATGTGGACGCGTGGGTCAAGGACCACGCGAAAGAGGTCGAGCAAGAGCTCGCCGACCGCCAGAAGCAAGACGCGCCGAAGGCGGGGCACCTGCGCCACATTTTGGTGAAGCTCCCCTACGGCGCGACGGACGACGAGAAAGCCGCGATGCTCGCGAAGCTGTCGTGGGCGGTGGCCCGGATCAAGGCCGGGGAGTCGTTCGCCGAGGTCTCGCGGGAGACGTCCGACGACACGGGCAGCGCCGCGCAGGGCGGCGACGTCGGCGACAAGACCGACGGCTTCGTACCGCCGTTCAAGGCCGCCGCCGACGCGCTCACGCCGGGCGAGACGACCGCGGGAGCCGTGGAGACCCAGTTCGGCTACCACTACATCATGCGCGACGACCCCGCGAAGGCCGCGGACATCGAGGCCAAGGTGAAGCGTAGCGTCGGCCGGTCGATGTACGCGAAGGCCGCCGCCGTCGACGCCGCGAAGAAGGTCGCCGAGCAGATCCGCGCCGCGATCGGGGGGGGCATGACGGCCGACGACGCGATTCGCGACGCGGTGGCGTCCGTCGTCCACGCGGGCGGCAAAGTCGACAGGCTCCGCGTGCTGGTCCCGCCGGCCGCGGCAACGGACGCGGGCACGACGCGTGCCGTCATGGGAACGGTCGACGCGGGCGCAAGCGCGACGCCGACGCCGCTGCCCGAGAAGGTGTTCGACGCGAGCACCGACGCGGACCGCCCCCAGGTCCAGACTTCGAGCGCCTTCAATCGGGGCGGCGATCCCTTCCCTGGCCTCTCGCCCGACGGAACGACGAGTATCGTGGATTTCGCCTTTTCGAGCCAGGACGGCAACGTCATCAAAGACCCCATCCGGATGCCGGACGGCTTCGTGGTCGTGCAGCTCAAACAGCACAAGACGGCCACGCGCGACGAGTTCGCGAAGGACCGCGAGACATTCGTTCAAGAGCTCGTCCGGGCCAAGCGCGACGAGGCCCTCTCGCTCTACGTCCGCCGCCTGCGCGACCAGGCGAAGGACGACATCAAGGTCGACCCCTCGTTCATCCAGGAGACCAAGGTCGACGGCGGCGGCGGGGGCGGGGGCGGGGGCGAAGACGAGGATGAGTACTAGCGGCGGGGCCGGCGCGATCAGCGCTCCACTCGCTGCGACGACAGCGACGCTGGCGAACGGCCTTCGGATCGTCGTCGCCCCGCAGCCCCAGCTCCATCGCGCCCACGTCGCCCTCTGGTCCCGCGTCGGCTCGCGCTTCGAGACTCGCAAAGACAACGGGATCAGCCACTTTCTCGAGCACATGATCTACCGAGGCACCTTGCGCCTGCCGAGCGCGCACGCGGTGAACCTCGCGTTCGAACGGCTCGGCGGTCTGCTCTTCGCCTCGACGCAAGTCGATCACGGGATCTTCTCGATCTCGCTTCCCCCCGAGTCGCTCGACGAGGCCTGCGCGCTCTTCGGCGAGGTCCTCTCCCAGCCGGCGTTCCGCGACATCGACATCGAGCGCGGCATCGTGCTCGAAGAGATCCTCGAAGACCTCGACGACGAAGGCAACCAGGTCGACGCCGACAATATCTCGCGGGCGCTGATCTACGGCGACCATCCGCTCGGCTTCACGATCACGGGCGGCGAGGCGCACGTCCGGAGCTTCGACGAGAAGCTGCTGCGGCAGCATCACGAGCTCCACTACACCGCCGACAACTCCGTGCTCGCGTTCTCGGGCGCGGTCGACGAGGCCACCGCGCTGCGCATCGCCGAGCGTGACTTCGGGGCTCTCCCTCGCGGCAAGCGCATCACCTCACCGGCGCCGGGCCGCTCGCAGAAGGCCCCACGCCTCCAGATCGTCGACAACGTGTCGAGCCAGACCGAGCTCCGGGTCTGCTTCCGCGCCCTCTCCGAGACCGACCCGCTACGCCCGGCGCTCGACGTCCTGATGCGCGTCGTCGACGACGGAATGTCCACCCGCCTCTACCACCGGCTCTGTGACTCCCGCGGTCTTTGCTACGACGTCTCCGCTGGCTACGACGGCTACGAAGACGACGGCGTGATCGACGTGGCGGCCGGCGTTCAGCACAAGCGCGTGGCCCTGGTCACGCGCGAAGTCCTCGCCATGTTCGAGGAGCTCGCCCTCGAAGGGCCCACCGAAGAGGAGCTCGTGAAGGTCCGGCGCCGGATCGCCTGGGACACGCGCGCGATGGCCGACTCGCCCGAGGAGGTCGCGGCGTTCCACGCCGGCGGCGCGCTCTTCGAGCGGGCGGTCGCGCCGGCAGCGCACGTCGCCGAGCTGATTCGCGTGGGCGCCGATGAAGTGCGCGAAGCGGCATGGGCCATCGCTCGGCCGGATCGGCTCGACGTGGTCGCGGTCGGATTGCTCGAAGACGGCGAAGACGAGCGGCTGACGGACGTGGTCGAGGGCTGGAAGGGGCCGCGCTAGCTCTTCCGTACGGCTTCATCCCGACCCCATCTGTCTCGAACAGAAGAGCGCACTCGACCCTTCGCGCAGGCGGTTCCCCGAGCCCGCCTTTTTTCGGGCCGCGGCTGCCCGAGAATTGGGTCGGCTGCCCGGCAAATAGGTGTAAGGCGGGGTTTTCTGGGCAAAGCCGATTGGGCTGCTTCGCCGAGGGACGGGTCTCTCAGGCGAGCTGATCGGGCTGCTTCGCCGAGGGACGGGTCTCTCCGGTGAGCTGATCGGGCTGCTTCGCCGAGGGACGGGTCTCTCCGGTGAGCTGATTGGGCTGCTTCGCTGAGAGACGCGTCTCTCAGGCGAGCCGATTCACCGGCTTCGCTGACGGACGCGTCTCTCAGGTGAGCTGATCGGGCTGCTCCGCTGATCGATGGCTTCCTTGAGGGAGCCGATCGGGTTACCGCGTCGACGGTCGCTTCGTTCGGCGGAGCGGATCGGCCTTCCTCTGCGACTGACGGGCCTCTTGCGCGAGCTGACCGTTCGGCTTCGCCAAGAGTCGCGTCCTTCGGACGCGCCGAGGACGGGACGTCGCGCGTCGACTCGTCTCTCGGAGGTTCAGTGCCCTTCTTTCAGCTCGCTGATCATCGCGAGGAGGGTCTTCTTGGCGTCGCCGAGGACCATCATGGTGTTCGGCTGGAAGAAGAGCTCGTTCTCCACGCCGCTGAACCCGGGGTTCATGCTCCGCTTGAGGACGATGACGCTCCGCGACTGCTCGACGTTGAAGACGGGCATGCCGTAGATCGGGCTGCTCGGATCCTTCTTCGCGGCGGGGTTCACGACGTCGTTCGCGCCGACGACGATGACCGCGTCGGTGCGCGCGAAGTCGTCGTTGATGTCATCGAGATCGAAGAGCTTGTCGTACGAGACGTTGGCCTCGGCGAGGAGCACGTTCATGTGCCCCGGCATGCGGCCCGCGACCGGGTGGATCGCGTACTTGACCTCGACCCCGCGCCGCTCGAGCGAGGCCGCCAGATCCCGGACCGCGTGCTGCGCCTGGCTCACCGCCATGCCGTAGCCGGGAATGAAGATGACCGTCTGCGACGCCTTGAGCACGGCCCCGGCGTCTTCGACGGTGGCCTCGTTGTAGCTCCGGCCGCCCTTGCCGAGCTGCGGCGACGCGGCGCCCGGCGCGAGCGCGGTACCGAACGCCCCGAAGAGGATGTTCGCGAACGAGCGGTTCATGGCCTTGCTCATCAAGAGCGAGAGCAAGAGGCCCGACGAGCCGTCGAGCGCGCCCGAGATGATGAGGATCTGGCTGCCGAGCGCGAAGCCCGTCGCGCACGCGGCGAGGCCGGCGTACGAGTTGAGGAGCGAGATGACGACCGGCATGTCGGCGCCGCCGATCGGGAGCACGGCCATGACGCCGAGCGCCAGGCCGGTGCCGGCGATGGCGAAGAACACCTGATGGAGCTCGCGGTCGTAGACGAGGACCCCGATCCCGAGCACGGCCGCGATGAACAGCCCGATGTTGAGGAAGTTCTGGCCCTTCCACGTGACGGGGGCGCCGCTGATGAAGCCCTGGAGCTTCCCGAACGCCATGATGCTCCCGGTGAAGGTCAGGAAGCCGAGGAAGGTCTCGAGCCCGAGGGCCGCGATCTGGAAGTACGTCAGGCCGTCGGACTCGCGCAGGTACTCGGCCACCCCGACGAGCGCGGTCGCGAGGCCGCCGAACGAGTGCGAGAGCGCGATTCGCTCCGGCATCTTGGTCATCGGGATCGTCGCGCTGATGGCGACGCCGATCCCGCTGCCGACGACGACACCGGCGATGATCCAGTCGTAACGAATGATGTCCTTGTGCAGCAGCGTACCGATGACGGCGATGAGCATGCCGAGCTCGCCGAGGAAGAGCCCGCGACGGGCGCCCTCGGGAGACGAGAGGCCACGAAGGCAAAGGATGAAGAGGACCGCCGCCACGAGATAGGAGAGGCTCACGACGAGCATCGTGGGGGTCATCACGACGCCTTCCCCTCACCGAGCTTCGCCCTGGCAGGGGGCGGGTCTTTGCGCTTGAACATCCGCAGCATCCGGTCGGTGATCATGAAGCCGCCGACCACGTTGATCGTGGCGCAGCTCACGGCGATGAAACCGAGGATCTGGCTGACGAAGTGGTGCGAGCCCGCCGCGAGGAGCGACGCGACGAGCGAGATGCCGCTGATGGCGTTGGTGCCGCTCATGAGCGGCGTGTGAAGGAGCGGCGGCACACGAGAGATGACCTGGTAGCCGACGAACGTCGCCAGGACGAAGACATAGAGATTGAAGACCCACTCGCTGCTCATCAGACTGCTCCCGTGGCCGTGGCCGGCGAGGTCGCGCCGGGCGCGCCCGAGGAGCCCGGCGACATCGCCTCTTTCACCTTCGAATGGACGATCTCGCCCGCGTGCGTGACGACGGACCCGGCGACGATCTCGTCTTTGAAGTCGAGCTTCAAGGCGCCGTCTTTCGTGATGTAAAAGAGGAGCTTCTCCATGTTGCGCGAGTACATCTGGCTCGCGTGCGCGCACATGCGGCTCGTGAGGTCGGTGGCGCCGATGATCGTCACGCCGTGTTCGACGACGGTCTTCCCCGGCTGGGTCAGCGCGCAGTTGCCCTGCTGCTCGGCCGCGAGGTCGACGATGACGCTTCCCGCGCGCATCGACGCGACCATCTCGGCGGTCACGAGCACCGGCGCGCGGCGGCCCGGCACGAGCGCGGTGCAGAGGACCACGTCGGCCTTCGCCACGTGGCGGGCGAGGGCCTCGGCCTGCTTCTTCTTCGACTCTTCGCTGAGCTCCCGCGCATAGCCGCCCGCGGTCGCCGCGTCTTCGGTCTCGACTTCGACGAACTTCGCCCCGAGGCTCTCGACCTGCTCCTTGACGACCTTTCGCACGTCGAAGGCCTCGACGACGGCACCGAGCCGACGCGCGGTGCCGATCGCCTGCAAGCCGGCGACGCCCGCGCCGAGGATGAGCACGCGCGCGGGAGCGATGGTGCCGGCCGCGGTCATCAACATCGGGAAGAAGCGCGGCAGCGCGGCGGCCGCCATGAGCACGGCTTCGTAGCCGGCCGCCGTCGCTTGCGACGAGAGCACGTCCATCATCTGGGCGACGGTCGTGCGCGGGATCATGTCGACCGCAATCGAGGTGATGTTGCGGGCGGCGAGCGCGCGCACGAGGTCGTGATTGACCAGCGGGAAGAGGAGCGACACGAGGGCGCTGCCTTCCTTCAGGTGCTTCACGTCTTCGATGTGCGGCGCGCGGATCTGGACGACCGCGTCGGCGTCGGTGAGGAGAGCGTCGAGCGAGGCGTCGATGCGCGCTCCCGACGAACGGTATTCGTCGTCGCTCGCGAACGCCCCCGCCCCCGCACCCGCCTCGATCGAGACGTCGATCTTCTTCGCCGCGAGCCGTTTGATCGACTCCGGCACGATGGAGACGCGGCGCTCGCCAGCGTCACTCTCCTTCCTAACCGCGATTCTCATGTTGGGGGGGCGCATTCAAGACGCTTGCCCCGCAAGGGTCAAGGCGACAGCGCACCTGGAATGACATCGGCCCCGAAGAACTCGAGCAGCAATCGTGTAAGTTTTGCGGGCTCGGTCCAGTGCATCATGTGACCCGCGTCGGCGATCTCGCGGCGGGCGACCCCTGCGAACGTCGCTACGCGTGCCTCCTCGTCGGGCGGATGCCAGCCGGTCGGCCCACCCGAAACGAAGAGGACCGGGCACGCCACGCGGCGCGCGAAGGCTTTCCAGTTCTCGGCGGAGAACGGGATCGGCCCGCGCGTGCTGTGCAACGGGTCGGCTTTCCACACAAATCCGCCGCCTGGTGCGGGGCGAGCCAGGTCGTCGAGCCGGCGGCGGAGGACGTCTTCGGCGACCCGCGGGTTGTAGCCGACGAGGCGCCGCAGCGCGTCTTCACGGCTGGCCATGCGTCGCGGCTCGCGCGCCTCGAGGGCGCGAAGGTCGGCGATCCAGCCGCGCATGCGGTCGGGGCCGACGTCGGGCGGACTGTCCGGCGGACCGGTCCCTTCGAGCAGCGCGAGGCGCGTGACCCGGTCGGGAAACGTGCCCGCGAACAGGTTCGCCACCGAGCCACCCATCGAATGCCCGACGACGAAGAGCGGAGCCCCCGCGGGAACGAGCCGCTCGACCAGCTCCGCGACATCGATGACGTAATCCGTGAAGTAGTAGTACCCGCCCGGCGGGACGCGGGCTCCGTCGCCATAGCCGCGCAAGTCGGGCGCGAGGACGCGAAACCCGTGGCCCGCGAGCTCCGGCGCGACCATGTCCCACGTCGCCGCGGCATCCATGAAGCCGTGGATGAGGAGCACGGTGCCCTCGTCGGCCTCGCCGGCGGGAGGGAGCCACTCGAGGACGTGATGGGTCAACCCGTTCGCGGGGACCTGAAGGGAAGAGGGGGGCATTCGGGCGCGACGGGGGAACGGGACGACCAGGCGTGAGCGGGGACGTGACCGCGGAGCTCGTCTTAGTCCATGTGGAGGCGCACGACCGCCGTATCAAGCGCAGTATCAAGCGTTTCGCGAAGGTCTCTTGACCGACAGCGCAGACGCGCGAGCATGGGTTCTGGCCGGCCGCGATGACAACGCTCCTCCGAACCGCCCGCCTCGAGCTCGTGCCGATGACGCTCGCGATGGTCGAAGCCGTGATGCTCGGCCGGCGTGACGAGTCGGAGGGCCTGGCGAGCGCGAAGATGCCGGAGCGCTGGCCCAATCACGAGCTCATCGAGCGCGCGTTCCCCGTCTCTCTCGACGACCTCCGCGCCGAACCGGCCGCGCGCCTCTGGGGAGCGCGCGTGATGGTGGCGGGCATCGGGCCCGACCGGCGCGTGGTCGGCAGCATCGTCTTTCACGGCCGCCCCGCGGAAGACGGCGTCGCCGAGATCGCCTACGGCGTCGAAGAAGGGTCGCAGCGGCGCGGCTATGCCAGCGAAGCGGTGGCCGCGTGCGTCGACTGGGCGCTCGGCCAGCCCGGTGTCCGGGCGGTGCAGGCGGCCACGTTCGCGTGGCATCATCGATCGCTGCGAGTCATCGCGAACGTCGGCATGGTCCGCGTGGGCGAGCGCGATCACGAAACGATGGGCGAGATGATCGTTTTCGAGCGCCGCATACCACTCGGACTGTGAGGGGGGGGTCCCGCGTTCCGTCGCGTCACCTGCTCGTGAGCAAGCGTGAGCGACCGTGACGACGCCGAGCAAGCGTGACGCCGATATTATGACGAGCCACGAGACCCTTCGAGGTCTAGGGTGCCGGCGAGGTGGTCCGCGAATGGCGACAGGAGGGCAATTTTCCATGAAAGTCACCGGTCTTCTCATGGCTGCCGCGTGCGGGGCGTCGCTCGTCGTGGCCTGCGGTGGATCGGCGACGAGCGGCAACGACAACGGCAACGGCAACGGCAACGGCAACGATGCCGCGGCGAGCAGCAGCTCGGGGGCGGGGTCGAGCTCGGGGTCCAGTTCCGGCTCGGGCGAGGATGCAACCACCGGCGTCGACGGGGCCGCCGGATCTTGCCAGGATTCGTCGGGGTGCAGCCATGGCCAGGTCTGCTGCGCGAGCATCATGATCGGCGGCGCCATGGGCTTGAGCTTCATGCAGGCGTGCGCGGCTTCCTGCCCGGCGATCGCGTTCCAGCTCTGCTCGTCCAACTCCGAATGCAAGACCGCCGGGGAAACGTGCACCCGTTCCCCGATCGGCATGGGAAGTTACTGCGCGGGGCCCCCGCCTGACGGCGGCGGCTTCCCCGGGCGCGGCGATGCGGGCTTCCCCTTCCCCGAGCAGGACGCCAGCACTACCGTCAACGGCGACGCGACGGCGCCTCCCCCGGACGCCGCGGCCCCCCCGGACGCCGCGGCCC
>CALFNG010000559.1 GCA_937902985.1 uncultured Myxococcales bacterium
TTTCCCAATGCACGAACGACCTTGGAGCGCTTTCTGCCAGGAGTCCAAGCGCGCGTTGTCGAGGGCGCCGTTCGCCACCTGGTTGGCGTCCGGCTCGATGTATGACTGGGCGCCAGAGCGTGTCGTAGCTGGCGCACGGGCCGTGGTCGCGCGTGAGCAGCGTGTGGATCTTGGGCAAGCGCAGCGGGCGTGCGTCGCCGTCGCCTGGGAGCGGGCGCTCGATGCGCTCGCGGTGTTGCGCGACCTCGTTCCACTCGTCGCTCGGCGCAACGAGCGGTCGCGCCGGCAACCCGACCCGGTGAACCTCCTCGTCGGTCACCTCCCCGCCGCGGGCGAGCCCGAGCCGGGTCGCGGCGACCGTGTAGCGCGCGGCCGTCTTGCAGTCCACACCCGCCTCGCGGCCGATCTTTCTGTCGCTCTGCCCCGCCGACCAGCGGCAGAGCACTTCCTTGACGTCGATCATCGTGAGCTCCCTGAACGCCATCGATTGGACCACTTCAGTCCGCTCGCTCCGAGTGGCCCCATGACCCAGCGAAAACAGGGTCCGGGGTGGCCCCATGACGCTGCGAAGAACGCGTCACTGCTCCTTACCGGTGGCCCCTTCATGCTGCGAGAGGGTGGGCCCCATGAGCCTGCGAACTGGCAGGATGTGAACTGCTGCGCTTCTCGCGCGCACGACAAGCCGTTGAGGTGGCTGATTCGCGGGCGCACCGCCACCGAGCGCGTACCTCCGGTTCCTTGACAGAGGGACTCCTACGAGCGATATTCGTGGGGATCGGTGATCGAGGAGTGACCAGGTTTCAATAATCGAAACGAGGCTCGCTCGACGACACCGAGACCCGACGCGAAGCGTCGGCGGGGCTCTGAATAGGGCCTGTGGCGCGAGCCGGAAGCGCGTAATACCCAAAGGGCCCATCGCATCTTGCGATGCGCCCTTTTCTATGCAGCGCCCGGATAGCCCATGGTAGCCGTGGTTCGCGATGAGCGAGAGCAGCAGCGCGCCGGAGGCCGGGCGAATCGCGGGCTGGCGCGCCCTTCTCGTGCGGTTCGTTCAGGAAAACGGGACGAGCCCCGGTTCGCGCTTGGCCCGGGCTCTGGGTCAGGACGCGCAAGACGTAAAGGATGCATACGGAACCCTGGGCCGGTTCATTACGCGGGAGGTGCCGGAGCTCCGCCGCGCCGGTACCTCCGGGGTCGACCCGACGTACGCCCTCGCACCGAGGGGCGCAGCTGAGCGGGCGAACAGCACGAGCGCACCCGAGACGTCCTTGTGGCGTGCGTGGACGAGTCCGTACCTAGGGCTCCCAATCCGGATCTCTAAGAGCGGAACGCCGACCGTGGGGGCGGCTGAGCCGGGGGAGGGGGACGCCGTGATCCTCCCGCCCGATACAAACCACCATCGGGCGCTTGCCAGAGCCTTCGCCGAGACGCGAGCCCCACGCCAGCGCGCCCTCCTCGCCCCGGAGATCAAGGATTCAGAACGCTGGTGGGTCGGATGGAACCAAGCGCTCCGGCGAGCGGGCTGCAGCCGGGAGTGGAGCCAACACCGGCGCGATGGCCTTGAAGCAAGCCTCCGACGTAGCCTCGCTGGGACGACGCTCGGCGCGAAGGCCGCTGACAGCGCGTTCCAGGCGATCGCGAGCTCTCGCGCCGTCGACGCAATGCGCCAGCGCCGTTCGAGGGAAGGCACGCTCGACCAAATGCCGCGCGAAGAGCTCATCGGCCTCTTGAAGAGAGCTCTCGATCTTCTCACTGACGAGGAACTCCGCCGCGTCTGGCTTCCGATAGGCGCGTTCCTCGCCGCCTCCAACAAACGGGAAGAAGATGGCGAGCAGTAGCGGCCCCTCACGCACGTGTTTCGTCACCGCCCCTAACACGGTGAGCCCACGCGCGCACGCCGCCGCGAAGGCCCTCGGCTTCGACACGCGAGTGGCTCGTCCCAACGCGGACTGGGTCGACCGGCTCCCTGGTGGCGAGGACCCCTATCTGGTCCTGTACGCGCAAGGGACTCGCGTCGGCGACATCGCGTCGCGACGGCCCAACGCCATCTGCAAAGGTCTGTCCGCTCGACGAGCTGAAGAATTCCTCGCGGTGGCGGCCGAGCCGACCGACAAGCTCGGCCTAGCGATCGTGGACCGCCCGGACAATCGCCTTGCCCGATGGGCGTTCGCCGCCAAGTGGCTCGAGCCCGCCCGGGCAGAGTTCATTCTCTTGCAGCTCGTGCTGGCTGAGGTCGAGACGGCATCGAACCCAGGTCAGGTTACACGCAAGCGATTGTACAGGGCGCAACAGATCTTGAACGAGCGTGGGCGCGGCTGGGCGAATCCGATCGCACCGTATGTCCGTCGCTTTGTTTTTCGACAAGGCTTCATCGAGCACGTTACGTTGAACGGCCGCGCCTTCGCCTATGAGGGCACCTGGCTGCTCAGCCAGGCACCCATCGCGCATCTCGACCTCGACGAACTCGACACCTCGGTGCTCGAGCGCTTCTTCCTGCGTACTCAGGCGTTGGAGAAGATTCGTTCGCTCGACCTCTCGGGACTCGGCTTAGGCGATGACGCGCTGAAGATGATCGCGAAGAGTCCTCACCTCGGGAGCCTGCGATGGCTCTCGCTCGCCGCCAATCCCGTCTCGATCTCCGGCGTGCGAGCCATCGCCGAATCTCGCCGATTGCCCAGCCTGCGTTGGGTGAACCTCCGCGGTACGGACTTCCCAGCAAATCCGGTCATCGACGTGTATCCTGGGGGCGTGATCGAGGAGAATCAGTCGCCACTGGCTGAGGCGCTCGCGAATAGCGTCGGCCACCGCGTCCCGTGGCTTTCGCTCCCGTACACTCCGAAGAATAGCGAGGATCTTCTCCCGAATCGGTACGCGGACGGCTACCCCTGCTAGGGCCAGTAGTAGTCGGGGTCTTCGTACCGGGTAACCAGCTCGACGTTGGTCAGTCCAGCCTCCGAAAGGGTGACAAACGGGTCGCGTCGCTTGCCCCTTATGTCGGCCAAGCCGAAGCCGCTGGTCGCATCCAACAGTGCCGCCAGCTCCCATTCATGGGCTGTGTTAACCGAGTGGTTCGGCGTTCTCCTGAAAAACCGGTTCGCTTGAGC
Source organism: uncultured Myxococcales bacterium (assembly GCA_937902985.1). Taxonomy (GTDB): domain Bacteria; phylum Myxococcota_A; class Polyangia; order Polyangiales; family Polyangiaceae; genus Palsa-1150. The sequence goes on from CALFNG010000559.1 coordinate 3,105, forward strand.
GATTGCGATCGCGGACAACGTGATTCCCCTGAGGTCCACTCGGGCCTGGCCGGGCAGCGTCGCTTCGTACTGCCGCAGGGTCGTCGACACGGAGGAAGAGAAGTCGGGGTGGCCCAGCGCCGCCACGCCGAGGACCCGGAGGTCGCCAAGCGGAGTTTGGAATCCGAAAGGAATCCCTTGGAGGACGTCCGCTGAATCGAGGCGGATGGGATCCATGGGCACGGGTATCGGGCTCGCGCGACGGAGGCGATCGAGGAGCGCCGCCACTGAATCTGGCTCGTCGTATTGCGTCTGAGATGAGGCGCTAAGGGCGATCTGGTCCGCGACGAAAAGCCTCGAAGGACCGCCCTTTCGCGGAACCAAGAAGGCCTCGAGCGTGTTGGCCGACGAGGAGGATGTGTCGACCCACAGGAGCTGATGCGCCGGCACCAACTCCAGACGGGCATCGACAGAAAAGAGGTCTGTGGCAGTGTCAGGGAAGTCACTCCTCACGGGGAGCGGGCCCGAAGCAGTCGTTACCAACGCGTCGTAGCGGCCGCTCGGGGGAAAGCTCCCGGCGAAGCTGTCCATTCCCACCCAGAGGACCGATGTCGCGCCCTCGGAGAGCGCCCTCTCGACGCAAGACGCAGCGAGCGGTCCGGTGCCGACGATGCAGACCTGATGGCCGACCGCGAACGTGCGCGCCATGAAGAGCTCGGCCGGCAGCACGCGGCGGTCGAGCTTCGTCAGGTCTGGATTCCTGTATTCGGTCCACAGCGCGTCCGCTCCGAAGTACACGCCTTGGCGTATCGTGCGAGGGGATGTCCGATCGCCCCTCCAGCGCTGCATCCATCGCATCTTACCGGGGCCAGTGCAGAGGTCGATGTATTTTGCACGCACAGGATTCGGCCGGCCCTCGAGGATAAGGTCGAGTTCGTAGTCGTTGTGACGGCGCAGGTCGACGACGCGTCCGATGACGATCTCGTGCTTCGTCGCATCATGGGTCGACTTATTCGCTTCAGCGAAGCGTCGTGAGCTCAAGAACTCACGGGAAGGCTCCGCCAAATGCCGCTCGCCGAAGCCCGGCAAAGCCAACAGACCGGGCCACTGTCCCATCCGGTGGTCGACGTGGCGCAGCCAGGGGTCCTGCTCCTCGTAGACTTGGGTGATCGTCAGGTTCTCCACCCGAGCCCGGCCCCACGAGGACCGGAGTAGCGTTGAATGATCCACCGCAGCAGCGAAGCCGCCGCCCACGATGACGTACCGGTCGTCAGGCACGGGAGATTCTGATTGCGACGCTGCGCGCCCGAGCGCGACTACCGCTAGGTCACGCCCTCGCGCAACCGGAGGATCGACCTCCGGCCCGCGGACGGCCTAGAGAGCCAGTCATCCACCGCCCGGAAGAGGATTTCTGGGACCTCGTGCGTGTTGAACTGCTCGCGCCAGCGACCCTGGGTCATCTCGCTCACGTCTATGAGCTGCAGCCCAACAACGTGCCGGCGTGCATCGAAATTCACGATGACGAAGTCGTCTCCTTCGACGGGATGGCTCGTACAGATCGCCACGTCCGCGAGCTTCACGTAGAGCACATCGTTCGACACGTCGTGCTTCATGGTCACTTCACGATCGTGGGTCATCATCGTTCCCCTTCATCGCCGCCAGATCGTTGCTCCGACGGGAGGCGACTTGCTGACGTAGAACGTGTGCACTACCCGCGCGCCCGCGGGCACCTGGATTCCCTCGACGATTTGGTCCACATCCAGCACGCGCACGACCACTACCACGTGGGGCGGGTCACAGTACCCATCCTGCCGATAATAGCGCTCTTTTCCAACGCGCGGCGGGAGACCTCGCCGCTGAGAGTTGTCGAGGATACGGTCCGGGTCGGACAATCCGCGGGAGATGGGCCCAAACGGGTCCGGCGGTAAGCTCAGGGAACCGTTACAGAAATCCTGGTGATGCGCAGCGGCGTGATCCCATGCCTCTTGGGTCAGCAGCACCGCATTGCCGCGCGGATCTGTCGAAAGCCACGGCAACGGGATCGGGGCTAGCACGCCCCCAGAGGCCCCCCCCGATATGCTCATGCGGGGCGAGGCTAGCACGGGCCGAGTCGCATCTGGATACCTAAAGGATGAGGTGTACGCCTGCCACCTGGCCTGCAGCAGTGATTGGTGGGGGTTGAAGGCCGCGCCTGCCTGGCGGCGGCGCCAAGACGTACTTCGGGCGGGAGCCCATCGAGCACGAGGACCGCTCGGCCCTCGTTGTCTAGGCGCGGGCGCAAGCTAGCGCGCCCGACTCGAGCCCTAGATCGGAAGAGCACACGTCTGAACTCCA
>CALFNG010000560.1 GCA_937902985.1 uncultured Myxococcales bacterium
GCCTGGAGCCCCGCGCGTCGGGAGGGCGCGGCTCTGCGAGGCGCGGGCGGACCCGCGTGGGACGCGCGCGCCCGCGTGCGAGCCGAGCCGGTTCGTAGAAGACGTGGACGAGGACGCCCGCCTCGGCGGGCCCCCGGCGTCAGCGACCGCGCGCGGACCGGGGGACCTTCGCCGACGAATTTGTCCGAATCGGGGTCGGGCAGGCCCGGCAGGGCGCGACGCCCGTGTAGTAGACTCCGCCGCGATGAATCCGATCCGGATTGGCCTTCTCGGTTGCGGAACCGTGGGCGGCGGCGTCGTGCAGCTCCTTCGCGCGAACGCCGACTATCTGGCCCAGAGCGTCGGCGCCCCTCTCGAAGTCGTGAGCGTCCTGATCCGCGACACCGAGAAGGAGCGGGTGCCTGATCTCGACCGCGCGCGCCTCACCACGGACCCCGAAGCCGTGCTCGGCGACCCGTCGATCGACGTCTTCGTCGAGGTCATGGGCGGCGTGAATCCAGCGCGAGGGTACGTGGAGCGGGCGATCGACACCCGCCGCAGCGTCGTGACGGCGAACAAGATGCTCCTCGCGATGCACGGCGCGGCCTTGGTCGAGCGCGCGGTCTCCAAGGGGGTCGACCTCGCCTTCGAGGGGTCGGTCGGGGGAGGGATCCCCGTCGTCCGGGTCCTGCGCGAGGCGCTCGCAAGCGACTGGATCGTCAGCCTCGAGGGGATCGTGAACGGCACGTGCAACTACGTCTTGACGCGCATGCGCACCGACGGCCTCGGCTTCGACGAAGCGGTTCGCGAGGCGCAGGCCAAGGGGTACGCCGAGGCCGATCCCGGCCTCGACGTCGACGGTCACGATGCCGCTCACAAGCTGGTCGTGCTGGCGATGCTCGCGTTCGGGGCGCGCGTCGAGGCGGGACGCGTACCGACCGAGGGGATCCGCGCCATCGAGCCCATCGACCATCGCTTCGCGGAGCGGTTCGGGTTCGTGATCAAGCACCTCGCGATCGGGCGCGATCGCGGCGAAGGCGTCGAGCTTCGAGTGCATCCGGCCCTGGTTCGTCGCGACACGCAGCTGGCGAACGTGAACGGTGTCCTCAATGCCATCGCGCTTGAAGGCCGGGCGCTCGGGCCGACCTTGCTCTCGGGGCGAGGCGCCGGCGATCTACCGACCGCGGTCAGCGTCGTGGCCGACGTCCTCGACGTGGCGCGCGCGCGACGCAACGGGTTCGCCGGTCTCGCGACGCGCGGCATCCAGGTGAAAGAACGTCCGCTCACGAGCCTCGACGACGTGCGCGGTCGCTACTACCTCCGGTTTCAGGTGCACGACCGGCCGGGCGTGCTTGCCCAGCTCGCGGGTGCCCTCGGCGATGCCGGCGTCTCGATCGAGCAGATGGTGCAGGAGGGCGGAGGCGGCGGCACCGGCCAGCCCGTCCAGATCGTGCTCCTCACGCACGAGACGCTCGAGCGCGACGTGCGTCGCGCCCTCGAAGCGATCGCGGTGAGCTCCGTTGCCGCCAGCGTCCCGAGGTTGCTCCGCATCCAGGAATGACCCCGCGCTGCCTCTGTTGCTCCTAGAGATCCACCTGCTCGACTTCGCTCACCGCGTCTCCCAGGAAGCGCGACGCGGTCTCGCGGAACGCGCCGGGTACGTCCGTGACCAGGAGGTGCACGCTCCGCATCTCGCCCGAGCCATGCCGCGCCAGATCGCGCGTCTCGAGGAAGGTCTTCACCTCGTGCGCGGTGGCTCGCGCGCTGTCGACGATGGCGACGTCGGGCCCGATTCTCCGGTGGACCTCGCCTTCGATGAGCTCCCGGAGAATCGGGTAGTGCGTGCAGCCGAGGACGATGACGTCGACCTGGGCCAGAGCGAGCGGCTCGATGTACCGGCGGACGGCGAGCCTGGGCACTTCGCCCGTCGTCCACCCCTCTTCGGCGAGCGGGACGAGCAGCGGCGCCGCCTGCCCCACGACTTCGGCCCGGGTGGAGAGCTGCGCGATCGCGCGCGGGTAGGCGCCCGAAGCGATGGTGCCCGCGGTCGCGAGGATGCCGATGCGGCCCGTGCGCGTCGCGGCGACGGCGGCCCGGGCGCCCGGGTCGACCACCCCGAGCACCGGGATGTCGAGCTCGATGCGCAGTCTCTCGGGGGCGACCGTCGCGCTGACGGTGTTGCACGCGACGACGAGCGCTTTGACTCCACGGTCGACCAGGTGGCGCGCGCACGAGAGCGCGTACCTCACCACGGTCGCGGCGCCCTTCGTGCCGTAGGGGACCCGCGCCGTGTCGCCGAGGTAGACGATGCTCTCGTTCGGCAACGCCTCTCGCAGCGCGCGTACCACGGTGAGACCGCCGAGGCCCGAATCGAAGACGCCGAGCGGGAGGTCTCGTCGGGCGGAGGACGACGAGCCGCTCACGCGCGCGCCCGCTCGGCGTCGGCCGCCATGATCACCCGCTCGAGGACGGCCATGCGCACCGCGACGCCGGCCTCGACCTGATCGAGGATCACGCTCTGCCTGCCGTCGGCCACGCGGGGGTCGATCTCGACGCCTCGGTTGATGGGGCCCGGGTGCATGACGATCGCGTCGGGCTTCGCGTACGCGAGCACCCTCGTGTTCAGCCCGAAGGTACGGGCGTACTCGCGGGTGCTGGCAATGGTCGCGCCCGCGAGGCGCTCGGTCTGAATGCGGAGCATCATGACCACATCGGCCCCTTCGAGGGCAGGCTCGATCTTCTCGAACGCCCTCACGGTGGGGCCGAGCGCTTCGGGCTGGCGCGGCATCAGCGTGCGCGGCGCGCACAGACGAACTTCGGCGCCGAGCGCGCCGAGCAGGAGGGCGTTTGAGCGCGCGACGCGGGAGTGCAGCACGTCGCCGCAAATGGTGACGACGAGACCTTCGAGACCGCCCTTCCTCCGGCGTATGGTGAACGCGTCGAGCAGGGCCTGGGTCGGGTGTTCGTGCGCTCCGTCACCGGCGTTCACGATGGACGTTCGCGTGGACGAGGCGACGAAGTGAGGGGCGCCCGACGCGGCGTGTCGCAGGACGAGCGCGTCGGCGCGCAGGGCCTCGAGGTTTCGCACGGTGTCGAGCAGGGTCTCGCCCTTGGTCACGCTCGACGTCTGGAGCGCGATGTTGACGACGTCGGCGCCGAGGCGCTTGCCCGCGACCTCGAACGACGTGCGCGTTCGCGTGGACGACTCGAAGAACACGTTCACGATCGTGCGGCCGTGAAGCACGCGCGCGTCGACGCGCTTCATGTCGAACCAGCGCTCGGCCCCGTCGAGGACATCGAGGATGTCTTCGCGAGAGAGCTCGGCGATGCCCAGAAGATGCCGGTGAGTCCACGCCATCGCGGCGCGAAGCCTAGCTCAGGTGAGGGGCCAGCGGCGGCGCAGCCGTCCGCGTCCTGGCCTAATTGAGGTGGCGCTTGTCTTTCGGCGGCGTGCGCTTCTTCAGGACCTCGTCGAGGCCGCCGGGGACGACACGAAGGGGAGGAGCGCCCGAGCGCGGCCGGCGCACGGGCTTGCGGGCGAGGATGTCCTCGACGTGCACGTTGGTTGACTTGCGGCGCAGGAGCGCGAGGCGGACATGGAGCCACGCTGTGCGGGCGAGCGATGGGGAGCCCCCGAAGAGGAGGCCCACGATGAGGCCCCCGAACGGCGCGACGACGCCCTCGGGCATGCCCGCGGGATACACGAGGTCGAGGACGCAGAACCCGATCGTGATCCACAAGAGCACGCGCCCCCGGACCGGCAGGACCATGAACAGCTGGACGGTCGAATCGGAGTACTCGCGCGCCCACGCGATCGCGATCGCCGTGATGGCGGCGGCGGGCCCGAAGACGTAGAGCGGGTGGAATCGCTCGGGCGCGGCGTCGCCCATGGCCCGCCCGATGAGAACGGTCGTCAGGTTGCCGACGACGACGGACACGCCCAAAAAGCGCAGGAAACGCCAGGCGCCCCAGCGCTTCTCGAGCGGCGCGCCCAGGAAGTAGAGCCCCAGCAGGGCAAACATCAGGTGACCCCAGCTCGCCGGGTTCGTGAGCAGGCCAGACGTCAGGAGCCGCCACGGCTGCGAAAACGGATGCCGCGGCTCGTAGACGAGCCAGGCGAACACATTGTCGGCGCCTTGTGCCCACGTCGTCATCAGTGCGGTGACGATCCCGAGCGCGCCCATGGCGATCAAGACGGCCCACAAGGCTCGACCTGGCCGAGGAAAAGCAACGGAGAGCTGCCGGCCATCCATTGTACGTAACTCTAGTGGCGCGCCCTCGGCGCCGCCAGGGCGCCGGCTAGCCTCCGCTGCCCGCCGCGTCGTTCGGCGTCGAATCGGCGTCCGCTGGGCTTGTACCTGCATCGCTGGCATCGCTGGCACCGCTGTCGGGCGGGCTGTTCGCGTCGACGTTCGCGTCCACGCTCGCGTCGGGTGCCGACGGTCCCGCGTCGCCGGCGTCGTCGATCGAGGCGTCAGGCGGCGGGCCGACCATCCCGGCGACCCTTTCGAGAGGGCCGCACGTCGCGACCACGGGCGCGCCGGCTTGCTGCGTCCCGATGCAGGTCGTCGTCCATGTGGCGTAGGCGAGCTGGGTGGTCAGCGTCGTCGGGACGGCCGGACAGGACGCGTCGTCCACGGAGTCAGCCGCGCATCCGAGTCTCACCGGGAGCCCGGAACGGGCATACGCCGCGGCCGTATAGGCATAGATCGTGAGAGCGAACGTCGCGCCGTCGTCGGTCTGCAGATTCTCGAAGACGCCATCGGCGAAACAATCGAACACGTTCCACAGTGGCGTGAACGGTTTCGACGTCGGCGCCGCGGTGCCCCCGCCGTCTTGTGGCGCTACCGTGAGCACCGCCGCGTACCGGTAAATCTGGTCGAGGCCCCCGTTGGCGGTGCCGCACCCGTGGCCAGCCACGAGGCTCTCCGAGCGGATGATGAGCCCGGTGATCGGCGTGTAGAGCAGGGTCGTCGAGGTCGACGTGCACGCGCCGCCGCTCGCGACCGCGACGACCGCCGTGACCACCGCGACCGCGGAGGTGATTGTGCGGACGTTAGCGCGCAGACGCGACACTAGGGACACTAAGGACACGCGGGCAGCATTTACCCGCGATCGCGCGCTACTTCAACTGCGGTGCCGAAGGCCCCGCGTGACGCTCGGTGTGACGCGCCGTGATGCGCTCGACGGTCCGCGTTGTCATCGTCCCGTCGACGACCTCGTGATCGGCCAGGAGGGCCTTGTGGAACTCGATGTTGGTCCGGATGCCCCCGACGATGAACTCGTCGAGCGCGCGCCGCATTCGCGCGATGGCCTCGGGCCGCGTCTTGGCGTGGACGATGACCTTCGCCAGGAGAGAGTCGTAGTCGGCGGGGACACGCCAGCCCCCGTACACCCCGGAATCGACGCGGACGCCGGCGCCGCCGGGAGGGTTGTACTCCGTGATGAGGCCGGGCCACGGCGCGAAGGTCTTCGGATCTTCCGCGTTGATGCGGCACTCGATCGCGTGACCGCGGAAGCTCCAGCTCCGCGTGTCGGGGAGGTCGAGCTTCTCGCCCGCCGCGGCCCGGACCTGCAGGGCGACGAGGTCGAGCCCGGTCACCATCTCGGTGACCGGATGTTCGACCTGCACGCGCGTGTTCATCTCGAGAAAGTAGAGATCCTTCCGCTCGTCCATCAGGAACTCGAGCGTCCCCAGCGACGTGTACCCCGTCTCGAGCACGGCCCTTCGAATGACCTCGCCCATCTCCAGGCGCTTCTCGGCCGTCATCGCCGGGCTCGGCGCCTCTTCGATGAGCTTCTGGTGGCGGCGCTGGAGCGAACATTCGCGCTCGCCCAACGTCCACACGCCTCCGTGCTTGTCGGCGAGCACTTGAAACTCGATGTGACGCGGCCGCTCGACGTACTTCTCGCAGAAGATGTCCGGGTTCTTGAAGCCCGACTCCGCCTCGCGCCGCGCGCTCGCGAAGGCGTCGGCCATCTCGGCGTCGGCGCGGACGATGCGCATTCCCCGGCCGCCGCCGCCCCCGCTCGCCTTGAGGATGATCGGATAGCCGATGCGCTTCGCCTCGCGCGTCGCGTGCTCGGCGTCTTCGAGGACGCCGCTTCCGGTCAACAGCGGAAGCCCGAACCGCGCCGCGTTGGCGCGGGCCCGCACCTTGTCGCCCCAGGCGCGCATCGCCTCGGGCGTCGGTCCGATGAAGGTGATCCCGCACTTCTCGCAGATGCGGGCGAACTCTGCGTTCTCCGACAGGAAGCCGTACCCGGGGTGGATGGCGTCGGCCCCCGTGATCTCGGCCGCGCTGATGAGCGCCGGGACGTTCAGGTAGCTCTTGCTGGCGGGCGCCGGACCGATGCACACGGCCTCGTCGGCGAAGCGAACGTGCAGGGCGCGCGCGTCGACGTCGGAGTGCACCGCCACGGTCTTCACGTCGAGCTCGCGGCAAGCCCTCAGGACGCGGAGCGCGATCTCGCCGCGGTTCGCGATCAGGATCTTTCTGAACATCGCACCATCCGTCGGCCGTACACCCGCCGGTCACGCGTTCGCTCACCCCATGTGTCGCGCACGCTGGGCTCTACGCCTTCTTGATCCGAAAGAGCTTCTGACCGTATTCCACGCTCTTGCCGTTCTGCGCGAACACTTCGGTCACGGTGCCCGAGCATTCGGCCTCGATCTCGTTCATCAGCTTCATCGCTTCGATGATGCAGAGCGTCTGCCCCGGGCGGACCACCGACCCCACCTGCACGAACGGCGGCGCGTCGGGGGTGGGCGAACAGTAGTAGCTTCCGACGAAGGGGCTCGTGACGTCGAGGTAGTCAGTCGAAGGCGGCGCGCCGGCGCTCGGACCCGGCGCCGCACCCGCCTCGACGAGCGCCTGGCCGGCAGCCATTGCGGCGGCGGTTACGTGTGTGCCCTTTGCTCCGCGCGCCACGCGCAGCCGGACCCCGCCTTCTTCGTGCTCGAACTCGGCGATGTCCTTCGCGGCAAGGAGATCGAAGAGCGCGCTCAGCTGGTCGAGATCGAGGCTCATGCGAATGGCCGCACACTATGCCCGAAGCGCCCGCGCTGGGAAGCGGTCCACGCGCCGCCCCGCACGCTGCCCCACGGGCTGCCCCACGCGCCGCGGGGGGCGGGAAATCGGTTACGCATGCGAACGGCGGCGCGCGAGCACTCGCACGAGCCCTTCGAGTGCGAGTTCGTAGCTATCGCCGCCGAAGCCCGAGACGCGGCCGACGCACGCCTTGGCGATGCGCGATCGCCGGCGAAACGGCTCGCGCGCGTCGGGGTTCGAGAGGTGAACTTCGATACAAGGCAGGGCGACCGCGGACAGCGCGTCGAGGATCGCTATCGACGTGTGCGTGTACGCGCCGGGGTTCAAGATCAATCCAGTGACGCCGTGACCCGGGGCCTCGCCGATCCAGTCGACGATCGTGCCCTCGTGGTTCGTCTGGCGCGCGTCGATCGTGACGCCGAGTGCGTCCGCGCGCTTCTCGAGGCGCGCGTGGATCTCGGCCAGAGACTCGCGCCCGTAGACGTCCGGCTCGCGCATGCCCAGGAGCTGGAGGTTGGGGCCAGAAATGCAGCGAATGTGCGTGGGGCTCATGCTTGCCGTTCATGCTTGCGAGCGGCCCGGCGCTCTGGCGCGAATCACGCGCTCGGGCGGGACATCCTCGACACGACGTTGCCTGCTCGAGAAATCACTCGAGCTCGGCGAGGAGCGCCGGTGCCGCGGTGCGCATCAGGTATCGGCCCTTGCCGAGGTTCCCGTCGGGCCGGAGCGCGATGGCCAGAAAATAGTTGTCGTTGAGCGTTCGAATGAGCGTGATGATCTTGTCGGTCCCGATCGCGACTTCGCTCGTCTCGCCCGCTTCGAGCGATTCGGCGGCGCGCTTGATCGAGGAGAGAACGACCCCGAACTCGATTCCGACGGTGGTGATGTCGAACGCGGCGTCGGCTCGCGCGTACGAGTCCACCGCGATCCCTTCGGAGTCCATGATGAGGCCGGCCACGCCGCCCTCGGTCTTGTCGACGATCTCGCGGAGTGCGTTCTGGAACATGGCTCTTCGTCTCGAGGCTATGAGGCCAATGCGCCCGAGGTCAAGGAACGGTTCTCGCTTTGTCCCCTCGGTTGGGCAGCAGTTGGGCAGTGGTTGGGGGCAGTGGTTGGGGGCAGTGGTTGGGGCAGTGGTTGGGGCAGTGGTTGGGGGCAGTGGTTGGGGGCAGTGGTTGGGGGCAGTGGTTGGGCAGTGGTTGGCGGTCTCGGCGCGGCGCGAGGTGGCAAGCGCGAAGTCAGGCCTTGTGAGTGTGCGTGCGTCGCGATAGCGTTACGCCCCTCGGTTACTAGCCGTTGCGGCCGAGATCCAGTCGAACCATGCGCGCACGAGCCGGGGATCCACCCCGCACGATGGCCCAAAAGATCCTTTCCGCGAGGTCTGGCGAATTGACGTTCGCCGGGGGCCACGCGGAGGGCATGGTCCGGGCCGAGGTGGATCAAATCGTCCTCGCGCGCGCGCCCGCCCGGGCCCTGGCCGCTGCGCTGGCGGCGGGCCTCAAGAAGCCATCGGCCGAAGTGGCGATCGCCTACGACACGCGGTGCATCGCCAGCCGGCCCGCCCGCGGAGTCGACGAGACGTCCACGCGTGCGTCGTCGGCCGAGCTCCTGTCCCACGGCATCCTGGTCGCGCGCGCCGGCGTCGGCTTTCCGGGCCCGGTGCACATCGAGCGCTTCGCTAGCCCGGCGCGCCTTTGCATCACCGACGATCCGCGGCTCGCGAGCGTGGGCGGCATCGGGATGCTCGCGCTGGTCGTGCCCACGGCGTCTCTCGGGCAGGCGCTGGCGCACGGGTCGGTGCTCGTTCGCCCTCCCGTCAGCGTTCAGGTCTTGCTGAGCGGCCGGCTCCGGCCCTTCGTGTGCGCGCGCGACGTCGCGCTCGAGCTCGTTCGCCGCGGCCTCGGCGACGTCGTTCGCCGGGTCGAAGAGTCGCGCGGGGCGCCGGTCGTCCTCGAATTCGCCGGACCGAGCGCCCGCCTGCTGTCGGTCGGTGAGCGCAGCGTGATGGCGGCGCTCGCACCCCAGGTGGGCGCGGCCGCGGCGCTCTTTCTGAGCGACGAACGCACCGAGGTGTTCCTCCGCGACCAGCGCCGATCGAAGGCTCATCGCGCGCTGGTGCCCGACGCGGGCGCCCCTTGCGAAGAGGTCGTCAACGTCGATCTGGGCGCCGTCGACCCGCTCCTCCTCGACGAATCGGGGCAGGTCCGCATCGTTCGCGACCTCGCCGGACAGACCGTGAGTCAGGCGCTGCTCGGCGGCGACGGGGGAGCGACGCTCCGCGATCTGGTCGCTGCGGCGACCCTCCTCAAGAGCAAGCGGGTCCCGTCCCGGCTCGACTTTCTGCTCGCGGCGCCCTCGCGCCAGATGCTCGAAGTGCTCGCGTCGACGGGCGCGTTGACGGACCTCATCGCGACGGGCGCGCGGCTCGTCGAGCCCGACGCGCGCGTCGTGTCGGGCGAGCTGTACGCGCCGCCTGCGGGCGGAGTCGCGATGCGAACGTGCGACCCCGAGCCGCACGTCGCGGGTCGCCGATCGCCGATCGTGGCCTCGGCCGAGACGCTTGCGTACGCGGTGGCCACGGGTGAAGTCGGTGATCCTCGCACCTTCAAGCGGCCGGTTCGCGTCACCGTGCCGCGCGCGCTCCCCACCGACGACGTGCTCATCGCCCGCAAGGCCATGCGCGGCGAGACGTCACACGCTCGTAGCCCGAAGCGCGAAGAGGGGCACGCCCACGCGGCTCCCCCTCTTTCCGTGCAACCGTGGACCGCGGCGCAGACGCTCCTGCTCGTCGAGGGGACTACCCTCGCCGGGTCCGATCTCGGCGAGCCGAGCGCCGAGTCGAGGAACGACAAGAGCGACACCAAGAAGCCGCGAGTCGCCGTACTCTGCAGCTCCCTCGACGAGGTTCGCGAGGTCGCCGGGCGCGCCGTCGAAATGGCGCCCCATGTGGGAGCGGTCCTCGCGGCCTACATTCCGAGCGCCCTGGTCGCGCTTCTCAGCGCCGCGGGCATCGTGGCCATCCGCCTCGATCCAGCGGCCGCCAAGGGCCTCCGAGGCCAGAAGACCCTCGCGCTACCGGCTCCGTCGCAGTGGCCGGAGCGGGGCGCGGCCACGATCGCCGTGGGCCTGGCCAAGCTTCCCCTGACCTGGCTGGCCCTTGGCGCCGAGCGAGCCTGGGCGACCGGCAACGCGATCGAAGCGGGCGTGGCCGCGGCGAGTGGCCGGGACGGGCGTCTGCGTTCGAGCGAAGGTCGTTGATCGCCTCGTGACCGCCCCCCCAGGTTCTGGCATTCTTCGTCAGCGTGTCAAAGGGTAAGCTCACCCGGCAAGAACTCGGATGGCTGCTGACGCAGGAGGCTCAGGGGGCCGCCGAGCGACTTCGAAAGGGCGTGTCTGCCCTGACGATGCAAGAGCCGCCGGGCGTCGCGGCCAGCGGCGGCCGCGGCATCGACGTGGTCGACGTACGAGGCGTCGACGAGACTCTCTCCGCGCTCGACGACGCGATGCGCATGCTCTCGACGCTGCACTCCCATCCGGTCAGCGTGCGCGGTCGCCGCGGACGCATCGACCTGGCATCGCTTCTCTGGGAGGTGGTCCCCGAGGCGCGCGTCTCGATCGAACCGGGCAGCGGCACCGAAGTCTTCGGCGACGAGTCCGAGCTGCGGAGAATGCTCCACGTCGTGCTTGGCCACGGCAGCGGCAGCGGCAGCGCGGTGTCGATCCGGCGCGAGGGCGACGAGGTCGTGGTGGCGGTCGTCCTCGGGCCCGACAGCTCGGCCACCGCCGATACCGAGCGCGCCTGGCTCTCGCGAATGGCGGTTCGCTACGGCGGCCGCTACGAGCTCGAAGGCGGAACGGAGATCCTGGCGCTCCCCGCCGACGGCACCGAGGCGCGCGACGACGTCGCCAAGCTCCGCAAGGAGCTCGACGAAGCGCGCAAGCAAGGCGAGGCCTACGCTCGCGAGCTCGCCGCGGTGTGGGCGTCGAGCGACGAAGCCCCGAGCTCGTCGAGCTACCCGCCTCCGCAAACGGCGTCCGTCGAGCGATACGCGTCGATGGCGCGGCTCGCGGGCGGCGTCGCGGCGACCCTTCGATCGATCCTCTCGCCGGTCGGTCGCGATCTGGCGGAGCTGAAGGCGGCGGCCTCTCCGCGACGAAGCTCGCCGGATCTGTCGGCGGTCTCGCGCGGCGATCTCGAAGAGCGGCTCGAGGCCATCCGTCGAAAGCTCCTCGTCGTTCAGGACTTCGTGGCCGAGCTCGCGACGATCGGAGAAGCGGGCACCGAGGAGCCGATGCGCGCCGTCGACCTCGTCGAAGTCGCGCGCGCGCAGGCCCGTCTCGTCGAATCGCGCGCGACGCGAGGAGGGGTGACGCTCGAGATTCAGGCCGGATCGGCGGCGCCGACCCACGCCTTCGTGCACGTGGCGCCGCGCGCGGCGGGCCTGCTCGTCCGCGAACTCCTGGCGCACGCGATCGCGGCCTCGGGCAGGGGCTCCGCGGTGGCCGTCACGATCGAAGGTCCCGCGGCCGACCCCGGTGGTCACGGCGCACGGCTCGTGGTCGACGACACGGGCACGCTCCTGCCGGCGTCGGCGCGCCGCGCCCTCATGGTCCTCGAGGTCGAGCCGGGCACGTTCGGGCGCCCGAGCGGCGTCGCGCTCTTCGTGGCGGCGGAGATCGCGTTCGCACAAGGGGCGCAGTTCGAGCTCGGCGACTCGCCGGCTGGCGGGGTCCGCGTCACGGTAACCTTCCCCGGGTAGACGCGGGGAACGATCGAGATCGGACAGGCCATGCGAATTCTGATCGTCGAAGATTCGGACTCGATCCGGAGCATGATCCGAACGCTCATGACCGCGCGCGGGCACGACGTCGAGGCGGTATCGACCGGGGCCAAAGGCATCGACGCCGCACTCGTGCGCAGGCCCGACGTGGTGCTCCTCGATCTGCACCTGCCCGGAAGCTTCGACGGGTTCTACGTGTGTCGCAGGCTGCGCGAGGCGTTGCCGACGTCCAGCGTCCCGATCATGATCATCAGCGCGATGGACGACGACGCCACCAAGGCGAAAGCGATGGAGGCTGGCGCGACGGCCTACTACACGAAGCCGTTCAGCCCGACGGCCCTCCTGAAGGAGCTCGAATCGCTGGGCGTATGAGCCGGGCGCGTGCCCCGTGCCCGACGCGCTGGCTCCGCGCCCGTCAGAGCAAATGCAGCGACGACCTGGCGCGGGCGGTTCCGGCGTCGATGAGAGCCTTGGCCTCGGCGTCCGGGATACGGAGCTTGGCGGAGAGAGCCGCAAGGAGCTCGGACTCTTCCTTCGAGAGATCGCCGTCGGCGAACGACAGCAAGACGGCGTGCTGCAGGAGAACGCGGCGGTCGTCGGCCGACAGCTCTTGCGGGTCGATGTCGTCGAGCGTCCTTCGCTCCGCTGCGTAGATGTGGAGCGCGGCGCGCTCGGCCGGGACTGCGCCGTACGCGTCGAGGAGCGCGTCGAGCATCTCGCGCTCGCGGTCTGCGAAGACACCGTCGGCCCAGGCCACGGACACCAGGGCTTTGACGATGGCCTGATCTTGTTCGTGCATTCGGTCGAGGATAGACGATCCGCGGAGCGCCCGTCCTCGGCGGTCAACCGGGGCTCGCGAGCGCGCCGACCTGGTCGCGCGCGCGTCGCCCGTCAGAAGCGCGCAACAAAGCTTGGCGTCTTCGCGTTTACGCGGTTGTCTCCTCTCACTTGGCGCTGATACGCGCCATGCGCGAAGTCGTCTTGGCGGTCGCGGTTGCCGCGGC
Source organism: uncultured Myxococcales bacterium (assembly GCA_937902985.1). GTDB lineage: Bacteria > Myxococcota_A > Polyangia > Polyangiales > Polyangiaceae > Palsa-1150. The sequence goes on from CALFNG010000560.1 coordinate 12,817, forward strand.
GCTCGCCAGGCTGGCGGGGCCCGTGGCGCCGCTCCCATCGATGGCGAAATCGGCTGCGGCCGCACGCAGGCGCTTCCGGAAGGCGCCCGGCCCGGCGACCAAGATGTCGACGCCCTTGTCGCAACGGAGCTGCTCGACCCGCGTCTCGGGGCCCATTCCGGCGAGCATCCACACTTCGGCGCCGCGCGGTGTCGCCACCACGTGAACGGTCCCCGGGGGACCCTGACCGCCCACCTCGGTTCCAGCCTCCGCCGGCGGCCATGGATCGTTCGCGCCGCCCTTCGCGAGGGATTTGTCGAGCTGTACGGCCGCTTCGAAGCGCGGCTTGCCGTCGGCCCCCGAGTCCCAGGTGGCGCCCGCAGGGACGACGACCCGCTTCGGCGCGAAGCCCTCGGCGGTGGCGACGAACTCGAGCCGTGCTCCGACGGGCATCTTCTCGACGTCGACGGGCGCCTGGCCCTGGTGCAACAGCACTTCGGCGCGCGTGGGCACATCCGTGACGACCAGCGTGGCCTTGCAGGCCGGCGGCGTGCGGGCGGCTCCCGCGCTCGCGGCCCCTGAGGGGGCGGCGGCCGGCCCGGAGGCCTTGCTGCTATCGGCCGGGCGCAGCTGCCAGACGGCGTAGCCGCCCGCTGCGACGGCCGCGAGCGCGATGAGGGTCCAGAGCCCCGCGCCTCGGCCCGAGGACACCTGGGGTGCGCTCGCGAGCGAGCCGCGCGCTCGCTTCAGCTGGGATGGCTGCGTGGGCAGCTGCGCGTCTCCACGCGACCGCCGGCCTTCACGTACCGGCGGGTCAGGCGCCGGCGTCCCGACGGGCCGCGCGCGTTCGTTCCGGGTGGTCACCTTCATCGGATTCGCCGCCGCCAGATCCGGGCCGGCCGTGGGCGTCATGGCCAGCAGAGCCTCGACTCCGCCGTCGCCCGACTGCCTCTGCGGAGGAATCGACTCGGCAGGCGGGGCCGGCCGTTCGTGACGCGACGGCGCGCCCGGCGGCGGCGTGGGGTCGAGGCCCGCCAGCGCTTTGAGGTCCCGGGCGTGCTCGTGCTCGGCGCTTCCCGAGACGCCGAAGTCCGAGATCAACGAGTCGACGTCGGCCTGCGAAGGCGAGGGATCGCGCGAGCTCGGCTCGAACTGGATCGTCGGCATCTCGTTCGAGGTGCCCGGGGTCGCCTTCTGGAGCAGCTCGCTGGGGATCTGCCCACGGGCCGTGGTCGGATCTTCTTCGCGAGGGAACGCGTGCCCCGACGGCCTCGCGGACGCGGGCGCCCCGTCGGGCCCCGTGGGCACGCTCGCCGGTTGCGAGGGATAGGAGGCGTAAGACCGCCGGGAAGAGGGCAGGGCGTCGCTCGTCGAGGGCAGCGCGTTGCGCCCCACGCCCAGCGTGACCCGGCGCACTTCGCGTGCGAGGCGAGCAAGAGCGCGCCGCCCGGCGGCGCGGTTCACGGGGATGAGTGCGGTCTCGAGCTCCTCGGCGAGCGCCGCCAGACCCGCAGGGCCTTTGCGCTTGCTTGCGGCCGCGAGCGCCGGGGTCAACGAGCCGCTCGCCTCGAGCAATCGGACGAGCATGGCGCGGATCGACGCCTCGGCGTGCCCGCCCGCGCCTTCGCGCGGTTCGCGTCTCGGTTTGACGAGGGCGACCGTGCCCTCTTCGCTGACGAAGACGCTTTTCGGATCGACCTCTCCACCGTTCGGATCCGCGTGCTCGGCGATCTCGAGGACCAGGTACCCCGCGAGCTCGGGGGCGAGAGGTACGCGGCGGGTGGTCAGGACCGTGAAGACTTCATCGAGCGTCACCGACGAATCGAGCGCGCCGCCGCCGGTCATGCCGCCCGCTCCGCCACGTCGACCAGCCGGACCGGGACGCCGGCGCGCGCGAGCACGCGCTTCGCTTCGGCGATCGTGCAGGTCCCGTCGTGAAAGATGGTCGCCGCAAGCACTGCGCTGGCGCGCCCCTCGACGAGGCCAGCGCGAAGGTCTTCCGGCGAGCCGACCCCGCCGCTCGCGATGACCGGGACCGCCACCGCGTCGGACACCGCGCGCGTCAGCGGGAGATCGTATCCGGAGAGCGTGCCGTCGCGGTCCATGCTGGTGAGCAGGATCTCGCCGGCGCCGAGGCGCACCATCTCCTCGGCCCAGCGCACGACGTCGAGCCCCGTTCCCGTGCGGCCGCCGTGAATGAACACTTCCCACCCGCCGCCGCCAGGCTTTCTCTTGGCGTCGATCGCGACCACGATGGCTTGCGACCCCCACGCGTCGCTGCAGCGCCGCACGAGGTCCGGCGTCTTCACGGCGGACGTGTTGATGCTGACCTTGTCGGCCCCGGCCGCGAGCAGCGCCCGCACGTCCTCTTCGGTTCGGACGCCGCCGCCGACCGTGAGCGGCACGAACGTGGCGTTGGCCGTGCGCGCCACGACATCGAGCAACGTACCGCGCCCTTCGTGCGACGCCGTGATGTCGAGAAGGGCAATCTCGTCGGCGCCCGCGAGGTCGTAGCGGCTCGCGCACTCGACCGGATCCCCGGCGTCGCGCAGGCCGAGGAACTGCACGCCTTTGACGACCCGGCCGTCACGAACGTCCAAGCACGGGATGACGCGCTTCGCGAGCATTGCCAAAAAAAGGCTTACCCGTGCCCGCTGGTCTTGTCACGTTCGAGGCGGCCTCGGCGCCGAGGGCGCCTAGGCGCCCCGCGCTGCATGCGGGGGGGCGCAAGGCGAGGGTCGCGAACTTGGCCCGCGTCGGGATACGCGCCGACAGCATCGGCCACACCGGTCACACCGGTCACACCGGTCACACCGGTCACACCGGTCACACCGGTCACACCGGCGTGCTCACCGCTTCGGTTTGGGCTCGTTGACGTTGAGCGCGTCGAGGAGCTTCTCGATCGACGCGAGGCTGTTCTCGATCGCGTCCTGGACGATGGCGTGCATCGTGGTGCTCGAGCCCTTGAGCGCCTCGTAATATCGCTGCCTCTCGGTCGAGTGGATGATCGCCGGCGGACAGCCGCCCCTCAGGAGCAAGAGGTTCATGACGAGCCTCGCGACCTTGCCGCTGTCGGTAGCGAACGGGAAGATACGAACGATGTCGTAGTGAGCCCTCGCGGCGAGGCGCACCGGCGTTCTCGTTCGCCGCGTCTCGGGATCGTTGATCCAGTCGACCACCTGACGAAGCTTGTAGGCGATCTTGTCGGGCGGGGAGTACTCGTGAAAGTAAAGGCGGTGCTGCGGAATGTCTTTCCGGTACTTGACCGTCTTCACGTCCCCCTCTTCGGGGTGCAAGACGCAGTAGATCCGCTTGATGATATCGACGGTGATCGGCACGCGCCGCTTGGTCGCCTGTTCGCGAACGAAGTTGAGCGCCTCGCGGTGGCGACGGATCTCTTCGACCACCGGTTGCAGGCTCGAGTCGAACGCCACTTCGCCGTCGTTGGCGCCCATGGCAGAGCGGAGCTCGGCCAGCGTGTAGACCACGCCCTCGAGCGCGCTGTCGTGCGCGATCCAGCTCATGTCGAGGTCGGCGCGATATTTCGCCTGAGCCTCTTCGGGCGCGCCCTTGAGTCGATCCTCGAGGTACGCCGTGCGCTCCTCGACGGATAGGGCCTTCGGCGGCTCCGGCGCGGGGGCCGGGGGCTTCTTTTTCGAGGTGGGTCGTGACGGCATCGCGCCTGAGGTGGCCATCGTTTTGGGGAGCTACATGCCGGAAAAGACTCTGGTTTGCGGCGCGGGATGAGGACGCTGATCCGCAGGCAGGGTAGTGAAAATCGCCGTCGTACGTCAAGGGCCCCTCGCGGGCTCCCGGCGATGCTCGACTTGAAGTAAGGTGCCCTCGGCAGCGCTCCCGCGACTTTTCCTTCACTTTCGCTCGCAGCGGCGCCCGCTCGTGCCCTGCCTCGCCCTGCCTCGCCCCGTCGTGCTCGCCCAGCTAAGTGTTCGAAATATCGTATTGATCGAGCGACTGGAGCTCGAGCTCTCGCCCGGCTTCAATGTGGTGACGGGTGAGACCGGCGCCGGCAAGTCGATGCTGGTCGACGCGCTGTCGCTCGTGCTCGGTGCGCGGGCGCGACCTGAGCTTGTGCGCAGTGGGGCCGACGAGGCCGAGGTCGAAGCGCTCTTCGAGCTCGCCCCGGCGTCGAGCATATCGGCGAAACTCGTTTCGGCTGGGTTGCCAGTCGAACGAGAGCTCGTCGTCAGGCGGGTGGTCCAGGCGAGTCGGCTGGCGGACGGGGCCGGACGGCAAGAAAGCCGGAGCCGCGCGTACGTCAACGGCCGCCTCTGCACCGCCGCGCAGCTCACAGAGCTCGGCGTGGACTTGTGCGACATCGCGTCGCAGCACGAGAGCGTCTCGTTGACCGACCCGGCCACGCACGTCGAGTACCTCGACGCCTTCGGAAAGCTCGAGACCGAGCGGCAGCGGCTGGCCGAGCAGGTCGAGGCGCTCTCGGTGGTCGCGCGCGAGCTCGAGACGGCGGCGGCGCTCGAGCGGGGGCGCGCTGAACGCGAAGACTTCATTCGCTGGCAGATGCGGGAGCTCGACGAGCTCGACGTCCGCGAAGGCGAGGAGACCGAGCTCGAACAGGAGCGCGCGCGCTTGCGCCACGCGGGCCGACTCCAGGCGGCGACGCGTCACGCGGCCGAGCGCCTCTACGAGGGCGAGGCCGCGATCTGCGACGAGCTCGCTCGCCTGGGCGCGGAGCTCGATCAGGCCGCGGCTATCGACGGATCGCTCGTTCCCCACGCGCGTGTCGTCGAATCCGCCCGCGCCGAGCTCTCCGACACGGCGCGCGCGCTCGCCCGTTACGCCGAAGGGGTCGAGGCTCGCCCGGAGCGTCTCGCCGAAGTAGAGGAGCGGTCGTTCCGCTTGCAGAAGCTCTTGCGCAAGCACGGCCCGACCACCTCCGAGCTCCTCGCGCATCGGGCCGCTCTCGCGGCCGAACTCGAGTCGCTGGCGAGCGCCTCCGGCCGGCGCACGGAGCTCGAAGCCGAGAAGAGCGAGCGGATCGCGAAGGCAGGCCTCGCGGCACGCGCGCTGTCACGAAAGCGGCGCGAAGCGGCCGAGGACCTCGCGGACGCAATCGGCGCCGAGCTCGCGCAGCTCGGCATGGGGCGCGCGCGGGTCGTGGTCGACGTGACCCCGGCGAGCGCCGCGGGTGACGCCATGCTCGTCGACGGCGCGCGCCTCACGCGCACCGGCATCGACCGCGTCGAGTTCCTGATCGCGCCGAATCCCGGCGAAGAGCCCCGGCCCCTCCGGAAGATCGCGAGTGGCGGCGAGCTGTCGCGCGCGCTCCTCGCGCTAAAGCGGGTCCTCTCGGATCAGGGGCCCGTCGGTACGTACGTGTTCGACGAAGTCGACGCCGGCGTCGGGGGCGCGATCGCCGAGGTCATCGGCCGCGCGATCGCCGACATCGCGCGTCACCGGCAAGTCGTGTGTATCACGCACTTGCCCCAGATCGCGGCCCTCGCCGACGCCCACTTCGTGGTCGACAAGACCGAGTCGAAGGGCCGGACGCAGACCAGCGTTCGCAGGCTGTCGAAGGCCGAGCGCGTCGACGAGATCGCCCGCATGCTCGGGGGCATCAAGGTCGGCACCGCGCAGCGCCGCGCTGCCGCCGACATGCTCAAGAGCTAGCGCCAAATGCCGTTCACTTAGGAGAGGGAGATGGGCCGCTGGGGCCCAGAGGGCGCAGAGGGTGGGCCGGAGAGCGAGAGCGAGATGGGCCGCAGAGGCGCAAAGGGCGCTGAGGGTTGGGCCGGCCGAACCCCCCACTCACGGCTCTGCGCTCTCTGCGCCTCCGCGGCCCATCTCGTCTTCGAGTCGTCGCGGAGACCGCGAAATGAGCGGGTGCCTCCCCACGAAGGTTAGCTAAGCTAGGCGACGAAGAGCGCGTCGACGTTCTCGCTGCTGCGGAGAGCTTTCGTGCGCGCCGTGAGGATCTCGCAGCCGTCGCGCGTGACGAGGACGGTGTGCTCGAACTGCGCGCTGAGCGAGCCGTCGGCCGTGCGCACGGTCCATTTGTCTTTCGGATCGACGTCGACCTCCCAGCCGCCCACGTTGACCATGGGCTCGATGGTGAAGGTCATTCCGGTCCGGATACGATCGCCGGTTCCGCGCCGCCCGTAGTGCTTCACCTGGGGCGCGTCGTGGAACTTGCGACCGATGCCGTGGCCGACGAAGTCGCGGACCACGCTGCACCCTTCGCCTTCGACGTACTCCTGGATCGCCGCGCCGATGTCGCCGAGGCGTGCACCGTCGCGCACTTGCGTGATGCCCGCGTCGAGAGAGCGCCGCGCCACTTCGACGACGTGGCGTGCCTGGGGGCTCGGCGTGCCCACGTAGAACGTGGCGCTCGTGTCTCCGTGGAACCCCTCGTAGACATGGGTCACGTCGACGTTGACGATGTCACCGTTCTTGAGGACCGTGCCGTCGGGGATCCCGTGGCACACGATGTCGTTGACGCTCGTGCATACGCTCTTGGGAAAGCCCTTGTAATTCAGGGGGGCAGGCCGCGCTCCCTGACGAAGGGTGTCTTCGTGCACGATGCGGTTGATGTCTTCGGTGGTCATGCCCACGCGAATCTTTTCGCCGACGAGCACGAGCGTCTCCGCTGCGAGCCGGCAGACCGTTCGCATCAACTCGATCTCTTTGGGGCTCTTGATATCGATCGCCACGCGTTTTCCCCGGGGTTCGCAGCCCGGACGCGCCGAGCTCGCCCCGCTAGGTAGCACCGATCCCGTCCTGGTGCCGCCGGTGGCGACGAGGCCGACGAAGGCCGGGCCGGCCGTCGAGCTCACCGGACTTCGAGGAGCAGACTCGCTTCGCGAACGGCTCCGAGCTCGTCCTTGTCGTCTCTCGCGAAGTGGAAGTGGAGCGTCGGTCTCCCGGCCTCGCCGGCCTCGCCCGCCGCTGTCGCGTCGGGTTCGAACGCGCGCAGGAAGACGACGAAGGTCGAGCCGATCAGCCGCGCGTCGAGCATCCGTAACACGCCCGCCGCGGGGCCCCTGCTCGCGACGAAGAAGGAGAAGTCGCCCTCCGGCGCCCGCTTCCCGGCCACGGTCTCCAGGGTTCGCAGCCCGATCTGCCAGCCCGAGTCCTGGCCCTCGTCGCCCGACGTCACGGTCACGACGCGGGCGCGAACGACCGCGTCTCCCGTTTGCGTGCGCTCGCGGAGCAGCGCGTCATGCGTCGGGACCAACCCCTGCTGGGCGATGCCTCCGTAACCAACGGCCGCCGGCTCGATCGTGTCGTCGAACAGCTGTGTCGCTCGGCCCTCGTACGCCGGAAAGGCCGTCTGCGGGGCTGTCGCCCCGCGTTCCGCTATGCCTCCGCAACAAAGACACAGCAAGGCTGCACATGGGAGGCATACGAGGGACGTGAGGACCGACCTTCGCGCGCCTCGCGCGCCTCTCGACAAGCGGAACATGTAATTTGTGTAGCTTGGCGCCATCCTCCGTCCAAGGGTTGTGCAGGCATCGAGGCCTGCGCGTATGCTACCGTTCGCCGCGAAATTGAACGCGGCTTGTGTAAGCGCCCAAGGGGTCACGCCATGAAACGCGCCACGTCGTTTGCTGTTGCGGCTGCTGCCGGTGTCGTTCTCGCCATGACAGGTGCGGCCGCGGTCGCGGCGCCGCCCAAGCCGAGCGCGGCCGATGCCCCGGTCGTCCCGACGCTCGCTGCTCTCCACGAGAAAGAGCTCCGCTGGGGCCTTACTCACATGGAAGTGACGGACATCTACAACGTCAACGGCGGCCTCTTCGATCGCGAATACGCGCCCCTCATCGCCCACCTGCAGCCCGGTAGCGAGATGCAAAGGCTCGAATCGGATCGCGACGCGCGCAAAGCGAACTTCGCCCGCAACTTTGCCATCTTCGCCGATTCGCCGAGCGGATTCGACGTGACGCCGCTCCACAGCGAATACACCTACAATAACGACGAGGGGATTCAGCGCGTCTTCAAAGACGGCAAGAATCGATCGTTCTTCTACATCAAAGACAAGCTCTGGAAGGTCTACGACGAGATCCCGCTGAAGGGCGACGGGCCGCTGGGCGACTCGTACCAGGCCGCCATCACGAAGCTCAACGCCTTGCTCGGTGCGCCCGGCCGTGTACGCGCCGCCGACCCCGCGCATGGCGTCGAGCGCACCAGCACCGACTGGCAAGACGCGCGCTCGCATCTGCGGGCCGACGACCGCTCGGGCGAGCACCTCGTGGGCGTCGTCCTCGAAGACAAGCGCACGCTGGCGGTCCTCGCGTCGTTGCGGCCCAACAAGGCCACGGATCCGTTCGCGATCGATCCGTCGATCGCCGCGGTGACGAAGGGCGGGATCAGCGACCCGAACGCGCGGCGTACGCCTCAGGGTCCCGACGCGGGTGCCCCCAAAGGCCACCGCTAGTCAACGAGTTTGCGCGCTGGCGGTCGCCCGCGCGGGCGAGCGATCGCCCCTCACACCTTCCTGGCGCCTTCCGGTACGCGAAAGCCGGTCGTGAGAACGACGCGAGCTTTTGGGGCGAGGGAGCGGATCGCGGGCAGGATCACGCTGTCCGAAGTCATCGACGCCCCGGGGCATCCGGCGCACGCTCCGGCGAGGTGAACGTGCACGTCGTCACCGTCCCACCGGACTAGATACATTTCTCCACCATCGCTCTTGACTAGTGGAGCAAGAACTTCGCGGAAGATCCGCTCGATCTGGTCTCTTACGTTGTTGTCCACCCGCGCACTCGCCTCCTACGCGCTCCCACAAATGTATCGAATTCGGTGACCAAGGTCACGCGCTTGCCACTGGGCAACGCCCCCTTCACCTCTATAGTTGCGTTATAGTCCATCTGATGCGCGCGTGGGGCCGACCTTGCGAGCGTCGCACGCGTCGCAGGCCTCGCAACCGGCCCCGGCGCCGGTCCCCCTCTCCGAGGGTGTCTGCAGTGTCTGAGTCGCGTCCGTGCGAGTCCGCGGGGGAACGGAGAAAGAGAAGTTGGTGCGCTATCGTTTGAGGTTTGTGCTGCAAGAGCTCGATTTGCCGCAGGGCGGCACGATCATCGGGCGGAGCCTCGACTGCCACCTGACGCTCGAGGATCCGCTCGTGTCCCGCCGGCATGCGCGCATCGTCGTAGACGACAGCGGTGCTCGGATCGAAGACATGGGCAGCCGAAACGGGGTGCGTGTCAACGGCGCGGTCATCCGCGACCCGGTTTCGCTCCGGAATGGCGACCGGGTGCGTATCGGTACGCAAGACTTCGTCTTCTGCTGCGTCGACCCGGCGGGCAACACTCACTCGCGTACGACCGGGCAGCTCCGGTTGTGCGCGAACTGCCGCTTGCCGTACCCGCGGGAGCTCCTCGCGTGCCCGAGCTGCGAGGCCACCGAACAGACCGACGACGACACGCTCACGGGAAGCGACCGCGTCACTGCGCACGTGTGGAACCTGCAGCTCATGATCGAGTCTCTGGAGCGAGCGCTCCGGATGGCGCGCATCGAGGACGCTGAGCGGATCGTGCAGCGGGCGATCGTGCAGGCCGAAGAGGTCATCGGCGCGGGCTCGTCGCTCGACGCCGAGACGCTCGGCGGTCTGTCCGTGCAAGCGGTCGCGATGTCGCTTGCCTCGGGGGATCCCGCCTGGGCACACTGGGTTCTCGATATCCACGGCCGCACCGGCCGCATCCCGCCGATCGACGTCACCGAGCAACTCGCGGGCGTCGCGACGCAGCACCGCACGCTGATCTGCGACGCGATCGACGAGCTCCTGCGGCGGGTCGAGGCCTCTCACGATGCGGCCGCCGGAGAGCGACCCGCCAGCGACGAGCCGGCCGTGCCGGCCGCTAGTGAGACCGACGAAATCGAGGGTCTCGTTCGCCTTCGCGCGCTCCGGCGGACCCTCCACGAGGCCGAAGCACTGGCGGCCGTCGCCCCGAAGGCGGCTCGCCACTTGCCCACCGCGTGAGGCTCTCACGCCGCCAAATGTTGCCCTACGCGACGCCGAAAGATATTGCTGTAGATGGGCGGCTGGCGCGGGGGGGATACGTCAGCGAACCTTGAGCCGAGCGAGCTATGCGCTTCCGCCTGCGCTATCAGCACCATGACCTCGCGTTGGGCGACGGCGAGTTCGTCGTCGGCCGCAGCGCGGGCTGTCAGCTTTCGCTCGACGATCCGCTCGTGTCGCGGCGGCACGCGATGCTCGTCGTGACGAAAGACGCCGTGACCGTCGAGGATCTCGGGAGCCGCAACGGCGTCATCGTGAACGGTGAACGGATCTCTGCGAAGGCGGTGCTCCAGCCCGGTGACAAAATCACCATCGGCTCTCAAGAACTCGTCCTTCTTCGAGGCCGCGAGAATGCGATGCGCGAGACCGCCAGCCTGGCGAGCCGCGGCACGATGCCGAAGATCGCCGCGGTCCCGGAGACGTCGGTCCGCAACGAGCCAAGCGAGCCTCCGACGCCACTGAAAGAAGACTTGACCGGCCGTACCGAGGGCGACTCCTCGACGGTCCGTCGCGTGACCGCGTTCAAGCTCCTCGGTGGCGTCGCCGAGAAGGCCCTCGCCATGGGCCGAGCAGACGAAGCCGAACGGCTCCTCGCCGGCCCGCTCGCCGATCTCGTCGAGGCGAGCCGAAACGGTCGGCCGGTCTCGCCGTGGCTGGTCGACGTCGCCGCGCGTCTCGCCGCGAAGCTGGCGACCACGACCGCGAAGGGAGCCTGGGCGGACTACGTCATCGAGCTCTATCAGTCGCAGGGACGTCCCTGTGCGGCGCCGGTCGTCGACGAACTCAACAACGCGTTTCGCAAGGTCAACGCGATCGATCTCGTGCGCCTCCGCGCGTACCTGGCGGAGCTTCGGGAGAAGCAGGCGACGCTGGGTCCTGCCGAGCGCTTTCTGCTGCAGCGGATCGAGGGGCTCGAGCGGCTCGCTGCGCTTCGTTGAGCGACGACGGCTCGGCGCGACGATTCACGGTTTGCCACGCGAGGTTCGCGGCTGCAGCGCCCGCGAGGACGGCGCGGAGGTCGCCGTCGGCGACACCCGCGAGGACCCGCGCGAGCTCCTCGGGCAGCTCTCGCGTCGTCGGGACGGTTCGGGCGATTCGCCGCTCGGGCGGCCGCTCGATCGCCGGGAGGGCGCCGACGCGGAACCGCAGCTCGCGGACGGACACGCCCCGCTCTTTCAAGCGCGCGCGCACTTCGTCGGACAGCAGTGAGAGCTCGTTCGCCCAGACGCTGCTCGGCACCCGGAGCAAGAGGACGTCGTCTTCGATCGAGATCGGGTGCGCGCGCTCCGCGATGCGCGCGCCGACGGCGTCTCTCCACAGGAGTATCGGGATGACCTCGCGCGTGCGCGCAAAGCGGTTTTCGCCAGCGCGGTTCAAGATCGCGCTGAGCGCTTCGGGCCTGATCAGCCTGGACCGGGTGCGCTTTCCCATCGCTTCACCCCGACGCCTAGGGCGCCGGCCTCCGCAGCAAGACGTCGCCCTCGGGCGCGAGCGGCTCGAAGACCGCTCCGCGGCGGTCGGTCGTCCCGCTGCGGATCGCTCCGTCCGAGAAGAGCATGGCGTACGAGGCGTTCGGGCGCGGAGTGTCCGAGCCGTCGGGGACGACGAAGACGACCACCGCGTGCGTCCGCGCGGACGCAGGCGCCGCGGAGGCCCCCACGCGGCAGCGCGTGGCGACGGCGCTCGAGGGGTCCGTTCGCGCACATCGGTCGAGGGCGCCAGCGTCGTCAGCGCCGGTCGGGGAAGCGTGCCCAGCCCGCCCGGCGATCGCCAGAGCAGCGGCAGCCCGTGCGTCTTCGGACGGATCGCGCGCGAGCACGGCGCGCTCGGGAGAGCCGTCGCCGCACCTCGCGCTAGAGCGCGCGAGGCCGGCGAGGGCGTTCGCGCGAACGAAGGCGCGCGGATCGCCGACGAGCCCGCAGAGCGCGGCGACACCCGCGTCGGCCCCGGTGGTCGCGGTGATTCGCGCGGTGATCCGCCCGACGGCTGCGGTCGCGTTCACAGCCGCCTCGCCCGGCGCTCCGGCGAGGGCCGCGAGCCGCGAGAGATCGGATGCATCGCCGACGGCGCCGAGCGACCAGGCCGCCTGCGCGCGAACGCTCGCATCACCGTCGGCGAGCAAGGAGCGCAACAGTGCGACAGCCGCCGGTTCGCTCGCGTGTGCCGCACACATCGTCGCCGCGGCGCGGCGGTCGGCCGCCTCGTCGGATCGCGCGACCCCGGCGAGCACCCGCGACGACGAGGCCCGAGGGGCACGCCCGATGGCCTCGATCATCGCGTCGCGCTCGGGCCCGGCCGCGAGCCCCAGCGCACCGGCGAGCCGCTCGACGGCGGCATCGTTCGAGGCTCGCTCGAGGACGCCGCCGAGCGCGGTGAGGACGGCCGCGCGGTCGACCTCGTCGCCGCCGTTCAGCTTCGCGACGAGCGCGTCGCGGGCACTCTCTCCGCCGGACTCCGAGAGCGACGTGGCCGCGT
>CALFNG010000561.1 GCA_937902985.1 uncultured Myxococcales bacterium
CCGCGTCCTGGGAAGTCACGACGGAGGCGGTCGCGCTATGCGCGGGCGGCCTCCTAGCGGCGGCGCAGCCGTCCGCGTCCTGGGAAGTCACGACGGAGGCGGTCGCGCTATGCGCGGGCGGCCTCCTCTAGTTCATCCGCGACGCGCCCATCGACACCCGGCCTCTGGATCGGGCATCGTACGCAGGCAATGCTCGACCTCTACACGTGGCGAACGCCGAACGGGAAAAAGGCCCCCATCCTCCTCGCCGAGCTCGGATGGCCCTACGAGCTTCACCTCGTCGATCTCGGGCAAGGCGCGCAGAAGAAGCGCGAGTACCTCGCGATCAATCCCAACGGGAAGATCCCCGCGCTCGTCGACCCCGAGGGGCCCAATGGCCTCGTCGTCGTGTTCGAGTCGGGGGCCATCCTCGAGTATCTGGCCGAAAAGGCTGGTCGCTTCCTTCCGAAGGAGCAGCCCGGGCGCGCCGAGGTCCTGTCGTGGACCTACTGGCAAGTCGGCGGCCCGGGTCCGTTCTTCGGTCAGCTGCTCGCGTTCGCGTCGCAGACGCCCCGCAACGAAGAGGCGTTCACGAAGTTCTTCGGCGAGTCGCAGCGGCTCGCCCGTGTGCTCGACGGGCGCCTCGCCGATCGCGAGTGGATCGCCGGCGCGTACTCGATCGCCGACATGATGAACTACCCATGGTTCGCCGCTCTGGCCGAGCGTCAGCCCGATGTGCTCGATGGCGCCGACCACGTGAAGCGGTGGATCGCGGGCATGGCCGCGCGGTCTGCCGTGCAAAAGGGCATGGCGGTCTGAGAGGGTCGGTCCGCGCCGGCGCCGCCCTCTCGCCCACCTCGCCCACCCTGACGCTCGGAGAGGTGTCCGCGGGGTGCGGGCGGAATGCCACCTCAGCGTCATCTCCCTGCATCGCCGCATCGTGAAATGGCTTTCACTGCCGGCGCGTAAATTCGGTTTGCGTGCAGGAAGCGCTCACCCCGTCCTCGGGACGGCCGTACTCCCTGATCGAGTCAATCAGAGACAGGTTCGGGGGAGAAAATGAGTTCACGATTCGTTGCGATGGGCCTCTTGGCGTTTCCGATCGTCACTGCGTACGGTTGCGGAGGCTCCGCGATCACGCCGGTGACCTTCGACTCCTTCGCAGACGGTGGCACCGACGCCGGTGGCGGCCATTACGGCAAGAGCGGCGGAACACCGCGCGACGACGCCGGGGCGTTCCCGGGCGACGACTCTTCCGACGGCGGCGACGACGCCACCCCGAGCGGACCCGACAGCGGCAACCCGAGTCCCGGCGACGACACGGCCGACAGCGGCACCCCGGCCAACCCCGGCGCGCCCGACGGCGGCAACACCCTCGATGGCGGCAACTCGCCTGCCGGCAACGACCCCGGCAACGCGGTCGACGGCAGCAACTCGCCCCCCGGCAACGACCCGGGTAACGCGGTCGACGGCGGCGGCTCGCCTGCCGGCAACGACCCCGGCAACACGCTCGGCGGCAGCGCGCCGGACGCCGGCAATCCTGCGCCTCCGCCTCCTCCGCCGGACCCCGGCATGGGATGCACCTCGTCCGTCCAGTTTGGCGGCCAGGGCGTCGCCGCCTACGCGTCCGGCCTCATCGGGCTCGACGTGGCCGACACCGGCTTCGTCCAGCTGACCTCGTCCGCGGTGCACAGGAGCACGACGGGGACGGGCACTGTCGACCTCCAGGCGCTCTTCGCGAGCCTCGATGGCTCCGGCTCGATGGTCCATGCGCTCGCCCAGATGGCCACCCCAGACGACAACCTCGGCCCGTTCGCCCCGTTCGCCATCCCCAACTTGGTCTCCGCCACGTTGATCAAGTCCGAGTCGACGGCCAGCTGCAACAGCTCGGTGCCGTCGGTCACGGGGGTCACCACCATCACCGACCTCAAGATCGCCGGCCTGGCCGTCGTCGTCGACGGCACCGTGAACCAGACGATCGCCGTCGCAGGCGTCGCCACGATCGTCATCAACGAGCAGGTCCCGGCCATCAACGCGACGCACGGCTCGATCGTCGTCAACGCGATTCACATCCGGCGGGTCGACGGGACCCAGGACGTCGTGATCGCGGCGGCGCTGGCGAAGATCAACTGCGCCTGCGCCGACTGATTGGCGTCACGCGCTCCGCTGGTACTCGGACGGGGTCTGGCCCGTCCACCGGCGGAAGGCCCGGGTGAAGCTCGCGGCCCCCGAGAAGCCCAGCAGGTATCCGATGTCCGTCATCGAGTGGCGACCCTCGCGCAGGTAGGCGAGGGCCAGCTCGCGGCGAGTATCGTCGACCAGCGCAGCGTAGGTCGTGGTCTCGAGGCTGAGACGTCGTTGCAGCGCCCGGGGGCTCATGCCGAGCGCACGGGCGACCTCGGCCTGCGACGGAGCCCCCGTGGCGAGACGGTCCATGACGAGAATGCGGGCCCGGTCGGCGAACTGCGCTCGATCCCATCGCGCGAGGGCCTGCGCGGCGACGAGGTCGTTGGCCCGCGCGATCTCCGGGTTCGCGCCCTGGACGCGCTCGTCGCACTTGGCCTTCGGCAGCGTGAGCGCGTCGGCGCTCGCCCCGAACGTGATGGGCGCGCGAAAGCACCGGAAGAACGGGCTCGGATCGCGCGGCGCCGTTCGCCGCAGCTCGACGGCGATCGGCGAGAACTGGCGGTCGGTCAGCGACCGGCACAGGCGAACGGCGACCGCGACCACGGCGTCGATCGCTTCGATCCCCGGGTGCGTCCCGGCCTCCGTCAGCACTTCGATCCGGTAGGTCGGACCGCGCTCTTCGAAGCGTATCGTCGTGATGTCCGAGACGAGCCGGTAGTACCGGACCATCCGATCGAGCGCCTCGCGAACGCTGCCGCTCGCCGCCAGCGAGAAGCCGAGCGCGTGGAACGTCATCGGCGACGTGTACCTCGCGACCTCGAGCCCGAACGAAGGGTCGTGCGTCGCCTCGACGGCGAGGCGCCAGAGCAGCGAGGTCGCGCTCACCGGATAGCGCGCATCGGGGTCGTCGACGGCGGCGAAATCGAGCCCCGCGAGGGCGAAGAGCGGCGGCGCCTGGATACCGCGAGCCTCGAGGGCCTTGGCGATCGCCAGGCCCCAGCTGCTGAGGGACGTCGGATCGCGGTGCGGGCGCTCCACGTCGCGCCGTGGAAGTCCTCCGTTCGTCTTCACGCGGAGCGTCATGCGAGCGTCATGCGAGCGTCATGGGGCGCAGGGCCGGTTGCGAGCGGGGAAGGACGGGTCTCGGCTCAAGGGGGTTCGAATAAAGGCGATTCGAAAAAAGGCGCCTCGGAAAAGCGTTTGGCGTGGATGGAGAAGCCGGGGACCGCTCGAGCCTATACCGTCGGTCCCACAGCAGCGTACGAGCGAGGTGTTTCATGACGACGAACATCACAGGCGAGGTAAAGCGCATCATCAAGGAGCAACTCGACGTCGACGAGGCCAAGATCGTCCCCACGGCGAGCTTCATCGACGATCTCGGCGCCGACTCTCTCGGGCTCGTCGAGCTGGTGCTCGCGTTCGAAGAGACGTTCCACTTCGACATCCCGGACGAGGACACTGAAAAGATCCGCACCGTGGGAGACGCCATCCGCTACATCGAGCAATACGCCGGCGCGGAGCCCGCGCCCGCCTCGTAGCCGAAGTACCCGACGTAGCGAACGCAAGGTGCGTTTCGGCCCGGCGGCCTCGCGTCGGGCGTGCGCTCATGTCGTAGCTGTGGTCCAATTGTCCGAGAGGTCTCGCTTTGGAAATCGCGTTTACTGCCGAGGAACAGGCTTTTCAAGACGACGTACGCCGATTCTTGGCCCGGGAGCTCCCGGCCGACATTCGCGACAAGGTGTACAACGCGCGCCATCTCGACCGCGACGAGTACGTGCGCTGGCAGAAAATCCTCCACGCCAAGGGCTGGGGGGCGCCCGCCTGGCCGGTTGAGTTCGGTGGCCCAGGGTGGTCGGCCATCCAGCAGCACATCTTCGACGAAGAGATGGCCCTCGCCGGCGCGCCGCGGACCGTTCCGTTCGGGCCAAAGATGGTGGCGCCCGTCATCATGAAGTTCGGGAGCCCCGAGCAGCAGAAGCGGTTCCTCCCGCGCATCATCGCAATGGACGATTGGTGGTGCCAGGGGTACTCCGAGGCCGGCTCCGGCTCCGACCTCGCGTCGCTCAAGACGCGGGCCGTGCGCGACGGCGACCACTACATCGTCAGCGGGCAGAAGACCTGGACGACCCTCGCCCAGTACGCCAACTGGATCTTCTGCCTCGTTCGCACCCGGCCCGACGGCAAGGCACAGGCGGGGATCTCGTTCCTGCTGATCGACATGAAGACGCCGGGCGTCAGCGTGCACCCGATCATCACGCTCGACGGCGCGCACGAAGTGAACGAAACCTGGTTCGACGACGTGCGCGTGCCTGTTTCGAACCTCGTCGGCGAAGAGAACAAGGGCTGGACGTACGCCAAGTTCCTTCTCGGGCACGAGCGGACCAACATCGCGGGCATCGGGGCATCGAAACGCGAGCTCCAGCGGCTGAAGAAGATCGCTTCCACCGAGACGCGCAACGGCAAGCCGCTGCTCGACGACCCGCATTTCGCCTCGCGCGTCGCTCAGGTCGAGATCGACCTCATGGCCCTCGAGGTCACCAACCTGCGCGTCCTGTCGGCCGAGCGCTCGCGCCGCGATCCGGGGGCGGTGTCGTCGATCCTCAAGATCAAGGGCTCCGAGATCCAGCAGACGATCTCCGAGCTCGCGATGCTGGCCGCCGGTCCCTACGCCCTCGCCGACGTGCGACAGGCCCGGGATGCCGGGGGCGCTCAAGGTCTCCTCGGGCCTGCCCACGCGACGCCCCTCGCGGCGACCTACTTCAACCTGAGAAAGACGACGATCTACGGTGGGTCCAACGAGATCCAGCGCAACATCATCGCCCACATGATCCTCGGACTATAGGCATCATCGACATGGACTTCGAATTCACCGAAGATCAGAACCTCTTGGCCGAGACGGTCCAGAAGTTCATGGCGGCGCGCTACGGATCTGAGAGCCGCCGCGCGGCTCACAAGACGCCCGGCACCTGGAGCCGCGACGTCTGGAGGACCCTCGCCGAGATGGGCATCGTCGGGCTGCTCGTTCCCGCGGAGCAAGGCGGGATCGACGGCGGTCCCGTGGAGACGATGCTGGTGATGAACGCGTTCGGCGCCGGAATGTTGCTCGAGCCGTACTGGTCGAGCGCGGTCTTCGCGACGGCGCTCCTCCGGCGACTCGGCGGTCCCGCCGCGGCGAAGCTCCTGGCTTCGCTCGCGGTCGGCGAGCATCTCGCGGCCGTCGCGCACGCCGAGCCCGGAGCCCGCTACGACGATCGCGTCCAGACCCTGGCGCGCAAGGCCGCGGGCGGCTGGACGCTCTCGGGGGCCAAATCGGTCGTCATCGGCGGCGGCGCGGCCGACACGCTGCTGGTGACGGCGCGCGTTCAAGGCGGCGACGGGGTCTCCGTGTTCGCGATTCCGCGCACGGCCGAGGGCGTACGCCTTCGCGAGTACCCGACGATCGACTGGCGTGGCGCGGCCGACGTGACGCTCGAAGACGTTCGCGTGAAGAGCGAGGCCTTGCTCGGCGGCGAGGGGGCGGCCCAGAAACCGCTCGACGACGCGCAAGACGTCGCGCTCGCGGCGCTCTGCGCCGATGCGGTCGGGAGCATGAAGGCCGCGCTCGAGGCGACCGGCAAGTACTTGCAGACGCGCGAGCAGTTCGGGCAGCCGATCGGGAAGTTCCAGGCGCTCCAGCACCGCATGGCCGACATGCTGATCCACTTCGAGCAAGCCAAGTCGATGGCCTATCTCGCGGCGATGCAGTGCGAGGCTCCCGACGCCGGCGAGCGGCGCAAGGCGATGTCGGCCGCCAAGGTCGTGATCGGTCAGTCTGGCCGGTACATCGCGCAGCAGGCCGTTCAGCTTCACGGCGGCATGGGCATGGCCGACGAGCTCGACGTGAGCCACTACTTTCGCCGACTCACCGCCCACGAGCTCACGCTCGGCGATACCGACCATCACCTCGAGAAGTTTGCCGCCGCCACCCGCTAGCGCGAGCGACGGCGTCGCGGAACGGGCCCGTCTCGACGCTCGCCGTGCTCAACGCACAGGAAGTGCGTTTCCGCGCGGCGACCGCCGATCCGGACCCGTTCCGCTTAGCCGCCGCCCGCGCTAGGTCGAGCCTCTGCGCCTCGCGGGGACACGCGTCGGGCGTCCTGCCAGAGCAACGACGCTCGTCGCTCTTTTCTCGAACCCCAGATCTCTGCGCGCCCTCTGCGCCTCTGCGGCCAATCTCTCTCTCGTCTTCGCAGGACCCCTCACCAGGCCGCGCGATAGAGTTGCTCGATCTCGCCCGGCGAAGCCCGGCGAGCGGTGTACGCGGCGGCGAGGTCGGTGATGGCGATCTCGGCGCAGACGCCGAGGGCCTCTTTGGGAACGCCCACCTCCGACAGGCGCGTCGGGTGGTTGCACACACGAAGAAGCGCGTCGATCGCGTCGGCCGCCGCGACGGCTGCCTTCTCGGGCGCTTCGACGGGGACCCCCAGCGCCTGGGCCACCTCGACATGGCGCAAGGCCGCGGCCGGGATCCCGCCATTGAAGCGGACCACGTGCGGCAAGAGCACCCCGTTGCCGATCCCGTGCGGCACGCCGTGGCGCGCGCCGATGGTGTGGCTCATCGCGTGCACGAGCCCGACCGTCGAGCTGGAGATCGCCCAGCCCGCGAGCGTCGCGGCCGTTTGCATCTGGGCGCGCGCCTCGAGGTCGGCGCCGTGGGACACCGCGCGGGGCAGCCATCGTGCCACGAGGCGGATGGCGTGGAGGGCCTGGGCGTCGCTCATCGGGTTTGCGGCGCGCGCGGTGTAGGCCTCGACCGCGTGGGTCAACGCGTCGAGCCCCGTCGCTGCCGTCATTCGCGGAGGGAGGCCGACGATGAGCGTGGGATCGAGCACGGCGAGGTCGGGTGCGACGAGGTTATCGAGGATGTACGCCTTGGTGCCGACGTGTTCGTTCTTGATGACGGCGACGTTGGTCACTTCGCTTCCGGTGCCCGCCGTGGTCGGGATGGCGATGTGCAAGGTCGCCGGGCCGGGGAGGTGATGCATGCCGATGGTCTCGATCGCTCGCCACCCGTTGGCGAGAGCCACGGCCGTGGCCTTCGCGGTGTCGATGCAGCTGCCTCCGCCGAGGCTGATGATCGCATCGGCGTTCGACGCCCGCCCCAGCGCCGCGGCCGCGTCGACCACGGCGATGCCCGAGTCTTGCGTGACGCCGTCGAAGACGGCCACGATGCTCGACCCGAGGACCTCGCGAAGGCGCGTCAGGAGCCCTGCGGCCACGACCCCGGCGTCGGTGATGACGAGCGCGCGGCGCTTGCCGAGCGCGTCGAGTTCGGCGTAGAGCCTCGCGAGGCTGCCGGGTCCCGACAGCACGCGCGTTCTCGGTTCGTATTGATACGAGAGGGATTTGCCGCGCGCGAGGAGCATCCGGTGCCCGCCCTTCGCGTCGGGGTTCGCCTCGACGCCAACGTGGACGTGCTTCACCTCGGTGTACTCGGCCAGCCCGAGGTGACCCATCTCGCGACCGATGCCGCTCTGCTTGTATCCGCCGAACGGGGCGAGGTCGTGGAAGAAGTGCCAGTCGTTGATCCAGACCGTGCCCGTGCGCAGGCGATCGGCGACCTGGCGCGCGCGCCCGAGATCACGCGACCAGACGCCGCCGGCGAGACCGAACTCGGAGTCGTTGGCGATCGCGATCGCCTCGTCTTCGTCGTGGTAGCGCATGACGGAGAGCACCGGGCCGAAGATCTCTTCGCGCGCGATCGTCATCTTGGAGGTCACGTCGACGAAGATCGTGGGCTGCGCGTAGAACCCGCCTTCGAGCCCGGGCACGTTGGGCCGCTCGCCGCCGCAGGCGAGGCGCGCGCCTTCGCGCTTGCCGGTGGCGACGTAGCGCTCGATCCGATCCCGCTGGGCGGCGTTGACGACGGGTCCCACCTTCGTGCGCGGGTCGAGCGGATGGCCCACCGTCAGCGTGCGGACGCGCTCGACCAGGCGGGTCACGAAGGCGTCGTGCATGTCGTCGGGCAAGAGGAGGCGCGTCCCCGACTCGCAGACCTGGCCCGTGTGGAGGAACGCCGCCCAGACCGCGCCGTCGACCGCGAGCTCGATGTCGGCGTCGCGCAAGACGATGTTGGCGCTCTTGCCGCCGAGCTCGAGGCTCACGCGCTTGAGCGTATCGGCGCCGTTCTTGAGGATCTCTTTGCCCACGGGCGTGCTGCCGGTGAAGGCGATCCGGTCGACCTGCGGATGCCGCACGAGCATCTCGCCGACGGCGCGGTCGGGCCCGGCGATCACGTTGACGACGCCCGCGGGCACGCGGCTCTCCGCGATGATCTTCCCGAGGGCGAGCGCCGAGAGCGGCGTCTCGGGCGACGGCTTCAGCACGACGGTGTTGCCGGTCACGAGCGCCATGGCGACCTTCCAGCACGCCATGAGGAGCGGGAAGTTCCACGGCACGATCGCCGCGCAGACCCCGAGCGGCTCGCGACGGATCACGCTGCGACCCGGAAAGAACGGGTTCTTGCCGGCCAGGGTCTCTTCCCAGGGGAAGTCGTGCGCCGCGTAGCGCGCCATCGTCCGCATGAAGCGCGCGCCCTGGAACACGTCGGTCGTCGTGCGCGACAGCAGGCCGCCCGAGTCGCTCATCTCGAGGAACCCCAGACGCGCGATCTCGGCTTGCATGCGATCCGCCAGATCCATCACGATCTCGGATCGAACGGCCGGGGGCGTCGCGCTCCATGGCCCGAACGCGCGCCGTGCGGCGTGCACCGCGGCGTCGACGTCGGCCTTTCCGGCAGCGGCGACAGTGGCGAGCGGCTGGCCGTTCGAGGGATCGATTGTGGTGAAGCGGGCGCCGCCTTCGGCGTCGACCAACCGGCCGTCGATGAGGAATCGATAATGATCCATGGGGGCAGATTCGACTCTTTGGTCGAAACGCCGTCAAGCCGCGGATTGAACAAGTCGCTACGGGGACGGCGCCCCAATTAGAATTTTCTTCGGCGCGCTCGAGCGTGAATCATGACGCGGTGCGTACGGATAACATCCTGGCGCGTACGGATAAAGGCGCGGGGGATCTCCCTGCTGGAGCGCTCCGCGGGGCCAGTGGCTAGGGCTAGTGAATGCCGCCGCCGAGGGACCCGACCGCCGCGCTCGGGCACCACGACTCGGGTGCGTTGTTGAAGTTCCACTGGCTTCGTCGGTTCGCGATTCGACAATGCGCGCGCACGCCACTTCGACAGCCTTCACGGGCCGAATGGCCCGTTCGGAGACAAATGGCCGCTTTCTTGCCCGAGCCCCGACCGCCCACACTACGATCCATGGTATGCGCCCCGTTTTTCATGCTCATTGCCCGCGCGCCCGGCTAAGGCGCCGCGTGCAGTCTCCCTGCGAAGTCGTCCGCACGCGCGACTTCAAGCTGGTCGGCACCCGCGTCCTCGACCTGTCGGCCAGGGGAATGCTCATCGAGACCGATCTGCGGATCTTGACGGGCGAAGAGCTGATCGTGAGTTTCAAGAGCCCGGCCGACGATCGGTGGTTCGATTGCGAGGGAAGCGTGGCTCGCGTGGTTCACGGGCGGCGCCGCGCGGACCCGTGCCGCGCGCTCGGCATCGCCTTCGACACGATCGATCCCTGGAACGAGCTCCTGCTCTGCGAGCACCTGCGTTCGGCCCCGCTCGCCCGCGCCAGCGAACTCGTCGCCCGTCACTAAGGCCCAGGACGAGAGGGAGCTTGGCCGCCGAGGCGCAGAGGGCGCAGAGCAGAGAGGGAAGGGCTGCGGAACGCTCGTGCGCCCGTCGCGACGCCGACCTCTCGCGCGCGTCGCTCGGTACCCACCCCGCTCACGGCTCTGCGCCCTCTGCGCCTCGGCGGCCAATCTCCTCTCTCTCGAGGAGCGTGACCCGAGCGGCGCAGGCGCAGCAGCGACTCGCGTCAAACCTGGCGTAGCTTTCGCGCGGCCCAGCGGGCGCGCCCCTTGGCTTGCTCGCCTTCGCGCGTGCGCACGGGCGCGCGGGCCTTGAGCACGCCGAGGAGGCGCTCCGTCGACGCCGCGACCTCGGCGACCGCGCGGTCGAACGCCTCCTGGTCTGCCGCGGAGGGTGCGTTCAGGCCACTGACCTTGCGCACGTATTGCAGAGCGGCGGCGCGGATCTCGGTCTCGGTCGTGGGGGGCTGAAAATTGTAGAGGACCCGGATGTTCCGGCACATGCCGGCTAGCATGGAACACGCTAGGGTCGTGTCCACATGATCCTGTACGTCAGCAGCATGTGGACCAGCCCCTACGCTCTGTCGAGCTTCGTCGCGCTCCGCGCGAAGGGGCTCGCCTTCGAGGTGAAGGCCGTGCCGCTCGACGCCGGAGGCCAACTCGAAGAGGGGTACGCGTCGATGTCGCTCACGTCGCGGGTCCCCGCGCTGGTCGACGGGGCGTTTGCCCTGTCCGAGTCGAGCGCGATCGACGAGTACCTCGAAGACGCGTACCCGCCGCCCGGCCACGAGCGCATCTTGCCGGCCGACATCCGCTACCGGGCACGCGCGCGTCAGATCATGGCGTGGGTGCGCAGCGACCTGGGGGCCATCCGCGAAGAGCGCTCCGCCGAGTACGTCTTCTATCCGCACGCCGCCTTGCCGCCGTTCGCGCCGTTGTCGCCGGCGGGGCTGCGCGCGGCCGACAAGCTCTTGAAGGCGGCCGAGCGCCTCGTACCGGCCGACGGCGGCCCGCTCTTCGAAGACTGGTGCATCGCGGACACCGATTTCGCGATGATGCTCCAGCGCCTCGTGAAGACCCACCACGACATACCGGCGCGGATCCGCGACTACGCCGAGGCGCAGTGGGAGCGGCCCGCGGTGCACGAGTTCGTGAAGCAACCGCGGCCCCCGTACAGGGCGTCGGTCTAGACGCTCTGCGCCTCCGCGGCCCATCCCCCTCTCGCTCTCGGCGCTACGCGTTCTTGATGCGGCTCACGAGCGCCTTGGTGAAGGTGCTCGTGTTCGCGTTGCCGCCGAGGTCGCCGGTGCGCACCTTGTCGATATTGAGCGTGTCGGAGATGGCTCGCCGGAGGCGCGCCGCCTCGGGCACGCGGTTCAGGTGGTCGAGCATCATGGCGGCCGCGAGCATCAGCGCGATCGGGTTGGCGATGCCCTTGCCCGCGATGTCGGGCGCCGAGCCGTGCACCGCCTCGAAGATGGCGGCGTCGCGGCCGATGTTGGCGCCGGGCGCCATGCCGAGCCCGCCGATGAGGCCCGCGATCTCGTCGGACAAGATGTCGCCGAAGAGGTTTGTGGTGACGAGCACGTCGAACTGCCACGGGTTCAAGACCAGCTTCATCGCGCAGGCGTCGATGATGACGTCGTCGAGAACGAACTTGCCCTTGTACTTCTTCTCGTAGAGGTCTTTCCCCGTCTCGAGGAAGATGCCCGTCAGGGCCTTCATGATGTTGGCCTTGTGGACGATCGTAACCTTCTTCCGGCCCTGGGCGACCGCGAACTCGAACGCGAACTCGAGCGCCCGACGGCTGCCCTGGCGCGTGTTCACGCCCGTCGACATGGCCACCGCGTGGGGATCGCCGTCGATCGGAATGAAGTGCTCGTACCCCATGTAGAGGCCTTCGTTGTTCTCGCGCACCACCACCAGGTCGATGTTCTCGTACCGCCCGCCGGGGACGAGCGATTTCGACGGCCGGAGGTTCGCGTAGAGCTTGAACTCTTCGCGGAGCCGCACGTTCGACGAGCGGTAGCCGCCGCCGGACGGCGTCTCGAGCGGCCCCTTGAGGGCGAGCCGCGTCTTTCGGATGCTGTCGAGCGTGGCCTTCGGTAGGGGGTCGCCGGCGGTCTGCAGGCCGCGCAAACCAGCGGTCTGCATGTCCCATTCGAATTTCAACCCGAGCGCGTCGAGGGCTTCGAGCGTCGCGTCGGTGATTTCTTGGCCGATGCCGTCTCCTGGGATCAGTGTCGCGGGGATCGATTCGGGTGCCATCTTCGTGTCCTAGCGCAGAGTCGAGCACGGAGGCCGTTTCATCTCCGTTTCCGGCTCCCGGCCCGGGAGTAAGCTGCTGCCGATGTCGACGCTCGCGCATCGGTTCGTCACTGCGAACGGCATTCGCCACCACGTCGTGGAGCAGGGCAGGGGGCCGCTCGTTCTCCTCGTGCACGGTTTTCCCGAGGGCTGGCGCTCCTGGCGGCATCAGCTCGCTGCGCTGAGCGACGCGGGGTACCGCGCCGTCGCCTACGACGTGCGCGGCTACGGGCAGACCGACGCGCCCGCCGATGTGTCCGCCTACGCCATGCGCCAGCTCGTGGCCGACGCCGCCGGCCTCGTCGAAGCCATGCGAGGGTCGGGAGGTGGCTCGGGCGCCGAAGCGGACGCCGACCCGCGCGCCGTCGTGGTCGGCCACGACTGGGGGGCGAGCATCGCGTGGCACTGCGCGCTCCTTCGCCCCGACCGCTTTCGCGCCGTCGCCGCGCTGAGCATCGTCTACACGGGGCGGCCGCCCGCGCCGCCGATCGCCATCTTCCGAAAGCGTTTCGATGGCCAGTTCTTCTACATGGTGTACTTCCAGGAACCCGGCGTCGCCGAGGCCGAGCTCGAGGCTGATGTCCGGCGCTCGCTCCGTCTCATGTTCTACAGCGCCGCCGGCGGCACGCCCCCCGGGCCGGGCTTCGGAGGCAAGCCGGCCGGCGCGAAGCTCCTCGACGGAATGACCGACCCGCCGACGCTCCCCGCCTGGCTGAGCGAAGCGGAGCTCGACGCGTACGCCGCGGACTTCGCGCGGCACGGCTTCCGCGGCCCGCTGAACCGGTACCGCTGCATGGATAGCGACTGGGCCGACCTCGCAGAGCTGGCGGGCGCAACGGTGTCCGTTCCGGCTCTCTTCGTCGTGGGCGCCGAAGACATGAGCTTCAAGATGCGAGGACCCGACGCGATCGCGCAGATGAGGGCCGCCGTTCCCCACCTTCGCGAAGCGCTCGTGCTCCCGGGCGCGGGGCACTGGATCCAGCAGGAGCGACCGGCGGAGACCAGCGCCGCGCTGATCTCGTTTCTACGTGCCTCGGGTTGACGTCACCCGCGCGCATCGACCCCGAAACCAGACTGAGATTACACTCCGCGCGATGCCGAGCTCTCCTCTCGCCGGAAAAACCGCGCCCGAGTCGTCTCTCATCGACGTGCCGGCGCTCCTCGCCGCGTTTCACGGCGAGCACCCCGATCCCGCGCTTCCCGCGCAGGGCGTCTCGTTCGGTACGAGCGGGCACCGCGGTAGCGCGTTCAAGCGGACCTTCAACGAAGACCACATCGTCGCGATCGCGCACGCCATCTGCGACTACCGCGCGGCGAACGGAACCGACGGGCCGCTCTACATCGGTCGCGACACGCACGCCGTGTCCGAACCGGCGACGCGCGTCGCATGCGAGTGCCTCGCCGCTCGCGGGGTCGACGTACGCATCGCCGACGGCGACGGGTACACGCCGACGCCCGTGGTCTCTCACGCGGTCATCGCGGCCAATCGCGGGCGCTCGGCTCACCGCGCCGACGGGATCGTCGTGACCCCCTCGCACAACCCGCCCGAAGACGGCGGGTTCAAGTACGACCCGCCGCACGGGGGGCCGGCAGACACCGACGTGACGGTCACCATCGAGTCCCGCGCGAACGAACTGCTCCGGGCGGGGGTCGCGAAGCTCGCCCGCATCCCCTACGAACGGGCGCTCCGTGAGGGGCGGGTCCGAACCCACGACTTCGCCACTCCGTACATCGCCGACCTCGCCACGGCGATCGACTGCGACGCGATCGCGCGCTCGGGTGTCCGCCTGGGCGCCGATCCCATGGGCGGCGCGAGCGTGGGCTACTGGGGCCGCATCGCGGAGAAATACGGGCTGAACCTCGAGGTCGTTCGCACCACGGTCGACCCCACGTTCCGCTTCATTCCGCTCGACCACGACGGCAAGATCCGCACGGACTGCTCGTCGCCCTACGCCATGGCGAACCTCCTCGCCATTCGCGAGCGCTTCGATCTCTCGTTCGGCAACGACGCCGACGCCGACCGGCATGGCGTCGTGTCCCGCGCGGGCGGTTTGCTCCCGCCCAACCACTTCCTCGCGGTCTGCGCCGACTACCTCTTCGGGAGGCGCGGCTGGCCTGAGCGGGCGTCGCTCGGCAAGACCGTGGTCTCGAGCTCCATCCTCGATCGCGTCGCCCGGTTGCACGGTCGCGCCCTCGTCGAGGTGCCCGTCGGGTTCAAGTGGTTCGTCTCCGGCCTGGCCGACGGATCCATCGGCTTCGCCGGCGAAGAGAGCGCGGGCGCCTCGCTCGTCCGCAAAGACGCGAGCGTGTGGACGACCGACAAGGACGGGCTGGTCTTGAACTTGCTCGCGGCCGAGATCCTCGCGGTCGCCAAGCGCGATCCGGCGGCGTACTACACCGGCCTCGAGACCCAGGTGGGCGCCGCGTCGTTCTACACGCGCCTCGACGAACCGGCGACTGTGGCCCAGCGCGCGCGCATCAAGGCCGTCAAGCCCGAAGACGTGCACGAGACCACCCTCGCCGGCGAGCCGATCACGGCGCGCCTCCTGAACGCGCCGGGCAACGGCGCGGCCATCGGCGGCCTCAAGGTGGTGAGCGAGCAGGGCTGGTACGCGCTCCGGCCGTCGGGCACCGAAGACATCTACAAGCTCTACGCCGAGAGCCTGCGCGACCGCGCTCACCTCGACGCGATCGTGGCCCAGGCGCGCGCCACGGTCGCACGCGTACTCGCCTGAGCGCCGCGAGCGGGTGAACGCTCGCCGCGTGCATCGCCGAGGATTGACGAGCGTGCGCACATCGCGCGTGATGCTCGCATGAGTAGCGGTGGGGCGCCGAGCGCGCACGGAGGCATGGGGGCCGTCTTGCACGACGGGGGCTGCACGTTCCGGGTCTGGGCGCCCAACGCGGTCGCCGTGTGGGTCGCGGGCGACTTCACGGCGCCGCCCTGGGACGGCGCGAAGGTCGCCCTCGCGCGCGACGCGTCCGATGCCGGCACCGAAGGCTTCGTCTACTGGTCCGCATTCGTCGCGGGCGTGCGCGCGGGCGCCGAGTACCGCTTCCTCGTCCAGAACCGCGGAGGCGGCGCCGGCAGCGGGGGCGCGGCGCCGCTCTGGCGAATGGATCCCTATGGTCGCGACGCCACGTCGAGCGAGGGCAACTCGCGCACGATCGACGCGTCGTTCCCGTGGAGCGGCACGTTCGCGATGCCCGCGTGGAACGATCTGGTGCTCTACGAGCTACACATCGGCACCTTCAACGCGGCGGCAGGCGCCATCGGGACCTTCGACGACGCCTGCGCCCGGCTCGACTACCTGCGCGACCTCGGCTTCAGCGGCGTCGAGGTCATGCCCGCAGAGGACTTCGATACGCCAACGTCGTGGGGCTATAACCCGGCGCTCCCGTTCGCGATCGACAGCGCATACGCCGGCTCGTCGGCCACGGTGGCGCACGTCATCCAGCGCTTCGTCGAGGCCGCTCACGCGGCCGGCGACCCCACGAGGCCGGGCCTCGCCGTGATCTTCGACGTCGTCTACAACCACCTCGGCCCCGAGGGGCTGGGGCCCTGCCTCTGGCAGTTCGACGGCTGGAGCCAGAACGGCTACGGCGGCATCTATCTCTACAACGACGAGCGCGCCGCGTGCGCCTTCGGGGAGAAGAACCGTCCCGACTTCGGCCGTCCCGAGGTTCGCCAGTTCTTTCGCGACAACGCGATGATGTGGCTCGGGGACTACCAGGCCGACGGGCTGCGACTCGACTCGACGCTCAACGTTCGCCGCGCCGTGCCCCACGGCGGGAATGAAGGCCCGGACATTCCCGAGGGCTGGCTCCTCTTGCAGGCGATCAACGACTCGAAGAACGGCGAGTTTCCGTGGAAGATCGCGATCGCCGAAGACCTCCAGAACGACGACTGGATCACCCGACCCACGGGCGCCGGCGGCGCGGGCTTCGACGCGCAGTGGGACGCCACGTTCCGGGACGCCGTGCGCGAAGCGGTCGTCACCCCCCATGACGCGGATCGCGACATGGGCGCGGTCGCAGCGGCCATCGGCGAGACGTACAGCGCGGCGGGGATGCAGCAGCGTATCGTCTACGTCGAGTCGCACGACGAAGCGGCCATCGCGCGCCTGCCCGATCGCATCTGGCCGGGGAATGCCTCGAGCTGGGCCGCGCGCAAGCGCTCGACCCTCGCCGCCGGGATCGTCTTCACGTCTCCCGGCATTCCCATGATCTTCCAGGGCCAGGAGTTCCTCGAGTGGACGCGGTGGAGCGACACCGAGCCGCTCGACTGGACGAAGGCCGTCACGTTCGCGGGCATCTGGGCGCTCTACCGCGACCTCGTTTACATCCGGCGAAACAAGGGCGGCAACACGAACGGGCTTCGCGGCGACGGGATCCACGTCTTTCACGTCAACGAGGGCGCGAAGGTCATCGCCTTTCACCGCTGGCTCGCCGGCGGCCCCGGCGACGACGTCGTGGTCGTCGCGAATTTCTCGGAGCGCTCGTTCCCCAGCTACAGCGTCGGATTTCCCCGCGCCGGCACGTGGTACCTGCGGTTCAACAGCGACTGGGCCGGGTACTCCGGCGACTTCGGGAACACTGGCTACGACACGACGGCAGGCGACGGCCCGACCCAGGGGCTGCCGTTCGGCGGCAACGTCGGCCTCGGGCCGTACAGCCTCATCGCGCTGTCGCAGTGAGCGTCACTTCTTGCTCCCGCTGGCGTTCACGGCCGCAGGCGCGCCGTCTGTAGACGGGCGGGCCGGCCGAGTGCTCACGGGTCCGCGCCTCTCTGCCACGAGATCCGGCCGGCGGGCAGCGCCTTTGGCCAGCGGGCGCGCGGCAGGACCGGCCAGTCCCGCGGGCACGACGCCCGCGCCGCGACAGCGGGGGCACTCGTAGCTCTCGTCGTCCCAGGCGGAGCCGCGGGGACCGAAGGGACCCCCACCGGATCCTCCGCAAGCGGGGCAAGCGGTCATGGCCTCGATCATCGCTCGATCGTAAGGCCCACGACCAGAAAAGCGAGAACGGTACTTCTGGTCAGTGATCGCGGACCCCGGACGGGGCGCTGTGGTCGCGCCGTGAGGTCGCGGCCTTCAGGTCGCGTAGATCAGGTCGCGTAGATCCGGTAGTCGATCTCCGGGAACAGGTTGTCGCGCCGCTCGACCTCGTCGAGCCACGCCGGATCGATCCCGGCCTCGGTCGCCGCTCCGTTTGCGCCGGGCGACGGGGCTGCCCCATTCACGCCGTTCGGCGCGCTCGCGCCGGCGAGCCGCTCGTAGATTCGCGTGAAGCGCATCACGTGTTCGTGGGTCTGCTTCGCCGCGTACGACACGGTCGTTCCGGCCTTCATGATGAAGGCCCAGTCGCTCGCCTGCGCGAGCATCACCTCGCGCGCGGCCTGGTCGAGCGCGCGCCGCACGCCGCCCTTCGCGTCCGGGAAGCGCTGCGCGAGCTCGACCATCCGCTCCGCCATCTTGTGGAGGTGCCGGTAGACCCACGCGTTGCTGCCGTTGCACCAGTACTCGCCGTAGCCCTTCTCGCCCCACGACGAGAGCGACGGGGTGGCCACCTGGTTCGTCGGATACTCCCGCAGGTAGCCGCTCGGCGTGATCGGGGCGACCACGCCCTGGTCGTGCTGCAGCTTACGGAAGAAGAGCTCGAGGAAGGTCGGGCCCTCGTACCACCAGTGGCCGAAGAGCTCCGCGTCGTAGGGTGCGACGACGATGGGCCGGCGGTCCATGTTCGATCGCAGGTGGTCGATC
Source organism: uncultured Myxococcales bacterium (assembly GCA_937902985.1). GTDB lineage: Bacteria > Myxococcota_A > Polyangia > Polyangiales > Polyangiaceae > Palsa-1150. The sequence goes on from CALFNG010000561.1 coordinate 17,859, forward strand.
TGCCGCTCGCGATTGAACATGAAGTGGCCCGCATGCTCCGCTGCGCGCAGGTACGCCTGGTGCGGATCGTAGAGGCGCTTGTTGTCGGACGCGCGGTGCGTCACCGCGTGGTACTTCATGCCGGTGAACGTGCGAATCCCGGCCGGGTGGATGTGCGGCGTCAGGTAGTCGTGCGGCAGGTCGAACCCGATGTCGCGATAGAAGTCGCGGTAGTTCGGGTCGCCCGGGTACCCCTCTTGCGCGCTCCAGACCTGCTTGCTGCTCTCGATGTCGCGCCCGAACGCGGCGACCCCGGACCGGCAGTAGATGGGCGCGTGCGCTCCGTAGAGGGGGCGGGGATCGGCGAAGAGGACGCCGTGCGTGTCGACGAAGAAGAAGCGAACCCCTTCTTCGCGCATCAGCTCGTCGACCCCGGGCACGTACCCGCACTCGCCGAGCCACATGCCCTGCGAGCGCCGCCCGAAGAGGCGCTCGTAGACGCTCGCGGCGGTGTGAATCTGGGCTCGAAAGGCGGCCCAGTTGCGATCGAGCATCGGGAAGAACGGGTGCGTCGCGGTGCAGGTGATGATCTCGAGGCACCCAGCCTCCTGGAGCGCGCGGTACCCGCGAACGAGGTCGCCGTCGTAGCGCCGCCAGCAATCGCGGATCTCGTAGAACCTGTGCCTGTACATCTTGGCCAGCTCGTGGCAGGCCCGGTCGGAGCGCCAGGTGCGATCGACCTCTTTCTCGGCGAGCTCGATGAGGTTGTCGATCTTGCGGGCGTACCGCTCCTTGAGCAGATCGTCCGTCATCATCGACAGGAGCGAGGAGCTGAAGCTGATGGTCAGGCGAAAGTCGATGCCGTCGCGAGCGAGGCGCTCGAACGCGAGCAGGAGCGGGACGTAGGTCTCGGTGATCGCCTCGAAGAACCACTCCTCTTCCATGTACGAGGGCGCTTCGGGGTGACGCACGAACGGCAAGTGCGCGTGCAAGACGAGCGCGATATAGCCGCGAGGCACGGTCACGGTCCCTTCTCTTCGAGTCGGCCGCCCCAGGTCTCGCCCCGGTGGCCGCTCGCGACGTTGGCTTCCGGCTGGCCGCTCGCGCCTGGGCCGCCGCTCGCGCCGCCCGCGCCCGGGCCGCCGCTC
>CALFNG010000562.1 GCA_937902985.1 uncultured Myxococcales bacterium
CACAGGTGCAGTACGCACTGACCGTGCCATCGGACAACTCGCCTGAGACTCACCGGAGCCCGAACCGATGGCGCCAGCCGTTGAGGAAGACGGGTACAAGCATCCGGGAAAACCGAAGGTCAAGTTTAGAACGCATCGGAAATGGCTCGCTCAGCTATTTCCGAGCGGTCATCCGGATAGCCCGGTCATGTGGCGGTTCGCGATCGTCCGTGACGATCTCGCTTGGGAGATTGATAGCGTAAACGCCGCAACGTACGAGGCCGCGAAGGGAATGCGCGCGGACTTCCGCGATCTTCTTTGGCGCATAAACTACTATGTTCGCCGCCTCTCGATCAGCGTATTGGAAGGAAAGAGCATCCTCGATTCGGAAATCGTCAAGAAGCACAAGGAACAGGCGCAGGAACACGCGCATCGAGATCCCCTGTATCGGGGATTGGTTGACCTGACCAATAAGCTCAATGCAGTGGAGACGCTATTGCGACCCATCCGTGTTGCGCTCGGCGGTCATGTGAGACCGAAGGAAGCGGCCACCGGATTACTGACGCATGGCAGCTCGGAGGGCCATTTGCTCGTGAACGATCTCAATGCGTATGGGACGTCATACCGAGACTTTACCTATCTTGCGCTCCTCTTCGTGTGGCCGGAGGTTACCGACCTCGCGGGCCTGATGGGCAAGCTCGGCACGTTCTTTCAGCCCGTCATGCAGGAGACCGTGCATCTCCTCGCGGCGATCGACGGCGTCCTCCACGCGTTCTGGCTCGACATCGGCTCTCTCAAGCTTGAGCGGGAAGCGGACGACGACGAACCGACGAAAGCCCCGGAAGGCTCGTAGCCTCGGCGTGCGCCCCGCCGCGCAAGCCTCGATGACATCGCCCTCGCTCGTGACCGACGACTCCCAGAGGCCGGCCAGCGCGAAGGGCTTACGGTCGTGTCGGCGGACCGCGAAGGGCTGCCGGACTTTGTCCTGGCGTTGCCACTCGTAGTAGCCGTTGACGACGACGAGGCACCGCCGCTTCCAGAATGACTCGCGGTAGGCGGGGCCCGCGCGACGGTCTCGACCCGCACGTTGATGCGCGATGCGTGGCCCTTGGGTTGAAACAGCCCCCAGCGGAGCAACTCGAGCCGATGGGGCTGGCGGATGACCGCGATGGGCTGCGTCGGGGCGATGTTGTAGCGGGCGGGTATCTGGGGCAGATAGTCGAGGTGGAAGACGGTCCGCAGCTCGTCGAGGTCTGTGGAGAGCGTCGCGCGTCCGCACATGGCGTGCGGAAAGCTTAGGTCCGGCCCAGCGTCTTCCACAGGGCCGCGTTTTTTCCTGAAGGGGCCTGCCACATGCCGCTGCCCCAACTCCAATCCGCAGGCCCCTACCAACACCCTCCGCCCCGACGTCACGCTTCGCCATTTCTCGGGGCCGCCGAGTTTGCACGATGCCTAGGACGGCCGTAATTTCATGGGTGATGGCGAAGGAGCCCGAGCGTTTCGACCCGAAGGAGCGTGCGCGCGAGAAGCAGCGGTCTCGCGAAGAGGACGCTCGTGCGCTCGCGTCCGGTGAGAAGACCCCAGAGGAGCTCCAGCGCGAGAACGGCCACTTCTCGTTCCCGAACGTCCGCATCAGCCTGCGCGGGACGAAGCCGCTCGAGTGACCGATCTCGCGTACGTCGACGTCCGGCCGGTCCTCGCAAAGATCGCGGATCTCGAACGCGAGCTCGTCCTCGTCGGCGGCCAGGCTGTGAACTTCTGGGCGTCGCTCTACCAACGCCGAGTGCCGGCGCTCGCGCGAGAGGCGCCCTTCACCAGCAAGGATATCGACCTCTGCGGGGACCAGAGGTCGGTGCGCGTTTGCGCGGAGCGCCTCGGCGGAACACCGCGCGTCGCCACGTTCGACGACGCGACGCCGAACAGCGGAACCGTCGTCTTCGTCGACGCCGCGGGGGTCACGCGGACGCTGGACGTCGTGTCCGCGCCGTTCGGGCTCGGCGCCGCCGAGGTCCACGATACGGCCGTCCCCGTCGAGATCCTCGACGACGCCGGCGCATCGACGGGGGTCCGCTTCTACGTCATGCACCCGATCCTCTGCATGGAGAGTCGCGTGCACAACGTCGTGGGGCTCCCGGGCTCCTACGACACGGATCAGGGCCGCAAGCAGCTTCGCCTGTCCATCCTCTTCGCGCGTGAGTTCATGATCGATGTCCTCGACGGTCGGATCGAAGACGAGGATCCGCTCCGCACGATCCTGAAGCTGAACGAGCGGATCTTCCGCTTCTGTATGCGAGATGGTCACGCCAAGGTGCTGTACCGTGCGACTGGCGTCGACCCGGCTGCGGCCATCGTGGACGACGCGCGCCTCGCGGCCGCCTTCCGCGAGAGGCGCCTGCCGCAGATGCGAGAGCAGCTCGCGGCCAGGGCGCGAGCCGCGACGTCGGACGGTTAGGGCCCCCGGCGCGGGGACCGACCCGAAGAAAGCCTCCGTTGCCGAATACCGTACTGTCCCGATATTGCGATCCAGACCGCCGCATGGGGCTTTTCGCTCGTAGAAGTTGAGGACGCGGACGCCTCCGAGCCTTTGCCGTCGTCCGACGCGGCCGACCGCGAACGAATCGCGGGAAGGGATGGGGATGACGTTGGCCAGGCCCTGATGGTTGCGCTCGGCGTGGTAGTGCTCCACGAACTCGCGCACGACGGCGCGCAGGTGACGCTCGCCTTGACGAACATAGGAGCATCATTGGGGGGTCCGGCCGGTGACCCCGCGCGGACCCCATTACGAGGCGCTCCCGTGCTCTCGAACCTGTCCACGGTTCGTCCACTGATTCGACGGGACGCTACGAGACGCACCGGGCTTTTTGAGCCTTCTCTGGCTGCGATTCGCCGAGTTCTCGCGATCCCCGCTTCTCAGCTGAGCTAGTGGCGCGTTTTTTTGGGGACCGGGTTTCTCGCACGCGCCAGGTACCCCGGCAAGAGCCACGTGTACGGACGGCCGCCGCCAGCCATTCGTGGGGCCAAGATGCCCAGACCGCGCTGCCAAAGCGGTCCCCACCGTGTCCGTCCACTTGATCGCTTGGTGGGGCGGTCTTCCAAGCCTGGACCCGTAGACCATAAAAATACCCGTCCGCCGCCTCCAACCTGGGCAGAGTCG
>CALFNG010000563.1 GCA_937902985.1 uncultured Myxococcales bacterium
ACTCGTCGCGCTCGCCGCCACCCAGCTCCTTCTGGATGGCCTGCATCTGCTCGTTTAAATAATATTCCTTCTGCGTCTTCTCCATCTGCTTCTTGACGCGCGACCGGATCTTCTTCTCCACTTGGAGAATCTCGATCTCGGCCTGCATCAACTCGTGCAGACGTTCGAGGCGGCGCGAGGCATCTTCGGTCTCGAGCAGGTTCTGGCGGTCGACGAGCTTCACCGTGGGCAGGTTGGCGACGATGGTGTCGCTCAGTCGCGCCGGGTCGTCGATCGTCTGCACGCTCATCAACACTTCGGGCTGAACCTTCTTGTTCAGCTTCACGTAGAGCTCGAAGGCCGCCTGCACGCTGCGCATCAGCGCCTCGACCTCGACGCCGCGGGGCCACACCTCGGCGATCTCGTCGACCTCGACGAGGAAGAACTCGTCGGTCTGCGCGAAGCGCTTGATGCGCGCGCGTCGCTTGCCCTCGACGAGCACCTTCACCGTGCCGTCGGGCAGCCGCAGGAGCTGCATGACCGTGCCGAGCGTGCCGACGGTGAAGATGTCTTCCGGGGTCGGCTCGTTGGTCTTCGCGTTCTTCTGCGCGGCCAGGAAGATGTCCTTGTCCCGCGCCATCGCCGCGTCGAGCGCGTTGATCGACCGCTCGCGGCCGACGAAGAGCTGCGAGACCATGTACGGAAACACGATGATGTCCCGCAGCGGGAGCAGCGGAACGGTGCGCCTCTTCACCAAGGGAGGTCCCTTTCCGTCAGTATCCTTGTTGAAGAACATCAGGGGTCCTCATGCGGCCGCCGAGCGCGCGCCCGCCGGACGGACGGAACGCGAGCGCGAGCGCACCCGAGCGGCTCCCACGGCACGAGCCGCTCGAGTGGCTCCGCAAGGAGACACGACGTGCGCGACGTCTTCGGGGCAATACGGCAAAACGCACTGGCGCGCGCCTACGCGAGCTCGGCTTCTTTTTGATAGACGATGAGCGGCGGCTCGCGCTTCGTGATGACGTCTTCGTTGACGACCGCCTCTTTGATCCCGCTGCGCGACGGGATGTCGTACATGATGTCGAGCATCGCGTGCTCGAGGATGGCCCGGAGACCGCGGGCGCCGGACTGGCGTACGAGCGCCTCTTTCGACACCGCCTGCAGCGCGCCTTTGGTGAACTTGAGCTTCACGCCGTCCATCTCGAAGAGACGCTGGTACTGCTTCACGAGCGCGTTCTTCGGCTTCGTGAGGATGTCGACGAGCGCCTCTTCGTTGAGCTCGTGGAGCGTGGCGAGGACCGGCAAGCGGCCGATGAACTCAGGGATCAGTCCGAACTTGAGCAGGTCTTCGGGCTGCACCTTCTCGAGGAGCTCGCCGAGCTTGAAGTCTTTCTTGCTCTTGATGTCGGCGCCGAAGCCGAGCGTCGACTGACCCGTGCGCCGCTGGACGATCTGCTCGAGACCGACGAACGCGCCGCCGCAGATGAAGAGGATGTTGGTCGTGTCGACCTGCAAGAAATCTTGCTGCGGGTGCTTTCGGCCGCCCTTGGGCGGCACGTTGGCGATGGTGCCCTCGATGATCTTGAGGAGCGCCTGCTGCACGCCCTCGCCCGAGACGTCGCGGGTGATGCTGGGGTTATCGCCCTTGCGGCTGATCTTGTCGATCTCGTCGATGTAGACGATGCCGCGCTGCGCGCGCTCGACGTCGTGATCCGCGTTCTGCAGGAGCTGAACAATGATGTTCTCGACGTCTTCGCCCACGTAGCCCGCCTCGGTGAGCGTGGTGGCGTCGGCGATGGCGAACGGTACGTTGAGGATCTTCGCGAGCGTCTGCGCGAGCAGCGTCTTGCCGGTGCCCGTGGGCCCGAGCAGCAAGATGTTCGACTTCGCGAGCTCGACGTCGTCGGCACCGACGCGCGAATCGATGCGCTTGTAGTGGTTGTGAACGGCGACGGCGAGGATCTTCTTCGCGCGGTCCTGCCCGATGACGTAGTCATCGAGGATCGACTTGATCTCCGACGGCTTGGGGACCGGCGTCGACCCGGCGTACGGCTCGTCCTTCTCGACCTCTTCGGCGATGATGTCGTTGCACAGCCCGATGCACTCGTCGCAGATGTAGACGGTCGGGCCGGCAATGAGCTTCTTCACCTCTTTCTGCGACTTGCCGCAGAAAGAGCAGTTCAGATTGCCGTTCTGGTGATCGTCCCGTCTGCGTTCCAAAGCTCGCCTCGTGTCGTGTCGACTCGTCTCGCGCTCAGTTCTCGATCGCGCTCACCCGAGCACGCCGTTGCCACAAGCACCTGCGCATATCGTGGGAAAGCTTAGACCCACCCCCCCATCGTCGCAAGCTTGTGCGGTTCCCTGGTCCCGGCGGGACGCACTCGAACTCGCCCTCGCCTCCGCCCTCGTCCTGGTCCCAGGCGCTGGCCTGGCTCAAAGCGTGGCCCCCTCGCCGGGATCGTCGCCTAGCGCTCGCGAGACGGCTTCTCGTCTCGTTCGACGCCGCCCTTCTTACGCGGCGGAAGCACGTCGTCGATGAGGCCGTATTCCTTGGCCTGCGCCGCTCCCATGTAGAAGTCGCGGTCGATGTCTTTGTGGATGAGGTCCTTGGGCTTGCCCGTGGCCGTCGCGAGGATGTCGGTGATCACCTCTTTGAGGTGGCGGATCTCGCGAGCCTGGATCTCGATGTCGGTCGCCTGACCGCGGGCGCCGCCGAGCGGCTGATGGATCATGACCCGCGCGTTGGGGAGCGCCGTCCGCCGGCCCTTGATGCCGGCCGCCAGCAGCACCGCGGCCATCGACGCCGCCATGCCGAGGCACGTGGTGCTCACGGTGGAGCGCACGTACTGCATCGTGTCGAAGATGGCGAGACCGCTCGTCACCACGCCGCCCGGGCTGTTGATGTAGAGCATGATCTCCTTGTCGGGATCTTCGCTCTCGAGAAAGAGAAACTGGGCGATGATGATGTTGGCCACGTCGTCGTTGATCTCGGTGCCGAGAAAGACGATGCGGTCCTTGAGCAAGCGGCTGAAGATGTCCCAGTTCCGCTCGCCGCGGTGCGTCGTCTCGACGACCGTCGGGTACGGGATGAAGTCGCGTACCGCTTCGAGGGTACGGATGGCCTGGGTTCGGTTCTCGGGACGCTTCGTCGACATGGATCCCTCGCGAGGTTTTGACCGCGTCCCCCCGGGGCAACCGGGAGCGCTGTCAGCCAGTCTTGGTTTCGGATGATGCGGCCGCGGTCTCGGTAGCCGCCGGAAGGGCCTCACCGGTGCGGATATTCGCTTTGCCCTCGATCACGTCGAGCACTTTGTCTTCGAGGATCATTCCCAGGAGGATCTGGCGCCGCTGCGGTTCATTGTACTCCGCGCGGAGCTTCGCGACGTTCTTGCCGGTCTCCGCCGACAGCTCTTCCAGGCCTTTCTGGATGTCTTCGTCGGTCACCTTGACCTCGAGCTTTTTGGCGATCGCGCCCATCAAGAGGCCGGCGCGCACCTTCTTCTCGGCGTCGGCGTGGACCTGCCCGTGCACCTTGGCGAAGTCATCGGCCGAGATTCTCTGGCCCGCGCGGCGTGCGTTCTGGAGGAGCTCCCTCTCCATCATGCGGCACTGCTGCTCGACGAGCGACGGCGGCACGTCGAGGGGGTTCTTCTCGTTGAGCTTCTCGACGATCTGCTCGGCGAGCGCCGACTCGGCCCGATCCTTGAGCACCTTCTCGAGCTTGGTGTGGATGTCGGCGCGAAGCTCGACGAGCGTCTGGAAAGCCCCGACGTCCTTGGCGAACTCGTCGTCGAGCGACGGGAGGATACGCTCCTTGATGTCCTTGATCACCACGTGGAGCGTGCCGACCTTGCCGGCCAGCTCCTTGGTCGGGTGTCCATCGGGGAACCTGGCCTCGACGATGAACTTGTCCTCGCCGTTCTTGCCGGCGAGCGCCGCGTCGAGCTCGGGCAGGATCTGCCCCGACCCCACCTCGAGGGGGAGCCCGTCACCCCCGCCCTCTTTGACGTCTTTGCCCGCGACCGAGAGCGTGAAGTCGATGGTCACCACGTCGCCCTTCTGGGCGGCGCGCGCGGGCTCGGGGGCCTTGAGGCTCGCGTGCTGGCGGCGCAGGAGCTCGAGCTGCTCGTCGACCGACGCCTCCGTTGCCGCCTCGGGCGGCCGGACGAGGTCGAGGCCTTCGTACGAGACGTCGGTGATCTCGGGCTGCACCTCGAAGCGCGCCTTGTACGAGAACGTCGACGCCTGATCGAACTTGCCGGCCTCGACCTTCGGCTGGTTGATCGGCTGGACGTTGTTCTCGGACAGCGCCTTCGGGAGGGTGCCGTTGACGATCGCGTTGACGACATCGCTGGCGACCTGCGGCCCGTAAAGGTGCGCGAGCACCTGCCGGGGGGCCTTGCCGGGACGGAAGCCCCGGACGCGCGCTTTGCGCTGGAGAGTCGAGTAAGCCTTCTCGACCTCGACGCGAACGGCGTCCGCCGGGACTTCGACGGCGAGCTCCATCACCACCGGCGAGATGCGCGCAACCTGGACTTGCATGGGGACGCGGAGGTTAATGGTCCGCGTCCGGAAAGCAAGGCCCGGGCTTGGCGCGGGCGACGCGCGACGCAAAATGCCTGTCGTCAGTCGTCGTCGTCTTCGTCGACCTCGTACTCGTCGTGCTGATCGTCGAACAAGAGATCGCTCTCGTGGAGCATGGTCTCTTGCATCAGATCGTCGAGCGAGAAGCCCGCTTTGTTACTCGGCCGGAGCTCTTCGCGCTCGAACTCTTCGATGGTCCTGTAGCTTCGGGGCACGCTCATGATCGCCTCTCCTCTCAGAAATTCTTCGCGCCGCGACGACACGCGACGCGCACACATCGAGCCCACGGGCCGCTCGACCTTCATCGAGCGCTTTCGACGCGCGCGTCTGTCTCGTTGGCTGTCGGCTCGTCGCCTCGTTGGCTCGTTTGGCCAGTAGTTACGTGGCGCACTGGCCGTGGGTCTTCGACCACCGAGCGAGGTCGACGACGACCGACCCGCCGCTATTTCGCTCGATTTGCCCACCGGATGCCGGCTTGGTCCTCGACCAGAAGCGCCTCACCACGGCATCCATCGACTCGTCCTCATCGTTCGTCTCGAACACGTGCGCGAGTTGTGCGAGGTGCCGCCGCATGCGCATACCCATCCCTTCGCCTCGACCGCTTCGTGTTGTCCTACATCTACGGACACCGTACTACGCACCCTAATGGCCCCAAAGAAAACGGCATCGATTTGTCCCGCCGCGAACGCGAGCGGGCTAGAGAGGGGTCGCGAGCATGACCCTCGAGCATGACCCCGTGCGTGAGCCAGAATGAGTAAGCCGGGCGCGACGCGCGGCGATCGAACGGGTCGCGGCGATCGCGATGGCCGCGATGCGCGTGCCCCGAACGGCCCTCGCGTGTTCGCTGTGGTCAACCAGAAGGGCGGCGTTGGCAAGACGACCACGGCAGTCAACCTGGCGGCGAGCGTCGCCGCAGCCGAGCGACGGACGTTGCTCGTCGATCTCGATCCGCAGGGCAACGCGAGCAGCGGCATCGGGGTCCATCCCCGAACCGTGGAGCTCAGCGTGTACGACGCGCTCATCGGGCGGGCGACGCTGCGCGACGTCATGCGGCCCACGGAGCTGTCGAGCCTGACGCTCGTGCCCAGCAAGCAAGATCTCATCGCCGTGGAGTTCGAGCTCGTCGACGATCCCGATCGTTCGTACAAGCTCCGAGGCCTGCTCGACGAGCTCCTTCGCGACGACCCGTTCGACTACGTCTTCATCGACTGCCCGCCGTCGCTGGGGCTGCTCACGGTGAACGCGCTCTCCGCGGCCGACCGGGTGCTCGTGCCGATGCAGTGCGAGTACTACGCGCTCGAGGGGCTGACCGCCCTGATGGCGACGATCGACCGCGTGCGCACGATGAACCCGCGCCTCGAGGTCGAGGGCATCGTGCTCACGATGTTCGACCCGCGAAACAACCTCGCCCACCAGGTGGCCGAAGAGGTGAAGCGACACTTTCGCGTGTTCGACTCGGTCATTCCGCGCAACGTCCGGCTGAGCGAGGCCCCGTCGCACGGCAAGCCGGCGTTGCTCTACGACGTCCAATCCAAGGGGGCGCAGGGGTATCTGTCCCTCGCGCGAGAGCTCCTCTCGAGCGCGTGGGCGGCCGGCCGCACCGGGGGCGGAGCGGGCGCCGCGATGGGAGCCGCGGAGAAGCGAGCCGGCAAATGAGCGGGCCGGAGACGAAGCGACGCGCGCTCGGGCGAGGCCTCGACGCGCTGCTGCCGGCCGCGCCCGCGCTGAACTACGGCGACAAGAGCGTCTTCGCCTGCCCTGTCGAGAAGATCATTCCCCAGAAGGGGCAGCCGAGGCAGCGCTTCGACACGGCCAAGCTCGACGAGCTCGCGCAGAGCATCCGAGAGCACGGGCTCATCGAGCCCCTGGTCGTTCGCCGCGTGCCCGGTGCCGACAAGTTCGAGCTCATCGCGGGCGAACGGCGGTGGCGCGCGCTCCAGAGAGCGGGCGTGCGCGAGGCGCTGGTCGTCGTCAAGGACGTGAGCCCCGAGAGCGCGTTCGAGCTCGCGCTCATCGAGAACGTACAGCGCGAAGACCTGAACGCCATCGAGCTCGCCGAGGCGTACGAGCGGCTGCTACGCGACCACGCGTACACGCAAGAAGCGCTCGCCGATCGGCTGGGCAAGGACCGGACGACCATCGCGAACGTGCTCCGCCTCCTCAAGCTCCCGGCCCGCGTACGTGCGCGCGTCGTGGCCGCCGAGCTCACCGAGGGGCACGCGAGGGCGCTCCTCGGTGCGAACGACGCCGCGACCATCGAGCAGCTCGCCGACCGCGTCGTCCGCGGAGGATTGAACGTGCGCGCCACCGAGGCCCTCGTTCGCACGCACGTCACCAAGGCCACCAAGGCCACCAAGGCGAAGAGCGCGGGGGACGCCAAGGATCCGATCAAGAGCAGCCCCAGCGTGCGGGATCTCGAGCACCGCTTGATCCGCGCGCTCGGGACCAAGGTCGAGGTTCGTGACCGCGGCAACAAGGGCGAGATCGCCATCCCTTACGCCGACCTCGACGCCCTCGACCGCCTCCTCGACAAGCTCCTCAAGCTTGCGTGAGCGGGTGCTGAGCAGGGGCGTGGGTCGATCACGTCGCAGCGGCCGACCCGAGCGACGGCTTCTTGCCTCGCGTGAAGTGAATGGCCGCCGCGACGCCGAGCATCGCCACTCCGAGCAGCTGCGAGGTCGAGAGCCCGAGGAGCCCGCCGCGGTCGTCGCGACGTAGGGTCTCGAGCCCGAAGCGCGCCACGGCGTAGAGCGCGAGGAACGCGGCGAAGACCTGCCCATCGTACCGCTTTCTTCCGTGCACCCAGAGCAGGCACACGGCGGCGATCGCGAGCGAGGCCGCCGACTCGTAGAGCTGCGTCGGGTGCACCGGCAGGCTCCACATCTTCGGCGACGCCAGCAGGTGATCGCGAAACTGCTCTTCGCTCGCGGCGCTCCGCCACGGGAACGAGATGGCCCAGGGCAGGTCGCACGTCGTACCGAAGCAGCAGCCGGCGAGCAGGCAGCCCATGCGACCGAAGCCGAGACCGATCGGGATCGCGAACCCGGCCATGTCCGCGGCCTTCCAGAAGGGGAACTTGTCGCGCTTGAGGAGCAGCCACGCCGCACCCGACGCCGCGATGAGCCCCCCGTAATACGTGAGCCCTCCGGCCCAGAACTTCGCCCAGGCGAAGCAATCGGGCGACCTGGGGTGGCACACGCTCCGCGCCCCATCCCACACGCCGCCGTACGCGGGCGACAGGCAGTCGACGCGATCGACGGGCCAGTCGACGAGCGACGGGTCGGTGCACAGGTGCACGTAGTCCATGAAATAGCCGTCTGCGACGACGTGCAGCAGGCGCGCACCGACCACGCCGGCCAGGAGCATCGCGAGCCCGAGATCGACTACCACGTCGGCGCTCTCGCCGATCCGGCGGGCCCACAGCGCGCCGGCCGCCGTGGCGAACAGAAAGCCCGACAGCAGGAGCACGAAGTACGACGGGAACGAGATCCCGAAGAGCTGGAAGAGATCGGGGTGCACGTCGACGCGGACTCCGTCGTCGGTCGCTCGCGTCAGGGCGCTTCGGGTGGCGGCGCCGCGGCGTGGGCCGCTTCGCTCGACTCGACGATCGGCGGCGCCGGTTCGACCGGCGCCGCGACCGGGGACAGAGCCGCGGGCACGACGGGCGCGCCGGCCACGTGACCGTTCGCTTCGACGACGGGATACCAGGCGTAGGGTTCGGGCAGGGCCTCGCCCGACTGCGCCGGCGGCACCGTGGGCGCGCGGAGCACGACCCCTCTGCCCCGCTTGCTCGTGAACATGTCGACCGCCATGAGCCCAACGCCGACGCAGATGGCGATGTCGGCCACGTTGAAGGTCGGCCAGTGGTGCTCCCCGACGTGCGCGTCGATGAAGTCGATGACGTGCCCGTAGCGGATGCGATCGAACACGTTACCGAGCGCGCCGCCGAGAACGAGGGGTAGCCCCCACTGGAGGGCCCGCTGGCGGGGCTGCAGGCGGCGATAGAGCGTCATGATGAACGCGATCGCGGCCACCGAGACCAGGAGGAAAAAGGGCCTGCGAACGTTCTCGCTCGTCGACTGGAGGAGCCCCCAGGCGCCGCCGCGGTTCTTCGCGAGGATCAGCGCGAGGTGGTCCTTCCAGACCTCGAGAATGCCCGGATAGCCGTCGAGGTGGTGCTCGGCCCAGCTCTTGGTGCCGATGTCGGCGGCGAGCGTCAAGAGCGACACGATGACCAGGAACGCGTACGACGGCGTCGGCCGGCCATAGTCGGGCCACGCCCGGGTGGCTCCGTAGGGAGTGGCCAGCTTCTCCGGCGCGTCGGCCGGGGGGAGGGGGCCGCCGCCAGGCACGGAGGCCACGCCGTGTCCGCGACTTCCGCCAGGTTCGGGTGCGTGGGCTTCGGTGGGTTCGTTCAAGGCGGCTCGAGGCGATCTAATGGATTGTGGGGTCCTCGCAAAGGCGGCAGGACCGTAAACCGTGCTCCCGGGGTGTTCGCAGGTTGCGAGGGTACGATACATTTGTTTAGCTATCCACGATGCCGCTGGCCCCCTGGAAGAGTCAACGCGGGGTGACCTCGGTTCTTTCCCGGTGGCTGGCGAGCTCGATCGTGAAACCGTGCCTTTGCACCGACGAGACCCTGCCGGGCAGCGGCGGCGCTTACGGCGACATGCCCGCGCTCGCCGGTGGGATTCGCGGGGCCCTCGCGAGCCGGGGGATCGAGCGGCTCTACTCTCACCAGAAGCAGGCGATCGACGCCGCTCTCGGGGGCCGGCACGTGATCGTCGCGACCCCCACAGCCAGCGGCAAGAGCCTCTGCTTTCACGTCCCGGTGCTCGAGGCGCTCTCCCGCGACCCCGAGGCGCGGGCCATGTACCTCTTTCCCACGAAGGCCCTCGCGCGCGACCAGGAGGCGGGCCTCAGGGAGCTGATGTCCGCGGCAGGACTCGACGCGGGCGCGGTCGTTTACGACGGCGACACGCCGGGCGACGCGCGCAGGGCCGCGCGCGAGCGGGCGCGCGTCATCTTGACCAACCCCGACATGCTCCATACCGGCATTCTCCCCCACCACGCGAGCTGGGCGCGAACGCTGCAAAACCTGAAGTACATCGTGGTCGACGAGATCCACACGTACCGCGGCGTCTTCGGCTCCCACGTCGCCAATGTGCTCCGTCGCATGATGCGGATCGCACGCTTCCACGGCTCGAATCCGCGCATCCTCGGGGCCACCGCGACCATCGGCAACCCGCGGGAGCACGCGGCGCGTCTCTTCGGAGTCGACGAGAGCGAGGTCGAGCTCGTGGGCGAGAGCGGCGCGCCCCGTGGCCAGCGCCGCTTCTTTCTCTTCAACCCCCCGGTCGTCAATCAAGAGCTCGGGATCCGCGCGAGCTACGTGAAACAGGCGGTGATGCTGGCCTCGGATCTGGTGGCGGCCCGGGTGCCGACGCTGGTCTTCGGGCAGTCGCGCAACGCCGTCGAGGTGATGCTCCGCTACCTACGCGACGCGGTGGCGACCAAGTCACGGCGCACCGACCGCGGCGCCGGGATCGATCCGGCGAGCATCGTGGCGTACCGGGGCGGGTACCTGCCGCAGCAGCGCCGGGACATCGAGCGGCGCCTCCGCGACGGCGAGATCCTGGGGGTCGTGGCGACGAACGCGCTCGAGCTCGGGATCGACATCGGCGAGCTCGACGCCGTCGTGTGCGCCGGATATCCGGGGTCGGTCGCGGCCACCTGGCAACGCTTCGGCCGCGCGGGCCGGCGGGGCGGCGAGAGCATCTGCGTGCTCGTCGCGTCGAGCGCCCCGCTCGATCAATACCTCGCGCGCGAGCCCGACTTCTTGCTGGGCGCTCCCGTCGAGCAGGCTCGCATCGATCCCGACAACGTCGAGGTCCTCGTCAGCCACGTGAAGTGCGCCGCGTTCGAGCTGCCCTTCACCAGGGGTGACGCGTTCGGTTCGCTCGGCGCGGCCGAGACCACCGACGCGCTTTCGTTCCTCGCGCGCCACCGGGTGGTCCACGAGTCCGGGGGGAGGTTTCACTGGGCGGCCGACGTGTACCCGGCCAACGACGTCTCGCTTCGTAGCGTCGGCTGGGACAACGTCGTCATCGTCGACGTCGCGCACGACCGTTCGATCGCCGAGCTCGACTGGCGCGCCGCCCACACGATGCTGCACGAGCAGGCCATCTACCAGCACGACGGCGAGTGCTGGCAGGTCGAGCGCTTCGACTACGAGAACCACAAGGCCTTCGTGCGCCGCGTGGAGCCCGACTACTGGACCGAGGCGATGACGTTCGTGCAGGTCTCGGTCATCGAAGAGAGCGCCCTCGGGATCGCGAGCGTCGGCCCGCGCCGGGCGCCTTGGCCGAGCGGCTGGGGCGAGGTCGCGGTGGTCGAGAAGGTGATCGGCTACAAGAAGATCAAGTTCTACACGCACGAGAACGCGGGATACGGCGACGTGCGGCTGCCCGAGATGCAAATGCACACGACGGCGTTCTGGTTGACGCTACCCGAGCCAGCCCTCGCCGAGGCGCAGGCCGGACGCCCCGCAGCCATCGACGGGCTTCGGGGAATCGGGCTCGCGCTCGAAACCGTGGCCACCCTCGCGCTCATGTGCGACCCGCGCGACCTCGGCGCGACTCTCGGCGACGTCGAAGGCACCGGAGGCCGACCGGTCGACGGCGACGACGACGACGACGAAAGCGACTGCAGCGACGAGAGCGGCCCGGGCCCGCAAAGAAAGGGCGTGCCAGGCCGTCAGCGAGGCGGTCCGCGCCCCGGCTACAGCCCGACGCTCTTCCTCTACGAGCACGTCCCCGGCGGCACCGGCCTCGCGGAGCGCATCTGGGAGCAACGCGACGTGCTCCTCGATCGAACGCGTCAGATGATCGAGACCTGCC
The DNA here is from genome assembly GCA_937902985.1 of uncultured Myxococcales bacterium. Lineage (GTDB taxonomy): Bacteria > Myxococcota_A > Polyangia > Polyangiales > Polyangiaceae > Palsa-1150. Next base: position 11,463 of record CALFNG010000563.1, read on the forward strand.
CCTGTGCGACGGGGTGCCCAGCGTGCGTCGGGCCCGGCGACGCGACGCGCAAGGCCGTGGCGCTCGCTCTCCTTCGGTCAGCGCCCGGTCGGGCCATCAGCTGACGGCGGGAGAGAAGGTCTCGCCGTTCGCGTGCGATGGGCTCGCGTGCGCCTCGCTTTGCCCGGCGGGGGCCGCAGTCAGCGCTTCGGGAACGGGCAGCCCCACGAACTCGAGCCACTCGGCCGCTACCCACGCCGGGCCGACCAGCAAGTAGTACGGGTCCCCGTAGAACGAGGGCTTGTTCTTCTCGAAGACGTAGTGCCCCGCGAATTGCAGCGCCCAGCCCGCCGCGAACAGTCCACCCGCGAGCGGCGGATTGACGAGCGTGGTGGGAATCGAAGCCACGATCATCGGGATGCCGACCATGTGCGTCAGCTTGTTGCCGAGGGTCGTGTGTTCTTTCTGGTAGAGCGCGATGTATTCGCGAAGCGATCGCTTCGGCATCGGGAAATTCATGCCTTCCATGCTACGGCCGGCACCCCTCGAGGGCAAACGTCGGCGTCGCGTCGCGGATCGACCGTTGCTCTCGAGGCAGGCCTGGCGGCAATGCTCCTCTTTTGGAAAAGGAGAGGGAGATTGGCCGCAGAGGCGCCGAGGGCGGTTCCGGTAGGGACGACCCGTTCCACCTCACGATGAGGTGACTCGGGT